>NZ_JADOEK010000043.1:0-537 GCF_027563165.1 Alteromonas sp. PRIM-21 | reverse complement strand
GGGCATAATGGCGCAGCCGCCCCGCGTGTATGCGTCCCAGCGAACGCAGTGAGTGTGTTAATTGGGTTGTTATGTTTTATCACTGAATGCAATAACTTCTATTTCTACTAGATGCCTAGGACTATAAAGACGTCTTACTTCGACTAATGTAGAGCTAGGGTATTGGTTATTAGTGAATTTTTCTTTGCGAACATTACCCAATTTTTTGAACGCTTCAATATCTGTTGTATATATAACTTGTTTAACAATGTTCTCCATACCTAATTCATTGTCATGTAATGTATTTTCTATTAAAGAATAAATTTCTCTAACCTGTTCTTCCATGGTCGGTTTATTACTAGCGATGCCAGATAAATAGACATTGTTACCTGCAATGACAACTTGCGAATATCCAATCTCTGCTTCCCAAGGGTTATACATCTTTCTTTTAATTTGGTTATCTGCACTGGTTGGAAAGCAGGCTATAGCTAGTGTGCATGTTAGTGTGAGCTTTAGAAGTTGTTTATAAAACATGTGTTCTTTCCCTAGAAACATAAC
>NZ_JADOEK010000042.1:0-540 GCF_027563165.1 Alteromonas sp. PRIM-21 | reverse complement strand
GTTATAAGCCTTAACAGAAGTGAGCTATGGAAATTGAAATCTCGTCTGATAAAACGAAGCTCGACGTTGAGTTCATTCATCGTTTCTTGTCTCAAGAGTCGTATTGGGCGAAAGGTCGTTCCCTAGAAACAGTGGTTAATACTATCCAAAACTCCTTTTGTATTGCAGCCTATTCAAAGGGACGTCAGGTTGCATTTGCAAGGGTAGTAACAGACTATTGTACTCATGCATACATCATGGACTTCTTTACCTCAGATGATTTGCGAAATACCGGAATTGGTAGCTCATTGTTAACGTCATTACTTGATGCGCCTGAGTTGGCTGCAGTAAACAAGTTCACTTTAAGTACGGACTCAGCTTCGCAGTTTTATTGTCGGGCGGGTTTTAAACCAGGAGCGAAATCAGTATTAGCTTGGGAGCGCGGCGGCTTATAACAAACGCATTAAATCGCTCGCAGGCTCGCTGGGACGCTAACACATGGGCTGCGTCACTTCGTTCCTATTTTAGCCCATGTGTTATCGCCCTTTATGCGGGTGTTAT
>NZ_JADOEK010000006.1:0-234469 GCF_027563165.1 Alteromonas sp. PRIM-21 | reverse complement strand
TTCAACTTGGTCTACAACTGCCAATTTAAAAGCGAGAGAATAATCTCGTTGAGTTCTTTTACTATCTGATTTCATAACACTCTCCAAATTAAGTTTGAAAAGTGTCAACGCTATTTAGGATGGGTCATTGAGTTAATAAAAAGGCCGCTACCATGTAGCGGCTTTTTTGTGCGTAATGGTAACTGACTAGCTAGCAGTAGCGCTAAAGCAAACCGAGTAGCGATAACGCTTTTCTTCCAATAAGAAGGCTTTGTGTGTACTTGGGCTCCACGAGTCATCGCCGCCCACGCCCATGTGAGCATGGTCAATATAGACAAACACACAATCTTGAGGGGCTAAATCACAGGTATGTTTTGCCTTATCCAACTGTGCTTGCCCATATTCACTTACGCTGAAGTGGAACTGCCCGCTGGCAATTAATTCACCGATAGCCAGCTTTTTACAGTGACTGCGCAAGCCATTATCCGTTGGGAACACATAGCGCGTTTGCATAGCGTTAATAGGTAAGGTGTAGTGGCCATAGCGCGCCGCTGCTTTTCTATCTGGGTAGTTTTCAAACGGCCCGAGCCCCTGCCAAGTAACCGACGTACGCTCTTCGGCTACAGGCACTGCCGTTTGCATACCAATGCGCGGCATTGGCGGTAAACCATCGTCTAACAACACCTCTACATCTACTGAAAGCTCGGCTTGTACATCTAGGGTATAAACCCACTTAGTTGAAGTCATTAGCTTTTGACCATAGTGATACTCGAATAACGACGTTATACGTACGTCTTGCGCGCCCTGCTCGACGTTTATACCCGTACAAGTGCGTGACCATTCGCCTATACCAGCACGACGCCAGCGGGACTCCCAGGCGTTCGGATCGGGGTTATCGACTTCACTTACCCCAATATCGTTATCCAGCGGCGCTCGAAAGAAATTATCCTCTAACGGCGCACTTAGTGTTTCATTATTCCCCTGCAGCCATGACGTTAACAGCCCACTTTCACTGTTGAAGCTGAATACGTTGTTTTGGACATTTACCAGTAACATCCCATCTTGGGCCTCAATAACTAGTTCACTTTTGTCGTCTTGCTCATTGAAAGAAAATGGGACCATACCGCACACATTGGTTAGTGCTAACTGCGCGGTGTCCATAACATGCCCTGCACCAGCCCACGCGCAGTCATTCGCTGTTACAACATCAATATTCAAATGATACTCAGCCCCTGCTTTAAACGTAATTTCCGGGGTTAGGGTCAGCATTTGTGCTTGTTGCGGACCTATATTGATTTCGAGTTCGCCCGTTGCTTCAGCAATGGGTTTTCCGTTTTCTAGTACTTGCCAACACAACAACTCATTGTCTGTGCGTCTAAACAGGTAATCGCTGCTTACAGTAAGCTCAAACTTGTTATCTTTTTCAGTCAGCGAGAAGCTTAAGTGCTGCTGACAGTATTTTGCTTCAAACAAATGAGGGTGAGGCGTTCTGTCTGGGAACAGCAATCCGTTGATACAGAACTGACGGTCGTTATCGGTATCACCAAAGTCGCCACCGTAAGCCCAATAAGCTTCACCACTGTCAGTGTACTTAGTTAACCCTTGGTCAACCCAGTCCCAGATAAAGCCGCCCTGAAGACGTGGATAGTCTTTAAATGCCTTCCAATATTCATCAAAGCTTCCCAAACTGTTGCCCATAGCGTGGGCGTACTCACATAAAATAACGGGGCGGTTTTCACCGGGCATCGACAGCCACTTTTTGATAGCCCATTTAGGTACCGCATCGTCTTTTACATCCGTATCTACCCGCGCATACATAGGCGCGATAATGTCGGTAGCCGTAGTGTCGGCACCACCACCTTCATATTGCACAGGTCGTGATGGGTCAAATGACTTCGCCCAGCCATACATGGCGTCGTGGGTAGGCCCATGTCCACATTCGTTACCTAACGACCAAATGATGATACAAGGGTGGTTTTTGTCCCGTTCAACCATTTGGGTGAAGCGGGCCATGTAAGCGCCTGCCCAAAGCGGGTCGCGAGACAACCTACCCATGGGAAACATGCCGTGGGTTTCAATATTCGCTTCATCGACCACATAGAGCCCATATTCATCGCAAAGCTCATACCAGCGAGGGTGATTTGGGTAATGTGCAGTACGCACGGCGTTGAAGTTGTTTTGCTTTAATAGCTTAATGTCTTCAAGCATGTCATCTTCATTGATGGCATGACCTTTAAGCTGATGGTGCTCATGTCGGTTCACGCCGCGAATAAGCACAGCTTTGCCGTTAACCAATAGCTGGCCATTTCTCATTTCAATATTTCGAAAACCAATATTGTAGGCTTCACGGTCTACCGTGTTTCCGCTCTCATCAATAAGGGATACAACAATACGGTACAAGTTTGGTGTTTCCGCGGTCCAGTGTTTGGGCTCTTTCACATCTAATGTTTGGAAAACCACATCATCCCAACCGCCCTTTTCATCAATCCGCTTATTGTTGGTACCGGTAATAACTTGCACAGTAATAGCGCTATCGCCATCAAAAAGCTGGATGCCCACTTTAAAGGTAGATGGCGCATTGATAGCAGTACGAACTGAAACCGTAGCGTCGCGGTAACACGCATCAAGCTTTGGTGTAACGAACACATCTTGAATGTGATGCTGAGGCTTGGTGACCAAATTAACGTCTCGGAAGATGCCGCTGAGCCACCACATATCCTGGTCTTCTAAATAGCTGCCGTCAGACCATCTGATCACCATAACAGCCAAGCGGTTTTCACCCTCTACTAAAAGGCGGGATAAATCGAATTCAGCAGGCAAGCGACTATCTTGAGAATAACCTACATATTCGCCGTTACACCAAAGGTGAAAAGCGCTATTCACGCCTTCAAACACAATATGATTGCGCTGCTTTAGTTCATCCTTGGTAACGTTGAACGTAGTACGGTAGCAACCCGTTGGATTCTCGCTGGGAACCACAGGTGGGTTTACCGCGAAAGGGTATTTCACGTTGCAATAAATAGGTTTGTCGTACCCTTGGAGCTGCCAGTTGGACGGCACGGTAATAGGCTGCCAGTTTTCAGATTCATCATTACTCAACGTCTTTGAAAGCAGGCTTTCAGGTACGCTTTCTGGGGCATCAAACAAACGAAAATCCCATTGACCATTTAAACTGCGCTTTTGCGCATTGGTGCTGTGCAGTGCATCTTCCAGCGTTTTATATCCGCAATGTGGACTGTGGGCACTGATGCGGTTTCTCTGAAACACGACCGGGTTTTGCCAGTCTTTTTGAGCGACTACTTGGGAAACATTAAGCATGTCATATCCTTTACTTTTTCGTTAAGCGAAATATAGCTAACTTTCTACAGATCCTTTATGCTCTAAACTTACATCTATTTATCCAAAACTATCATTTTACATTTATGCAACCTAGCTTCAGAGACATTGTAGATATTGGCCCCAACTGCTTCGAACGCTTTATAGATAGTAGTAACGCACCAGAAATCAGCAACCTAGACATTGAACTGGCAGGATGCTCTAACTTATCAGGGAACTATACAGTGGGGCGAGTTTCTCCGCCTAACCATACCCTGTTCTACAGCATAAAGGGGAAAGGAAAGTTTCGCGTTCCATCAGGCGAACTGCAGCTAAATGAAGGGCAGCTTATTATTTTACCCGCTGGACAAAGCTTTGAAGTTTCCATTATCAGCGAGCAGTGGGACATAATTTGGGTAAATTTAGCTAATGTCGAGCGCTGGAAGTCATTTAGAAAAGGCGATGCCCTAGTTGTAGATAACGCCATGCTAGAAGGACTGCATCACGCAATGGAACTTGTGTACTTGGAACGCGACCTTGATAACCGTCGCGCTGCCATGCAGTTTGTTTCTCGTTACCTGTGCCGCATAGCAGATGCTCCATTAGGTAAAAAGCATGCCAGTGACGAAAAGGAGCGGCGCCAAATAAGCCGGGTACATGCGCTGTTTTCAGTGGTGGATAAACAACTTCAGTTTGACTGGGATATGAGAAGCTTAAGTGAAAAGGCGCATTACTCTGCCCCTCACCTTCATAGATTGTGCTTACAAGTGTTTGGGCGAAGCCCAAAACAGCACGTTATTCATTTGCGGATGGCAAGGGCCAAAAGCTTATTGTTAAGCACGCAGTGGCCCGTTTCTTACATTGCAAGCTATGTGGGCTACACAAATGTATTTACTTTCTCAAAACGCTTTAAGAAATCGACAGGTCTCTCTCCTTCAGCGTTTCGAGAAAACGCAAGCTAGCTCCCCGCTATCTTCATTTGGTCGATAAGCACAGAGCCAGTCTGTACGCTGCCGCGCACATCTTTTTCAGCGCCAATTGCCACAATACCTTTGAACATATCTTTTAGGTTACCGGCAATGGTTACTTCATGGACGGGGTATTGAATAATGCCATTCTCCACCCAGTAGCCCGCTGCGCCGCGCGAGTAATCACCGGTTACACCATTAACGCCCTGCCCCATAAGTTCGGTCACAAATAGTCCTGTGCCCATTTCTTTTAGAAGCTCAGCGTCGCTATGCCCTGTATCGCCTACTAGCCAATTGTGAATACCACCAGCATGACCGTTAGACCGAGTATTTAGCTTACGCGAAGAGTACGTCGTATAAAGGTATGTGGCTAATTTACCGCCATCGACTATTGTCATATCTGCACAGGCTACACCTTCGTTGTCGAAGCTAGAGCTTGCTAAGCCGCCTTTAATAAACGGGCGCTCTTCAACGTTAAGCCATTCTGGGAAAACCTGTTTGCCAAGGCTATCAAGTAAGAAGCTAGAACGACGATAAAGGCTGCCACCGCTGATAGCACCGACATAGTGACCAAACAAGCTAGATGCGATGTCGCGGTGTAAAAGTACAGGCACGTTCGCCGTATTAATCTTACGGGCGCCTAAGCGGTCTACAGTGGCTTTTGCAGCGTCAATGCCTACAGCACTTGCTGATTGCAACAAATCGGCCTTACGGCTTACCGTGTAGGCATAATCGCGCTGCATATCGTCATCTTGTGCGCCAATAACCATACAGCTTAAAGAATAGCGGCTACTAGGGTAGCCTGCGTTTATACCATGGGTATTGCCATAAACGCGCATACCTAAATTTGCGTTATACGACGCGCCATCTGAATTGGTAATGCGCGAGTCGTAATCCATTGCTGCTTTTTCAGCCTCAATGGTAGTTTTAATGGCTTTTTCAGTATCTAATTCTTCGGGGTGATACAGGTCTAAATCTGGGAATTCAGTAGCAATAAGGTCAGCATCGGCCAAACCAGTACAAGGATCTTCACTGGTGTAACGTGCAATATCGACGGCTTTTTCTACCGCTAATGTTAACGCTGCTTTGCTTAAATCAGCAGTAGAAGCACTGCCTTTTCGCTTGCCTACGTATACGCTTATACCTAAGCCACCGTCGTTGGTAAATTCAACGTTTTCAACTTCTTGCATACGTGAAGATACGGCGATGCCCTGCACTTTCGACATGCTGGCTTCAGCTTGCGTTGCGCCTTTTGAAACGGCTAATTTTAGTACATCATCTACGACATTTTGAATGTCGGCTAACTGCTGCTCAATTTGCATAGTAAGTTTCGCTGTCTTAATTCGACTGTGATAGTTACAATTTAGCTAAAGTGTAACACTAATGAGTTTGAAATGAGTGATCAGAAATACAATTCTCCTGAAGATCCTTACTTCGAAGATGCGCAAGCAGATGAGTTCGAAGAGGAAGAGTTTGTCAGTAAAACTGAGCTGAAGCGTCAAGCAAAAGAGCTTCATAAGCTAGGCGAAACCTTGGTTAACTTAACCGATGCACACATTGCCACTATTCCTATGGATGAAGAGTTGGCCGATGCCGTTGCTATTGCCCGTAAAGTTAACAAGAAAAAAGATGGTTATCGACGCCAGCTTCAGTTTATTGGTAAAGCATTGCGTAATCGCGATACTGCCGATATAGAAGAAGCGCTAGCAAAACTCACGCATCAACACCAAGCAGCGAACGCGGCTTTTCATGCGCTAGAGAAAGCCAGAGAAGCGGTAATTGAACAGGGCGACCCAGCTATTCAGAAGTTGATTGAAGCGCACCCTGAGCTTGATCGCCAGAAGCTGCGTCAATTCCACCGCCAAATTAAGAAAGAGCGTGAAAAGAATGCGCCACCCAAAGCGTTCAGAGAGTTGTTTCAGTATTTAAAAGACGTTATTCACGAAGATTAATTTATCGCCTTTTGGGCTTTGAGTAATTTTCAAAAACAAAAAAGGTTGGTGCTTATGCCCAACCTTTTTTAGTCCTATGAGTGATTATGTGAGCTGAACTACGCCGTACCGCCCACCGTCAACTCGTCAATTTTAAGCGTAGGCTGACCTACACCTACTGGTACGCTTTGACCGTCTTTACCGCATACACCCACGCCTTTATCTAGCGCAGTATCGTTGCCGATCATTGAGATTTTTTGCATAACCTCAGGGCCGTTACCAATTAAGGTTGCCCCTTTAACTGGTGCAGTAATTTTACCGTTTTCGATAAGGTAAGCTTCAGCGCTAGAGAACACGAATTTACCAGAGGTAATATCTACCTGACCGCCAGCGAAATTCGGCGCGTAAATTCCTTTGTCGATAGAGGCGATAATTTCTTTCGGATCGTGTTGACCTTCCAGCATGTAAGTATTGGTCATACGAGGCATAGGCAAGTGAGCGTAAGATTCTCGACGGCCATTTCCGGTAGGTGCAACGCCCATTAGTTTGGCGTTGTGTTTATCCTGCATGTAGCCCTTTAAAATACCGTCTTCAATTAGCACGTTATGCGCCGTTGGGGTGCCTTCGTCATCAACCGATAACGAACCGCGGCGGTCGCTTAATGTACCGTCATCAACAACCGTTACACCTTTGGCGGCTACGCGCTCGCCAATGCGACCGCTGAAAGTTGATGCACCTTTACGGTTAAAATCACCTTCAAGACCGTGACCCACAGCTTCGTGAAGCAATACACCAGGCCAACCGTTACCTAATACCACAGGCATAGCGCCTGCTGGTGAGGCTACTGCCTGCATGTTTACCCGCGCCATGTGAAGTGCATCATCGGCTAATTGCTCATAATAGGGTTTGCCATCTTCATCTTGCTTAAAGAATGAGTAAGCATATCGCCCACCAGCGCCCGCTGAACCGCGCTCGCGTCTATCACCTTGTTCTAGCAATACTGAGCAGTTTAAACGCACAAGAGGACGAATATCTGTAGCCAACGTACCGTCGCTACCAGCAACTAAAATTTCTTCATATACGCCGCTTAAACTTACTACCACCTGATTGGCAGACGGCTCTTGCTTACGGATATAAGCATCTACCGCTTTAAGCAATGAAATTTTCTCGGCATCTTGCATCGCAAGAATAGGGTTATTTTCAGCATAGCGTGCTTCGACAGGCTTGCGACCTAAGCCAGCAACTTGTTGGGTTCCGCCGCTTGGCGCAATACCGCGGGCCGCTTTGCACGCTTTAGTTAACGCTTCTTCACTTATTTCATCAGAATAAGCAAAGCCCGTTTTTTCACCGCTAATTGCACGTACGCCTACGCCGCGCTCAATGTTATAGCTGCCTTCTTTGATAATACCGTCTTCCAAAACCCAACTTTCGTGTTGGCTCGACTGAAAATACAAATCGGCATAGTCGGTGTCGTGGCGATGAATGGTCGCTAGCGCGCTCTCTAGCTTTGTAATATCTAGGCCTGAGTCAGATAATAAATGACGCTCAACAGATTTAGACAAAGTGACTCCTGAATCGGTTATGTTCGGCAACCGGCATATTCTGTTTAATGGTTTCTCTTGCTGCAATATCTATGTTTGCCGATATCAGCCCTGTTTTTGAGGCTTGTTCGGCTAGGGTTTCGCCCCAAGGCGATAGGATAATACTATGCCCATAGGTTTCGCGACCGTTAGCATGTACGCCACTTTGATTTGGCGCTACCACAAAGCACTGTTTTTCAATGGCTCTGGCTTGCAACAACGCATGCCAATGGGCCTCTCCAGTACGCTGGGTAAAGGCCGCAGGCAACACCAAAATATCGATATCGCCCATTGCAGTAAATAACCCCGGAAAACGTACATCATAGCACACCGCAAGCCCAATGTTGCCTATTGGCGTTTGAACAGTGACGACTTCGCTTCCCGCTTCAGTGGTAGCCGACTCTTTGTAGCTGCCAGTGTTGTCGTTTACCGATACGTCGAACATATGAATTTTACGATAGTCAGCCAAAAGCTCGCCGCTTGGACCAAATAACATGCATGCAGCAGAAAACTTATCGGGGTTTTCCGTTTTAACCGGAAATGTTCCTGACACTATGTAGCAGTGATGCTGCTTAGCAAGTGAGGATAAACGACGCTGTATTGCACCATCACCTTTTACTTCAGCGACTTCAAGTTGACCCTTGTCTTTTCCGCCAAAGCAGGCGAAGCACTCTGGCAACACCACTAAGCTGTCCTTTTCAATATTGGCCGCCGCCATTTCGCTTGCAACTGTATCGAGATTGTCTTCTACATTTGGCGTAGAAGTCATTTGTAGTGCTACTAAATTAACCATCGATCACCTCCATTTTCAGCCTGCGTACGTCATCATCCGTTAATGGCCTGTCTTGCGGGTTCGCTGGAACAGGCGCATTTTGGGCAGGTAAGCTAATGTCTTTACTGTTACGTTCAACTTCATCGAACTTAGGTTCTTTTATGGTACCCGTTACGCGATAGTTCACATTTGAAATGACTTTCGCAGAGGTCAACACTTGGTCAATGGCAAGGGCAGCTAATGCGGTAGGCGGCGTTGCTAAGAAATATACAAGAAACGGAAGGTTCCCGGTTACATTAGGCGCGAACGACACGTTGTAATTTAACTCACCCGTATTCAAGTCGGTGAAGCCGGTAATTTCTATTTCCCCCGCGCCGCCGTCAATTTCAGTATCGTCAGTATACGCTTTGCCATTAACAATACTTAAGGTGCCGCCCATGTCGTCGTAGAAAAAGCCCTTGGCAAAAACGTCACGAAAATCTAGGCTTAGCTTTCGTACTAACGAGTTTAAACTGAACAAGGTAAATATTCGCGATCCCTTGTCACTCAGCTCCGTAAGATAACCATCAGACAGTGACCACTCTACATTGCCATTAAGCTGTTCAAACCCAAAGTCCATTGGCGCATTTGGCCAGTTAATGTCGAACTGCACGTTTGCACTGGAATCTTTAATACCCGATTCAACGCCATACTCTTTTAGCATTTGCCCAACATCTGGAGACGTTAAGGTTCCGTTTAACGCACTTTTAACCTCGCCACCTACATGCTTCCAATAACCCGTAGCGGTTACGTTGCTCTCATCAGACTTCACTAAGAGCTGGCGTATGGCTAGGCCGTCATCTTCTTTCGCTACGTCTAATGTTACTTCACCTAAATCAATACCATGCACGCCACAAGACTGACAGTAAAAATAAATGGGCGGCAGCGTGTTGGGGTCAATATTATAAGGTGACTCATCTTCCTCGCTTGCAGCATTGCCAGTAGTGGCTACCACGGCGTCATTATCATTATCTGCTGTCGCAGATGCTTCAGGGTCAATAGGTTTAGCTAACGACAAGTAGTCGGCATTTACTTCAATGCCTTGCTCATCTAAATCACTGTTGATGCGAATGGTCGCCCTAGCCTGAGGGGAAGATAGATCTAAAATCCAATCCTTGTTGCGCTCAGTTGCGTTCAGTTCTGCCTTTTCAATGCTATGGCCAGCAAAATTAAGCATGTCGGCTTTAGCAAATATACGCGATGGCGTGCCGAACAAATTCGTGCGCTTGGCTTCAGGAGCCTTTGAATCCATAGATGGTTGAACATTAGTTTGCGCATAGGTGTTACCCGCATCTTTTCCTTTGCCAGAAAGCAACATATCGATTGTAGTAAACCACTCTTGCACATCGGCTTGAGCCAAATTTGCACTGATACTAAAACCTGTTCCAATATTGGCAATATCGCTTTCACCCAAGGCCAAGTGCGCCCGCGAGAACTGCATTTCTTTGTGAGGAAGCACACCGTCAAAACGGATATTACTGCCAAGGGTGGCTTTGACGTTCGATGCTGTGCCATCGCCAGTACTGATTATCTGTAGAGGTAAGCTACTACCTGCTGAAGTATCGAAGGGAGCAGGTAATATACTTTGTGTTGCGGTTAAATCTGCCGTGAGATTTGCAGAGTATTCAAAGCCGCTTTTAGAAAGAGTTAGGTCTACTTTAGTGTTCCAATCACTTTCACCATCGATATACGTGGTGAGATCCGTGTTTACATAGTTAGCCAGCGGATGTACATGCCAACGCCCACCTAATTCTACATGGAGATCGTAGGTGTCGCTCTGCCTGCCAGACAGCGACAAATTCACCGGCTGCTGAAGAAATTGCGCAGTAAGATCCCCTGCATCTATATCTCCGTTAGTAAATGACACATCACCCGACGCTTTATCAAACAGCATGTTAGTTTTTGTGATATAGACAGGGTTGTTAGATAAATGCGCGGTACCCGATGCCACCACATCTTTGCCTTTAAAAGGTATATCTAACTTAATGTCAGCAGACAGCGGCCCACTAATTTGCACATCATCGTTCAATACCTTACCTAGCGAATTTTTAAGGGATGAGTCCATCATTAGCGCCGTAAGCGCCTCGCCAGAACCTGTGCCGGTAGCATAGATTGCCAAGCGGGCCCCAGGCTTAAAACTAGGTATAGCAGCCGACATATTGCTTATATTCACATCAGCCAGAGTTGCACTTGGGCTTTCCATCACTAAGGCATTGTTCACAAAATACAAAGACAAATCTAAGTTATTGAGCGCAGGCCAGTTAGGCGCAAAAAGAAAATCCCCTTGTTTGATATCAACATAAGCCTGGAAAACACCGGTATTGTCTTCAAAGGGAAAGTCACTTGTGCGGCCATGCCACAGCACACGCGCATTTGTGATTTGACCTTCGCCAGTAAACGCGCGAGTGAGATATTTGTCGGTATTAGCCCCCATTAGGGAAGCCGGAAACAGGCTACTTACTTCATTTAAAGCCAGCGGGCTCACATCGACATACAGCGACATAAACCCCGTGGCCGTATTCAGTTTAAACTGCGGGTGCAAATTAACAGCATCACTATCTAGTAGCATGTCGCTACCTTTTACTATCCATTGCTTTGCTGCTTGGCCTGCTTGTTCTGGATAAATATAAAAACGGGATTTGAACTGGTTTATATGAATGTCTTGTTTGATGACACCATCAGCGCTTAACACGCTATCCTGACTTTCTAAGTAAACGGCGCCGTTATTTTTATACCAAAACAGATCGGCGTTGAGGGAAGAAAGGCCTGGCACCTTATCTGTTTTATCCCACTGCACATCTAGCACTTTAGCGGCCAAAGACGGTTGGCCATTGTGCAGCTGTATTTGCAACGTGGCTAACTCGCCTTTTGGATTTAGCCCACGTATTTCCTCTTCACTGGTATCATCCATAAAAAGGGGTAATAACAGTAAAAACGGGTTAATTTGCAGGGGCTTCATAGTGTTTATTAGCACATCACCGTTTGCACTAATACTACCAATAAGATCTGTGGTTAGGGTTTCATTACTTGAAGCAAGCACAAGCTGGTCAACTCTCACATTCCACCCGCCTTGTTTGCTTCCAGTGTTAGGCAACGCCTGTAAGCTACCACCGCTGATGCCGGTTACCGTTTTCGCACGGCCGCTGCCCCACTCTAAAAGGCTCTCACTTAATTCGGCTTGTACACTAGTCACTTCACTTTGAGAAAAGTTAGTCCATACTTCAAAGTTTGCACGGCTTTGGGCTAACGGGCGCTTAGTTTTTATCAGGTCGCTTACCCAAGGAGAAATATCAAGTTCTTCGGCTTTGGCGTAGAACACGCCCTCAAACTCTTCTCGCGTGCCCGTTATATCGATAATGAAAGACGCAGAGTTAGCAGCTAAATCTGCAACTTTCAGCTGTCCTAAACCTTGGTGCCTCTCTTCATGGTTGTTCCAGGATAAGCTCTCTATATCGAAGGAATTGGTTTCATTGAGGTGAGTCACGGAAACCACACCGTCTTCTAGCGAGAAGCTTTGCAGTTGCTCTAGGAAAAGTCGCTCAAGGGCCTTCACCACGGGAAAGTTATTTTTGCCGTCACCGGAAAGGCGATCGGCATCAATATCGAGTTTTAAGCCTCGCAGTTCAAAACGGTTGGATGAAATAAGCTGATGGCGTAGCGATTCCCAAAAATCTAGCTCAACGTAGATTTGTCTGATGTCCAACGCCACAGGAGATGCATCGCTTTTAGCCAGCGACACTGAATTGAGCACAATGCTGGGGCCGCTGCGCTGCCAAACTGCATGCACACTTTTTATGGATAGATTTACACCATATTGCTCATTTATATAATTTTCCAACAAATGTTTGTTGTGCTCAATATGCGGCAGAGCATAGCGTGCAGCGCTCAATACAAGCGCGAAAAGTACAAGCAATACGGCAATTAGCAGCCAAAACTTCTTGAGTAGATAAGCGGCTACCGACGAAAAATTTGTCACATTTTGCCTTCGTATACGTTAATGCATTACATCATGACGACGTCGTACTTATCCTGATTGTACAGTGTTTCGGTTTGGACCTTGATCTGTTTAGACACAAATACTTCAAGTTCGGCCAGCATATGAGACTCTTCACCCATTAAGGCTTCTGCCACTTTTGGTGAGGCATAAACCACAAACTTGTCTGCGTCATAGGCGCGATTCACCCTTACAATTTCACGCATAATTTCAAAGCAAATGGTTTCAATAGTTTTTACCGTGCCTCGGCCTTTGCACACCGGGCATTCGCCGCACAGTATATGCTCAATGCTTTCACGGGTGCGTTTACGGGTCATTTCAATAAGCCCTAACGCGGTAAAACCGTGAATATTTATTTTGGCTCTGTCCTTGTTCGTCGCCACCTCTAATGAATGTAAGACACGTCGTTTGTGGTCTGGTTCAATCATATCGATGAAGTCGATAAGGATCATACCGCCTAAGTTACGCAATCTTAGTTGACGGGCAATCGCCTGCGTCGCCTCAATATTAGTGTTAAAAATTGTTTCTTCTAAATTTCGGTGGCCAACAAAGGCACCCGTATTGATATCGATAGTGGTCATGGCTTCGGTTTGATCGATGATCAAGTAGCCGCCAGATTTTAAGTCCACACGACGCTCTAGCGCCCGCTGTGCTTCGTTTTCAACATCATATAAATCAAAAATAGGTCTATCACCTGGGTAATACTCGAGCTTGCCGTTCATTTCGGGCACGTACTCTTTGGTAAACTGGTGTAGTTCGTTGAATGATAGTTTTGAGTCGATTCGAATCCTGTCTAGCTCTGTGCCTACAAAGTCTCGCAGAACCCTCCTTGCAAGCGGTAAATCTTCATAAAGCACGTTCGACTTGCGCTTTTTCATTCGAGACTGAATTTTATCCCACAGTCTTCGCAAAAACGCAGCGTCTGACTGCAACTCATTTTTACCCACGCCTTCTGCGGCAGTACGAAGAATAAAGCCGCCGTTCTCATCGCAAAACTCTTGTACAAGGGATTTTAAACGCTCTCTCTCTGACTCTTCTTCAATGCGTTGCGATACACCAACGTGGGTTACCGAAGGCATAAATACCAGATATCGGCTGGGGATAGTGATATCTGTGGTAAGGCGTGCACCTTTGGTACCGATGGGATCTTTTACCACTTGAACCACAATATCTTGACCATCACGCACCAGCTCGCGAATGTCCTGCTTCTGTATATGGCTTGCCGAGACTTCTTCAGCAATTTCATTGTGAATAACGATATCAGAGGCATGTAAAAACGCCGCTTTTTCTAACCCAATATCGACAAATGCCGCCTGCATTCCCGGCAATACACGACTTACTTTTCCACGATAAATATTGCCAACCAAACCCCGTTTAGTATGACGCTCAACGTGAATTTCTTGCAGTATTCCGTTTTCAATAAGCGCTACCCGTGACTCTGACGGGGTAACGTTAATAAGCAGTTCAGCACTCACGACACAACTCCAAATGCATTAAGTAATTGGCGGGTTTCGTATAGCGGTAGGCCTATTACGGCACTTGCACTACCGTTGATAGAGACCACAAATTCACCACCAATACCCTGAATAGCATAACTCCCTGCTTTATCAGCAGGTTCTCCTGTTTCCCAGTATGCGTCAATTTGCTCATCCGTCAATGCTGCAAAAGTCACAGATGTGGTAATGACTTGGGTCTGTTGCTGAGCGTCATCGAGTGCACAGATAGCTGTAAGTACATCATGAGTTTTACCAGAAAGCATGGTAAGAATGCGTTTTGAGTCAGCTTTATCTTCAGGTTTACCCACACTTCGCCCGTTAAAAGATATCAGCGTGTCGCTAGCTAAAATGACTTTGTCTTTCGTCATTGCGCGCTTAGCCACTAGCTGTGACTTCACCGCTTGGGCTTTTTCAGTGGCAAGCCTTGCTACAAGCTCCAATGGTGGTTCATTTTCACGGGGCGACTCGTCAATATCGGCAGGTTGTATTGTATGGGCTATGTTCATTTGCTTGAGCAAAGCAGTGCGTCGTGGTGAGGCCGACGCTAACACTACCGATTTTGTCATTGGCTTACCTTTGGTTTAATCGTGAAGGTGTTTATATTAAGAAATTGACAATTGTCTGCGCGTACGCCTAAGTAGCCAAAACACCCACGGCCAAAGTACCATAGACGTTAAGACTGGCCACAAGTAATCCACTTGGAAATAAATATCCGTTAACAGGTGTTGAACCCAAAACGTCAATAAATGATATAGCGAAGCAAGTAGACCAATAATAATTGCCTGCTGCCATACAGAGTAATTTCTTAGCCTTTGGTAATTGGCAGCCAATATATAAACACAAATACTTAAACCAAAGCTGTGAATGCCCAAGGTTGTGCCAACCAGCACATCCATCGCAACACCAGTTAAAAAGGCCACACCTACATTTACTCTGTGGGGCAAGGCCATACTCCAGTATGCAAGTACAACTAGCACCCAGTCAGGGCGATACAGGTCAACTTGGGTAGGCAAAGGAACAATTTGCAGTACCAGCGCCACTAACAGGCTCAACCAAATAACGAGGTTACGTTTACGCATCTGAAGACTCTTCCTCGTTGGTAGCAGGTGTATTTACCTTTTCATCCTTACCAGACCCAGACTTTTGTGGCGAATCATCCGTACGCCATAAAAGTAGAAGATGACGAAGTCTGTCTAAATTCGCCATAGGTGTAACTATAACCCGAGCAAAAGGACGACTTTCATCTCTCACTACCTGTTTAACTGTTGCTACAGGGTAACCTTCTGGAAATACCTTACCCAGCCCCGATGAAATAAGGGTATCGCCTTCCTGAATGTCTACGCTGTGCGGTACATGTTCAAGATATAACTCGTTAAGTGCACCGCTGCCGGTGGCAATAAAGCGGATATCATTTCGAAGGGAGCGCACTGGGATGGCGTGTGTCACATCAGCAATCAACAATACACGACTGTTGGTTGACCCCACTTCCATCACTTGACCCACAATACCTTTTTCATCAAGCACAGGCTGCGACAAATATACCCCATCTATTGCACCTTTATTGATGACCACCTGCTGGCTATAGGGATTTTTATCTACCGCCATCAGCTCGGCAACCATTTTTTTCGAAGATAGGCGCACGGGAGCTTGCAGCAGCTCGCGAAGCTGAGCATTTTCTTTTGCGATAACATCGTACTGCTGGAGTTTTTCGCTCATTAGTAACAGCTGATTATTCAGCTTTTGATTTTCAGCCAGTAATTGCTCTTTAGAGGTAAGGCGCTGTGCGCTTTCGCTAAGCATTAACCCGGGGAGGTTAGCAATATATTGAAGTGGGCTCATCAAAGAGTTGAGGTACACCCGCGTAGATTTGAAGCCATCCATTTTATGATCAACAAATATCAGTGTTACTGACAACACAAGCGCCAGCGTAAGCCTGATATTTAGAGAAGGGCCGCGAGTAAAAATAGTATCCATGATACAAATAAGGCAACCTTACGGTTGCCTTTCCTGTTTATTCGTAGCTAAACAGGTCGCCACCGTGAAGGTCAATCATATCGAAAGCCTTACCACCGCCGCGTGCTACACAGGTTAACGGATCATCAGCGATAACCACTGGGATACCCGTTTCTTCCATTAATAGCCTATCTAGATCTTTAAGAAGTGCACCACCGCCGGTAAGTACCATACCGCGCTCAGAAATATCAGAAGCAAGCTCTGGTGGAGACTGCTCTAGCGCCACCATTACGGCAGAAACGATACCCGTTAGCGGTTCTTGAAGTGCTTCAAGAATTTCGTTTGAGTTTAGCGTGAACCCGCGAGGCACGCCTTCTGCTAGGTTGCGACCACGAACTTCGATCTCACGAACCTCTTCGCCTGGATACGCCGCGCCAATTTCGTGCTTAATACGCTCAGCAGTAGCTTCACCAATAAGAGAACCGAAATTACGACGAATATAGTTAATGATAGCTTCGTCGAACTTATCACCACCAATACGAACAGAAGATGAATAGACCACGCCGTTTAGTGAAATGATAGCAACCTCAGTAGTACCACCACCGATATCTACCACCATAGACCCCTGCGCTTCTGATACAGGTAAGCCTGCACCGATTGCCGCAGCCATTGGCTCGTCAATAAGGTAAACTTCTCGTGCACCCGCACCCAAAGCAGATTCTTTAATCGCTCGGCGTTCTACTTGTGTTGAACCACAAGGTACACATACCAATACACGAGGACTAGGACGCAAGAAATTATTATCATGCACTTGCTTAATAAAGTGCTGAAGCATTTTTTCAGTCACGTAAAAGTCAGCGATAACACCGTCTTTCATCGGGCGGATAGCGCGTATATTACCTGGTGTACGACCAAGCATACGCTTAGCTTCTGCACCTACTGCCGCAACACTTTTCGGCCCGGCTGCGCGCTCTTGACGAATAGCTACTACTGAAGGCTCGTTTAGAACAATACCCTGGTCTTTTACATAAATCAGCGTGTTTGCTGTTCCGAGGTCGATGGACAGATCATTAGAGAACATGCCTCGAAGCTTTTTAAACATGAAGTGTGTATTCCTGTTTCTGTGTTAACGCGTATTTGCAAAGGTGAGATGGCGACGCTTTAACGTGAAGTCGATATTTATTCGCACACTTTAACAATGGGGGCAATTTTGGGCAAGTGATGCTGTCACTTAGAGCCAAAATAACTACTTTATTTACAAGCAAATTAGGCGTCTGCCTCATAAAGGCATAGAACCTACGCGTTAATCGATTGATTCCTACGTTAGACTCACTAATGACCCCATGAAAAATGGAAGGTTCAAAAAACAATTTGCCTATTTTTCCGGTTTTTTATTACTAAGGGCGTAGTGGTGTTTTTAACGCACCGCGTTACGACCAAATACAGCCCTTACTTTTCTAATTGTTGATTTGTTCGCGCTTGTAAATGATGTTGTCGTTCCCTCTGTAAACACCATAGGTTAGCGTGGCGCTAGGCGGGTTGTCAGCTTCGCCATCTCCATCCCAATCCCACAGCAACCATGCATCAGGGGTATAAGTCACAGAATAATTACCAGCCCCGTTTGGCGATGATAAACGCATGCCCTCGCCGGTGGTATACGCACCTTCACTTAGGGTTCCGTCTTCAGAAGAAACTAGCTCACCTGAGGCATCATTTATATTAGCGTGTGCAAAATCCGTACAGCTGTCGTATGTGTTTATGCGCCACGTTTGACCGTCCCAGTATTGGGTACGAAGTGGTAACAGTAGGGCTTCATCTGCTGCACCATAGTTGTTTATTAACGTGGCTCGGCCATAGGCGAAGTTGATCGCATCACCAAAATCATCAACACAGGAACCAGCGCAAGAAAGCCCATTAAAGTTTGCGTTCTCAATTTGTCCACTATCAGCCACCAGCGCAATAACTGCATCCATATACGCTCCGTCGAGTGCTGCGCTCCCCAAACGACTAAATACTATGTCATTGTCAGAGAAGGTGATTTGACCTGTAGTCCCACTTTGAGGCCATGCAATCGAGTTCGTATTTTCTAAACGATCTAGCAAGCTTCCGTTGTGTTCAACTTGCAGTCCAACGCTTGTTAGCTTGTCGAAGCCATCGTAGTAGTTCACAGTGCGGCTGCCATTTTGATTAAGGGCAGTAAGTGTAAAGCTAACCTCATCAATAGGTTGGCCAAAATAGTTAAACCCATCACTGGCAGTACATGCCGCTACTACGTCTCCAGTTAGAGAAAAGTTAGAGGGCGCAAACCTACCTACATTATCTACCTGCCCTAGCACAGTAGCATTTGTTAAATACGTGCTTTGCGCCGCAATAGATATAGTGCCAACCTCATCATAATTTACGGCCAGGTTAACTTTACCTTCGTTATCAAAGGTAACACTGGTAGCGCTTAATGACCCCGTTGCCCCCCCTGCTGGCAAGGTTTGTTGAGGTGTTAAGGTGACACTACCTGTATAGTGTTCGGCTGTGCTGTTATTGGCTAAATCAGCGAAATTATCTGGTACACCATCGTTGTTATTATCTTCGCCATCAACCCACTGCACAGTACGAAGGCCTAATACAAAGTCTTCTCCCGTACGCGCTAGCAATGAACCATTCGCGTTAGTCGCATATCCGTTTGGATTTGTACTGGTAGCACTGTCATTTAAGATATCCATAGCAAATCCAAACGGGCGAACTGCAAAGATATTTGAAGAGCCCGTTATGGCAGTTCTGTCAGTGATTGTTCCTGTAAGCGACAATTCTCCCGCGTCAGGATACTGCACCGTGAACTCCGCCCGAGAATTTGCGTCAAACTGCAGCGCAAATGTCTCTGCTGATAACCCAAGTTCGTACGTATTGTTGTTATTAGAAAAGGCCATCTTATTCGAGCAGTTGCTAGAACTTGCGCAATTGTAGTTAAGATCCACATCCACTATTTTATTTTTTAAAAGTTCTGAATTTCCACAGGCCTCGACAGCATAGGTCTTACTATTAAAGCCTTGGTCAGACGGCTTGCCTGATAGCTGGGTAACTATGGTTGTGTTGTCGTCAGAAAGGTTTTTGAATACCAATCCATCGTTTTCAAAATCTATTTTGCAGCCTTCTATACCTACTTCGTTTCCGCCAATAAAACAGCGAAGCTGGGATGATGGCGTTTCTCCTAACGTTGCAAGCTTTGTATCGTTCCCTCTAAGACTGTCCAGCGCTAACGAAATCTGTCCAGTAAACGAGACCGTATCACTTCCACTCCATTGAAAATCATTGCTATTTTGAGGAGATAAAATAACGCTAGAAGGCTGAGAATAGATAAGATCGCAATTCACATCTGCACAAGCTTTAAGCGTTATTTCTTTAGCTGCACAGCTACTGCCTTTGTCATCTGCTAGCTCATAGCGATAGTGATTGAGTACTTCGATAACCTCTCGACCGCAGATACCAGGAATATTATTTGGTACTTCATTCGCTGTAACTTTAAGAGGCGCAGGAACATCTACTTGGCGCGAGGAAACAGATTCAATCCCCCCGCCTGCGTTAAATCGCCCAACAATAGTTTCATTACCTACATTAGCGAACGTTACCGTACCTTTGGCAATAACTAACGCTTTGGGGTTAGAGCCATCAATGACTACGTCGCCGTCTACATAAATAGCTAAATAGGCACCATCGGCAACCGTTATATTAGCATTAGCCATAACGAAGCGGGTTGGTTGGCCGGCTGGATTAGTGCCAGGATCGGAAATATAGATTCTGGTTGGTGCGACAACATTGTAATCTCCGGCAGCCATCAACACATTTAGCCGACTATAAAAATAATCCCCAGCCAAAGTACCCGGTGCCAAGTCAGGGCTACTATCTTCAACCGTGATAGAAGGTATGGCTCTGGCCTGTGACTCGGTCAGTGAGTCTGTGTTATTCACCGTACAGTCAACACCCGGCTCTCCACATTTAGGATAGTCCGCTGTGCCTGCGGTTCCCCCAGCTATAAGTTGTGTCGCACTCAATACCCCGCCGTTTTCATCAATAATACGGCTATTAGCGGGAAGGTTGATGGCCGAGCCGCCAAATGCAGCTATAGCCCCAGGAAATGCCACGTCACAACTTGGTACTTCACCACTAAAGACAAACTCTGATGTCATAGCCAGAATGCTGGCCTCTTCTTCAGCGTGGTTGCGCTCTGAATCTAAACTTCGATCTTCATCAACACGAAGTCCCAATCTTGTGCTACTAACACCGCAACTACGTAACCACCCACCGTCAGCTCCATTGCGGCTTATCTTACTGGCAGCAACCAATGGGGTTTGCGTATAAGAATTCTTAAAGTTATTTCGAAAGCAGCCGTCACTCCAGCCCTGAATAAGAACATCTGCAAAATCTGCCTCCCAAACCACCTCGACACCATTGTCGTCAAAGAACCTGCGATCAAACCCTTCCGTGGTTGCCATATAAGCAACGGTCTCGAGTCGTGTTACCGGTTCATAATCGGTTTCTGATGCTTCCAAGGCGATGTAGTAGGAAGGCGCGTCATATTTAGCCGCAATAGTTAAAAATGGTAGTAAATGCTCATTAGGGGGCATTTTCCCATCCACATCGACCTGATTATTGACAGTTTGGATGGAGTGGAAGAAAACGGGCTGCTCACCAAAGTCTGTCTGTAGCGGCACCTCTGCGTATCGCGCATCTTCAGTGCCAGGCACTAATGGCCCTGTTGGGATATACCAAGGAGAGTTAGTAGAGGCCTGTATAGTAGTAGCATCCAACTCCATTTTCCCTACTTCAACAATGTCGCCGTCAGGGAATTCGTGAACGCCGTAGGCAATAGCTAAGTAATGAGCTCCCATGGTGATATGGGGGCCATCTTCACCAGAGGGCTCAAGCGGTAATGCTTCAAAACCCGTTCTGGTAACGTTGCGGATTTTAACTATAGCAGGGTTACCCCCCTGATTTGTCGATAGCATAAACACGGCGGGAGGCTCGTCGTACACCTGCGAAAAGCTTATGGTTGTCCACTCTGCTTTGTTGTAGGTATTTTGAAGTTCAATGAACCTGCCTTCAATTTGAGGTACAGCTAACACGGGCAGTGCTAATACAGATAGCATACAAATGAAAAGGGCTCGAATACGAGATATAGGGTATGTCATTATTCTTCCTGCCTTACTTCAACAAGAACGCGTTTTGAGGTTTCAAGTTGGCCTGCAATGCACTGCGCTTCAGCTCCCAACGCATAAACCCTAATTTCACCAGCGGCAACTTCAGGCTCTTCTACCTCAGTCTCCACCTCACAAGATAGTGTAATTGTGCAATTCTGCACGTTGTCGGCGTTGATAGTTACTGGCTGAGTAATAGCTGTACACGCGGGGTTGTTTCCGTTAATCAGTCTTGAAATCGCTACTTCCATTCCACTTTGTGCGGCCAAATAAGCGCGAGCACCATAATATTCAATGGATTGCTGACGGATGTTTGATGAGATTTGATTAGACAATGCAATGCCAAGCCCTAAAAGAACAAGGCTTATAATAATAGCCACGATAGTTGTAGAACCTTTTTGCCGAGCAGGCGAACTACATAGACCAACAGGCCGTCGGTGTTTGCTATGGCAAAAGTTTGGTCGCGTTTTTTTATGGCACATTAGGGAAGTGTACCTCGTGTACAACGGATATCTGCTCATCATCACTGCTTTCTAAGGTCATTTGCAGCTCTATAAGACCATTTTGCCGTAGCCCTGCGGTTACTACGTTCGCGCTCCACGACGCCACATTAATACCAATAACGCCGGAGCTAGCACCTTGCGTTCTTATTAAACGCTCTCCTTGCGCGGTAGAAGTTCTGCATACTGTTACTTGTTCTTCAGGAACAAAGAAGCGTTTGCCTGGTGAGGATTGTGTGTTCGCGGCGCTAAGCGTGAGGTCATATTGATTATCGCTAGTCGGCTCAGAAGCAGCATCAGCAATAGTATCTATTGTTCGTCCATTATCATTCACGCTCTGCGGGTTTGTGGGGTATATCACAAGGGTGTCATTCACGCTTAACTGACTATTGAACACAACTACGTGCATAGGGTTGTTGAACGCATCACCCACGTAGGTGCCACTTTCTTTGATGGGGTAATAAGACAGGCACCCTAAACTTGCATCAAATGACACCGAATTCGGCACCACATTACGTAGCTCTTTTTCCAGTCGCAAAATAATAAATCGCGCATCGGAAACAAGGCGGGTACGCTCTGCACCGGTTATATAAATTTGCGCACTTAAAGAAATCACTTGGGCGACAGAAACGCTAATTACACCTAAAATAGTGATCACCAAAATAAGCTCTATAAGTGTAAAACCGCGCTGGCGCTGTGCTTTTGGTGGGCACATTAATAGCTCCCTCGATAAGCACTGAAGTTGTAAACTTGGCCGTCTGGTGCAGTCACTGCTATATCAATACGCTTGAACGTTTGACCGTCAGTGGGCGTACTGTCATCTAAGTCACTGTCGTAATCTACCGTTACCGCAAAACCAAAATTGTTATAGTTTCCGCCAACATTACTCACTACGTAGCCGTTGTAGTCGTCAACATCGTCATAGTCGTCTTCACTCGCCTCTTCAGGACCAAGGGTTGTTGAGCAATTTCCTTTAGTATTACAGGTTTCAAATGGCGGGCTTCTGTCGCTGTTTTCATCATAAGAGCGGCTTAGAATATCGTTCATTAACGACTGACCTAACTTAGCAGCTTTTACTTGGCGAAATGGTTCAGCCGTTTGTTCAGCTTGCGGCACAATAAGCGACAGCACTATTGTTAAGCTGATAGTAAATACAACAATACCAATTACTAGCTCTAATAAAGTAAAGCCTTCACTGTGTTTTCTACGCGTAGGTAACATTGCGCTAGCACGCATAAATGGCCCCTTCACTTTGCAAGCACATAGTAAAGTTACTTATTTGAATTTTGCAGGTAGTTGAGCACGCAATATTGCTTGGTCGGCCAAACCCGTCGAACTGAATTTGAGAAAAACTATCGCCGTTTTCATCTGCAGTTTGAAAAGTGAAATCAGTATTGGACGCATTGATAACTTGGTCGTCATCAAAAGCAGTGGAAAGAGCATTTGCGCAGTCATGCCCAGCGGGGGGAGCAATAACTGTACTGGTTATTTTCACGCAGCTGCTGTCTTGTACGTTTTGCATGGCGCGAAGTTGCATATTGCGCACTAGTTGAAGGGTTCTGTCCCGAAGCGCAATGGCTTCTTCGGTGTCGCTACCAAGAAAGCGAGGTGCGGCGGTGACCGCCAGCACCCCAATAACCATTATGGTTATAATAAGTTCTACGAGTGTAAAACCGTTTTTCTTCACATTACTGAACGCAAGAGACAACATTGATAGTGGGGCGAACACCTTCACCAGATGAGTTCGTGTAAGTAATTGTACACGGAGCATTAGCTGCAGTAGGAGCAGTCGTGCTGTAACCTGTGTAGCCTTTGTAATAAATTAGCAATTCTGAGGGATCAGAACCTGCAACGGTAGTAGTCAAATAATCACCAGCATTATCAATATCTGCGTCTAACAGGTTAGTCAAATTGGTTGCGGTTCCACCATCTGGGTAACCATAAACTGTATTAATAGTCGTACCGTTCCCTACATTAACCGAACCTGTTGCTGCACTCGCCTCTCCGTTAATTAACGCCTTACCGTAAACAACAGATGCTGCCGACTCTATTGATCCTGCGATCCCTTGTAAAACAGAATCACGTGCATCGTCTTGAAGGTTTAAAAACTTAGGTGCTGCGGTTACCGCTAGGATACCCAACAATACAATTACAATGATTAACTCGATTAGGGTAAAACCCTGTTGCGTTGATACTTTTTGCATAATCAAACTTCCTGAGTATTAATTAAAAAACAGTAACCTGGCCAGTGGCTGGGTTGTAAGTGAAACCGTCAAACGAGGTACCGTCAGGCGTGCCGTCTGCTGGTGCTGAAGTATTAGGTAGACCCATAGACTCAACTAAGTAGTAAACACAAAGCGTGTTTGCACCAGAGTCATCTGAACGTACCGCGTATCTGAAATCAGCAACAACCGTATCGTTCGTCGATGTGGTGTTGGTAGGTGCCGACTGTAGAATTAGGTCAAATGTGTTTTTACACTCGGTATTGTTAACCGTAGAAATAAGTGTATTACCAGTAGAGCTGCCAGTAGGGTAACCAATGGTACCGTCAACGCCCACTGGCGTTTGATCGTAAGTAACTACTGTGCCGTTGCCGTTCCCGTTATTGCCACTTGGGCGACCTTCCACTTCCCATTGCGCGCGCACAAGACCTACAGCAGCGGCAAAGCCCCCTGCTACACCTTCTACACTAGCTTCTCGTGCTTCATCGGTTACATCGATAAAACGCGGTAGCGCCGTAGCCGCAAGCAAGCCTAAAATAATTACAACAATGATAAGCTCTATCAGCGTAAAGCCTTGCTGTCTCGTGTTCATAGCATCTCCTAGATTACAAATAAGCGCATAACTCCGACGCTTAGTTAACTTTTTCTTTCTCTTACTACGCCGCTACCAGCGTTGTACTCAAACCAAACTTTGTCTTGAATAAAGAATGCACACTGCAAATATCCGTTTGCGTATTCATCGCTTACCGATATTTTCGACGACACATCGAATTCCCTTAAAGTCGCCAATGTGAACATGTATTCACACGCATTTCCTTGATCCGGTTCCAGCCCTTCAGGCCAACCCTTTGTATTTACAAATAACTCTGCAGCCACTTCTTTTTGCTGCTTTATACTGCCACTGGCATCAAAGTCCGTTTCGTAAATCAAAACCCTTGATTGCTTGGACTTTATCCATTGGGCTCTGGCCAACATAACAACCCGTTGAAACTGAGCCACTGCGTTTTCTTTGTTTACTTGCTCAGCTTCTTCTATCACTGGTGATGCGTAATACACGTACGATGTAGCCAAAACAGCGAGCACCAACCCAATCACGATAAAGTTAAATAACCCTGCTCTAGTGCTAGCCACGTTTTACCCCACTGAAATAGCGAACCTTTTACCCGCCTTTCACCGCCGACATCATGTTCCACATTGGTGTAAAGATGCCAAGCGCCAGTATCAACACCATGACCGCCACAAAACCGATTAAAATAGGCTCTATTTTGGCGGTTAAGCTCTTTAAGTCGAAATCGACTTCACGCTCGTAATAATCTGCGCTTTCTTCTAAAAGCGGCTCTAATCGACCCGTTTCCTCACCCACAGCAATCATCTGTAGTACAAGTGTAGAAAACAGTTCGCTATTTTTCGAAACTCTAAGCAAACTTTCGCCTTTTTCTATGCCTTGCCGCATCTCTTTAATGCGCATTTGCATATGAGCGTTATCTACAGCATCCGCTGTTAGTGACAGGCCCGCAGTTAGCGGCACACCTGCACGCAAAATCATAGAAAAGCTACGGCTATATCTTGATAATAATGATCGCTCAATAATGCTGCCTACGACAGGCAACTTTAGTTTAAATTTGTCCCATCTAAGTCGTCCATTAGTCGAATTAACGTATTGTTTAGCCGAGAAAATTATTCCAATTAATACGATTAAAATTAGCCACCAGTAGTTTACAAAGAAGTTTGAAGTGCCTATAAGCACGCGAGTCATTATGGGTAGTTCGGTATCGAACCGCTCAAACATTTGTGTGAAAACGGGTACAACGAAAAGATTCAATATAAACATAGCAATAGCGAGTGCTATCAATACAAAGGTGGGGTATCGCAATGCCGATTTAATGCGCTTTCGCGTTTCCTGTTCCCGTTCGAAATAGAGGGCTAACTGCAGGAAAACATCGTCTAGCTTACCGGTATTTTCACCTACTACGACAACAGAAATGGTTAACCGCGTGAAGACTTTTTCATACTTAGTCATGGCCGAAGATAAGCTTCTGCCTTGCTCAAGCTGATCGGCAATGTCCTTTAAAATTTCTTGGAAACGCTTGTGTGAGGCGTTTTCACTTAGCCCTTTTATTGCCCGAATAATCGGTATACCCGCTTTAAGCAGCGAGTACATTTGGCGTGAAAAGATGATCATCTCATCCAGCCCGACTTTAGGTTCGAATAGACGCCCAATATCTAAACCATCGCCCGCTTTTGCCGCTTTTTTAGTTTCTTCTATCGAAATAGGCACTATGTTTTTAGACAACAAAGCCTGCGCCGCTGCTTGCGCAGACGCAGCCTCAATAATGCCTTTTTGAGGGCCACCTTGAGCCGATTTACCCGCATAACTAAACTGAGGCATTAGTGGTTCACCACCTCAGGCACAAATTCAGCCACCTTAAAGACCTCATCTAACGAGGTTTTACCTTCTGCGGCATAATCTAGTGCCATATGTGAAAGGGGCACAAAGTCTTTGTTGGCCTTTGTCGCATCAACAAAACCCTGAGTATTGTCATCTCGCAGGGCCTCCATCATGTCTTCGTTCATTTCTAAAAATTCGAAAACACCAATACGACCCTTGTAGCCTGTATGGTTACAGCTATTACAGCCTCTACCTTTGCAAAATGTCGCACTTGCTAGCTCTGGTTTTAAGAAGCCTACCCATGCTTGCTCTTGGGCACTGGGCGCTCGCTCCTCTTTACAGTTTTCACATAAACGCCGTACCAGGCGCTGCGCCAATACCCCACGCAATGAGGTAGCGACTAGATAGGGCGCTGCGCCCATATCGATAAGACGAATGGCGCTAGTTACAGAGTCATTGGTATGGAGCGTGCTTAATACCAAGTGGCCAGTTAGTGCGCCTCTAAGCCCTATTTCTACGGTTTCTTGATCACGCATCTCCCCCACCATAATAATGTCAGGATCTTGTCGAAGGGTAGTACGCAAAATAGACGCGAAGTCGAGACCAATTTTTGAGTTCACTTGTACTTGGTTTATACGAGGCAAGCGATATTCAATGGGGTCTTCTGCGGTAATGATTTTCAAATCGGGCTTATTGAGCTCGCTTAGCGCGCCATATAAAGTTGTAGTTTTCCCCGAACCCGTTGGCCCGGTTACCAATATCATGCCATGAGGTCGGTTTATGGCGGCGCGAAATTTTTCGGCCATTGCATCAGGCATCCCTGTCTGATTTAACGTCAAAAGACCTGCGGATTGATCTAGCAAACGCATAACCACCGCTTCGCCGTTAGCGACAGGCATGGTGGAAACACGCACATCAAGGGTGTGGCCTTTCACTTTTATATTAAAACGCCCATCTTGAGGAATACGCTTTTCTGATATATCGAGACCAGACATTAGCTTTAACCTAAGTACCAACGCAGCGGCAATTTTTACCTGGTTTAGTGTGTTTTCCTGCAGCACGCCATCTACACGCTGCCTGATACGCAGAGTATTTTCATCTGGCTCAATATGTATATCAGAGGCGCGCACCTGAACCGCATCTTCAAAAATAGAGTGAAGCAGTTTTACTACTGTGGCATCTGAAGTGGTATCGTCGAGAGCAGACAATTCAAAGTCCGCTTCATCGGCGTACTCTTCACCTAACTTTTCTGCAAATGACGCTATATCTTGGGTACGACGATAAACCGAATCAAACGCTTCTAACATTTGATTTTCTTGAACTATTGCCAGCTCGATATTGCGCGGCGCTACTAGCGGACCTAACTGATCAAGACCGCCTAAGTCGGTGGGGTCGCTCATTCCAATCAGCACTTCATCGTCGTCAGCTTCAAGTACTAGCGCTCGATAACGCCTTGCATAGGTTTCTGGGATAAGTTGTGCTTGCTCTGGATCTATTCGACGCTGTGTAATATCTAAAAAAGGAATATTTAGCTGCTGGGCAAGAAAGCGAAGAAGTTGCGGTTCGCTGATAAACCCTAAGTCAATAAGCGTATCACCAAGTTTTCGCCCAGATGAACGCTGTGCCGATAGCGCATTATCAAGCTGCTCGCTGGTAATGATATTTTCGTGAACTAATAAATCGCCGAGGCGCATCTTTAATCGAGGACGCATTAAGGTTGCTCCTGTAAATCAGTTAGGCGGGCACTAGCATATTGCGATGATGTAGAAGAGAGGCCACCAATCGCAAGGGCTCTGGAATATGAAGATATGGCTAAACGCTTGTCAGACAATGCGTCGTAATTAACCCCCAGTGCCAACCACCATTTTGCATTATTTGGTTGTAGCGAGGTCATGGCGCTAAACGCCGAGATAGCTTGTTCTGGTTTATTAACTGTTTGTGCAGAGGTCCCCTTTAGTATCAGATAATCGATACGTTTTTCAGCCAGTGCTTTGGCATCTAAGCTGTCTGGCATAAGGTTCAGTGCTTCTTCAAAACGGCTTTCTTGAACCAAAATCTTAGCCATGAGTTCGCGCCACACTAACGATTCTGGCGACATTACAACGCCTTCTGAAAGTACCTGTAACGCTTGTAGGTTGTTATTTTGACCAAAATAAAGCGCGGCCAATTGTTTGCGAGCCTCGGTATTTTGCGGGTAGGTAGATAGTGCAAGAGTAAAGCTTTTTTGGGCGTCGTCGAAAATACCAAAATTGTAAGCTTTAAGCCCTGCCTCTAAATGAACGGCGCTTTGTTGCTCAGGGGATTTAGGCGTAACGTCAATCGCAGGCTCACGTGAAATAATGCTGTCTGGCTTAGGCGAGCTCAATTCACTGCTTGTTTTAACGTTTGCTCCAAGGTTTGTCTTGTTGGTCGTTTGTATGTTTGCTTTTTCTTGGGTTAAACCTGAGGCTTTCACTACCGCCGAGCTGGTTTCTTCAGTCTCTGCTAATATGTTTGCGGCTGATATGATTTCGTCTTCAACTTCGGCTGCCTGTTTATCTGACTTTTTATCTGTCTTTTTATCTGGCTTTTGATCTGATTGGGCATCCGAGTTTGAGCTTGAAGAATTAGCAACTTGCGTACGCTGCCTGTATTCTGCTTCGTCGTCGGCTACCGTTTCATCAATACTGTTAAATACAATCTCAGCTACGTCTGACGGCGTATTTTGATATGCCAAATCTTCTTCGGATAACGGCGTAGACTTCATGCCTTCTAACTGTTGTTCGGCGCTATCGACATCTTGCTTGGAAGTACTTTCACTGTCAGTTGTAATGGACTCATTTTGCACCGAGCTTGCTGCTGTATTCGGTACATCGACTTTTGCAACAGTATCAAGGCTACCTGTATTAGCAGCACTCTTACTATCCCCTGACTCAGTTACGCTATTAAACACCAGCCAGCTAAATAGCCCTAGTGCGATGAGCGCAATTAGCGCTTTTGGCCAAAGCGAGCGATTTTCCACTTGAACTGTAGGCGGCAAGCCAAAATCTTCGTTCTGGTTCCGCTCATCTAGCGATTTCAAGGTGTCATTTAAAATGCTCATAAGCCCGGCGCTCCGTAAAGGTGAAGCGCACTTGCTACCGCAACCGCAGCTATGGATAAAATAACAATGCTTTGTCTAGGAACAAGCCTTCGCTTACAGTCATCAGTATCAAACACTGCGTTTATTGTATGTTGCCAAGTCGCAGTGCTTTTACCCTGACCGTAAGCACGAAGAAGAATTTTGTGGCAAACAATATTGACCAACCGTGGCGTTCCTCGGGTGACTAATGCAATAAAAGCCCGTAAAGCTTTAGAAATTAACTGCTCGCTTCCGCCCGCCGTTGTTAGCCTATGGCCGATGTAGTAATCCACTTCTGCCGACGTCATTGTGCGCAGCGTGTACGAAAAGCTGATGCGCTGACGGATTTGCCTAACCTTAGGGTTTGACAGGTTAGCGTCAAGCTCTGGCTGGCCGAATAAAACGATTTGAAGCAGCTTACTTTTCTCAGTTTCTAAGTTGCTAAATAAGCGCAACATCTCAAGTGCATCCCAGCTTAACGATTGCGCTTCATCAATAATCAGTACCGCTTGCCGCCCCTCTTGTTTGAGCGCCAAAAGCCTTGACTCGATGGCACTGTGTAACCCTTGAGAAGCTTCGTTTTTACTTATATCAATACCTAATTCATTGGCGAATGCTATACGCAACTCGTCAGGGCTTAAATATGGATTAGGCAAGTAACAGGCTACGAATTTGTCTGAAAGGTGGTTTATCAGTTTGCGGCACAACAGGGTTTTACCTGTACCTACTTCACCGGTCACTTTAATAAAGCCTTCAGACATACTTAACGCAGACAAAATGACTTTTAACGCTTCATTGTGCGGCGCAAGCGCACAAAAGAAATCCGTGTTCGGCGTAAGCGAAAACGGCATTTCTGTGAAATGATAAAAGCCTTGGTACATAATTAGTTTCTATACCATTGATCAAGTAATGACTGAGTGCGAAGGCGCTGCTTTTCCCACGTATCTGGCTGTACCACCGAAGGGCGAATAAGAATAACCAATTCGCGTTTGCTCTGGGTTTTCGCCTTGTTTTTAAACGCGTTACCGATAATAGGGATATCACCTAACAGCGGTGTTTTAGATTCTTGCTCGCTGGTAACCGTTTCCATTAAGCCGCCTATCACCACAATTTCACCGTCGCGAGCGCGGATCACGGTATCTGATTCACGAATATTGCTCTGTGCTAGCGGTAACAAAATTTGTTGGTCACCTACTTGGATAACCTTTGTCTGTTCCGCCGTTTCTGTTACTGAAGGGTGAACATGCAGTATTACAGAGCCACTTCTGTCTATTTGCGGTGTTACATCCAGCGCGATACCAGAAAAGAAAGGAGTAAGTTCGATGTCATTCTCGTTCTCTGTGCTTGTTGTGCTTTGATCTTCACTGGTCGACACATCGGTAACAAAGTACTCGTCTTGCCCTACTTTAATAACGGCCTTTTGGTTGTTAGTTACCGTAACGCGAGGGTTACTTAGCATTTGCACGTCACCCTGGGTTTGAAGCATATTGATAACACCATCAAAGTCGCCGCGAGAAATACGTAGCGTTGATACTCCACCGATATCGGTAGATATAGTGTTGCCGATAGCATTAACCGCATTAATAGCTGGGTCGATTCCCGCAGCAGTGTTTGCTGCAAAATTAGAAGCAAGCGCCCCGCCGCTAAACCCAAAATTGAGGCTCCCTGTTAAGCCGCTAGCTATACGGTCCCATCTAACGCCTTGTTGGTAGCCATCATTTAGCGTGACTTCAATAATGCGAGCTTCTAGAACCACTTGACGTTGCAGGCTTTCTTGGCTTTGGTTTAGAAAGTCTTTCACCACGGCAATTTCGCTAGGTAGCGCGCGTACCGTCACTAACCCCGCCTGAGGTGAAACCACCACCTGACGACCTTCAGTAGGTGATACCAGTACTTTTAACGCTTCTTTTAGGTCACTCCAAAAATCGTTTTCACTGGTAGTCTGAATATTTGAACCGTTGAGCTGCTGTATATTGTTGCCGCCAAGACCACCTTGACCACCTAAGCCGCTTTGACCGCCCAATGCGTTACCGCTGATATTGTTGTTGCCGTTAATACCGCCGTTGTTACCACCGTTATTCTGGTCTTGTTCGCTTACTCCACCTGCAATCACGCTGACGTTCGAAACACCAAAACGCTTGATCATTAGGAAGTTAACCGGGATAGATTCTGTCTTTAGTTGCGACGGCATCACTTGGATAACTTTACCTTCTAAAAATACATCCAGTGGATACATTCTAGAAATAATCGTAATCACATCGTCAAGGGCCACGTCTTTAAGTGTTAAGCTGATTTGGCCAGACACCGCTGGATGCACAGCCACGCTATAAGGCGTATCTTCCACCAGCGCATCGAAGAACGGGCGAACATCCACATTATTAGCGGACACGGCAAACAGCTTTTGAGACGTAGGAGCTGGTAGCGACTGGTAGCGAGCCACTTCTGACAGCAGTTCTTGGTTTAGCTGCGGTGGAGGAGCTGGTTTGGTCGCAGGTACATTTTGGGAGCGATTGAGTTCATCGCGAATATGCGGTTTCACTTCCTCGCCAACACCATAGGTTTGACAACCCGCTATAACAAACGCCGCAGCTAGTATCAGTGCGTTAGAAATAAGGCTATTTTTTAATTTCATATGCATACATTCTTAGTATTTTCTGCTGACGACCGTCAGTTATAATCACGTGTTTAGGGGTTATCTTGGACACAGTAAATTCATTCAGCGTGTCCCCCTCTCGATAAGACTTGCCAGAGATGATCGCGCTGTAACCGGAACTGCGTTTAAAAATTGACTGCAGAGCCAATTCGCCATCTAAAAGATTGCTTTCGCTTGCAATCGCCCCCTTAAACTGGGCAGGTTTAGTTGGGTCTACGGCGGCTATTGCAGGCTTGAAAACACTACCTACTACCAACAAACTAAATATGAAGCATTTCATTGTCTTCACCTAGATTCCCTAAAGCGAAATGAAGGTAGCGTTATTGCTTACTGTCGCTAACCCCAATGTCAGTGATGCACTGGGATATTCGTCGACGTTATAAGCGAAGTCAGTCACAATGACTTTTTCTGGTGCCGCTTGAAGACGCGCAAGATAACTGCGTAAGTCGAAGTAACTACCCTCAATCACTAAACGCATATTGTGACGATAGAATGATGTACTTTGCGTTTCACCTTCACCAAAACGAATGGTTTCAGTAGGTTCTACGTTAAAGTTAACCAAGCTCACATTGTTTTCTTCATTCAATAGCGTCATTAACAACTCGGGCATCCTGTCGGCAGCCACGAAGCCTTCGTTCAATGAAAGCAACGCATCGTCAACGCTCAGTAGCGCTTTTCTCGCGTTATCTAACTCCTGTTGCATCCGCTGCGTGTAATCGACAGACAATGCTTGCTCAATGGCATCTCGCTGAATGACAAGCGCCTTGTACTCGCTTTCTTTTCGAGTAGCGGTTTTGTCAGCGGCAGACATGCCTTCCAGCGCTGGCGATATGCCAAACCAAAAGAATAGATAAACGATAAGGCCAAAGCTCACCCACAAAATAAGCTGCTTTTCTCTGTTTTCGAGCTCTGAAAACTTATCAGAGAGCTGTTGATACTGACTCATCAGCGTCTCCTTCAAAATCAGTTGATATTAAAAATTGCTTCACGTTTTCAGCCCCATCTACTTCGTCGAACTTCACTGACGAAAATGACTTACCCTGAAAGAAAGGTGACTGCTGTAACTTCTTCAACCAAATAGGGATAGACGACGGTGCCACCGTTTGTCCTGACAAACGAATTTTCTGGGTATCTATGTTTATGCTGGTAAGCCAAAGGTTCTGGTTGTGATAGTTAGCTAAGTCGTCCATCACTTCGCCATACTTGGTTGCATCAAAAGACAGCTCTCCACTTTCTAGATAGGCAAGCAATTGCTTTCTGTTTTCTATCTTTGCGTTTACTTGCTCAAGCTGCTGCTGAAGCGTTTTGGTATCACGCTTTTTCTCCAGTGCATTATTCAGCGTTTTAATTTCATTATTGATTTGGCGGGTTAACGCTGATTGCTGTTCTATTTTTTCTTGTTTAGCGTTTAGTAATACATTTAAAGCAACAACGGCGATTAGCATTACTCCAAACGCTACGCCGTTTACCCAAAGCACCTTTGATAGAGGTAAGCGCTCTTTTTTAGGCTTAAGCGAGGGGTGATAAAGGTTTATCGTGCGTTTCACTGGGCCTCCCTCGCTGCAACAAGCGCACTAGCCAAAGCAAAGTGGCAAGTGGGGTCAACAACATCAGCTAATTCGAGCTGCGCAGCGAATTTTTTCATAGCCGCAGGCTGAAAGGGCTTTAAGCGCTCTATAACGGGCTCGCAATCAAACTGTGTTCTGAACAAGATTTCTTTTAGCGGTGGCTGTTTTAGCTGTGACTCATAGAAATCCATTGAACGTTGAATTTCTAAACCAAGCATGTCGCTTAATTGGGCTAAATCTTCTGGGGCGGAGGATTTTTTAACAAATCCCCTTAATCGACGCGATAGCCAAATAGCACGCGAGCGCACTATCATCAAAAAAGGTTCGCTATTGGGCTCTTGAATAATAAGTAATCGCGCGTAATCATCGTCAGGCACCATTTCGGTAGCCAGCACTTCTTTAGCGTGGATATGGGTGAGTTTAACCTCTTTCTTTTTCGATAGACTTTGAACCAGTGCAGAAAGCGATGACTTTTCGGCAGCAAACACATCTATTTTCTTGCCGCCGGTTCGGGTTTGAACCGGGTAATCGATGTAGTCCAAAACAATATTACTAGAATCGAACGGAACCAACTCGCCAAGTGTCCAAGGTAGTGCAGTCGTGATGTCCTCTTCGGGTACATCAGGTTTTTCCACTTGAACCATATGATACATTTCTTGAGAAAGCACAATGGATACTCGACATGCCTCTTTTTCAAATTCTCGCAAGGCCTCGCTTAATTGCTGTTCAAGAGGTTTTCGATTGTCAAAGGGAACAGAAGCAAAAGAGTTGAGTACATAGCCACTGTCGCTAAAATTAACAGCGGCAATATGTAACTCAGCAGCACTCACAGACACACCTACCGTGAGCGTTGTATTGTTCTTTTGCGAAGAGAATAAGCTAGAGAGCATATGTCTACTTAATTCGTTAGTGTCGAGTATTATCTTGTTATCAACAATACCTTAAGGTGCCAATTTGTGACATGGCGCTAACTCAAAAGTAGACTAATTATCTAAATAAACCAAATACCTACATAGGTGAATGTTTATATTAATATGTATTGTTATAAAGAGCTTACTAGTCTTCCAAGGTAGTTACCGAACCGCTTGCTGGGTAATAGTCGAAATAGGTTCCTCTACTTAAGCTGAAGCGACACCAGTAGTTATCCTCATTTGTTTCAAGCTCAGCGTAGTATCTTGCATGCACTTTGAATCCGTCGACACGTAATGGGGATGCCACTATTGATGACCAAATTTTTTCACATCCAGCGTCCGACATATCAGCGGTCGGCCATCCATTGTGGTTCATACGAACTGGCGTTCGGTTCATTTCGCTGCCAGAGTCGTCATAGTGAATAAGCATTATCATAGTGGTAGGCTGACGTACTCGCCATTGCCAATGTGAAGAAATCACGTGCCGCTTGAACGTCTCTAAACGCTCTGCAAAAACTTTTGTAGTGGTATCTTCTTCGCCAATATGAAAATTGTTAATTGCTATGCCTAGCGAGCTTGCAAAAACAACGGCAATAGAAGCTTTAATAAGGTTTTTAGTGGTCTCGGTGTCGTTATTATTTTTATTCATCTGTGGCTCCCCAGCTTATAACTGAAGTATTAAACCTTGTTTGGCGTGGTGTTTGTCGCTATTTGCGCAATATGAAATTGCTATAGCTGCGAAAACAACTTCGTTATGTTGTTAGTTTATCGGCATTTTGGAGGAAATATGAAGTAATACCAGTCCGTATAAATAATTAACCGAAACTTTAAGCTTAGCTCGTTTTCAAGTATCTATGATTAGCAGTACGGCTCTTGGTTAACCGTTTTTTTGCAAAATAGTAATGCCCCAGAAATCACTGTCTTTTTGCTTTAGTTGCCACCCGCTTTTCATTAGCGCTTTTCGCGTATAGTAGTTCGTCATCCCATGCCCAAAAAGAACCACTCTAGGGTGTTTTTCGCTAAGTTTATTAATATGAAAAGAAAGTTTTTCAACCCGTTTTTTAGCAAGTTTGAAACTTTCAAAGCGGCCTTTAGTTCCCATAAACCAAAGAGCACGGCTTAGCAAAACCCAGTGCCAACTGCGCAAAGTGAAAGGTAACTTGTAGTAAGGTATATCCATTTCTCTTAGTTCCGGTAGCTCTTCATCAATTGAAGTTGCCCCATATTGAGCTGCTGTTAACCTTGCTCTTAACAGCGGGCTTACGGCGATGTAGCTACCGGTTATATCTATTTTTTGCTTTGGTTGGCTGGCTGGGTCTAGGGGAGATTTATTATAGTTACGCACCCAGCTTGCATAATCCGCAGCATTCACTTTCTCATTGTGGGCTGAAAGTGGCTTTCCATGGCGAATGAAAATAACTTCTTTCACTGTGCTTTCTTTTATGACATCCGTGTTCATATTGAATCCGATTAATTCAAGCTTGCGATCTTGTTAATGTAAAGAGTTATAAAAAACGGTATCAAATTGATAAGACCGAGGGTATACGAAAATAAAGGGCGTTACATTAGACGAAACGCCCTTTATTTTTTTCGTATTTAATTAAGAAACTTACGCACTTGCCAATACTGGGTCAATAGCTTGTTGCTCGCTATGAAGGGAGTCCGCTTTCTGTTCGATGTATTGCGATAGCACCTCTTGTTGCGCTTTGGTTAAACGCACCCCATGCTTAGTTCTGCGCCAAATTACATCTTCCAGCGTACATGCCCATTCACTCTCGATTAGATAGTCTACTTCTGCGCAATACATACCTGCGCCAAAGTCTTCACCCATCTCAGCAATTGACGATTTTCCTTTTAAAAATTTGTAGCTTAAAAGGCCATATTGACGTGCATAGCGTTGAGCAATATCTTTGTTCAACCACGAGAACTCTCCAATTAACTTATTTACAAGCTTTTCTTGGCTTTCGAATGCGCCACCTGGTAAAGGCACATCTTTAGTCCATGCTTTCTTGGCTTTAGGGAAACATGTAGTCAGTTTGTCTACCGCATGCTCAGCTAATTTTCTGTAGGTCGTTATTTTCCCGCCAAAAATATTGAGCAACACTGGCTTACCTGTTTCACCTTTTAACTCAACTTTGTAGTCTCGCGTTAACTCTTGAGCAGAAGCATTCTTTTCTTCCAGTAGAGGTCTTACCCCACTGTAAGAGTGAACGATATCGCTTAGGGTGATTTTTGATTTAAAGTATGTGTTTACCACATCTATCAAGTATTCGGTTTCTTCATCCGAGATAGCAGCATCTGATGGATTACCTTTAAAGTCTTCATCAGTAGTACCTACCAGCGAGAAATCCCCTTCATAAGGAATAACAAAAACAATACGCCCGTCTTTGTTTTGCAGTATGTATGCTTCATCAGTATCGTAAAGTTTAGGCACAATGAAGTGGCTTCCTTTCACCATACGCATAGCATTTGGGTTGTTAACATTTACTAAACGATCTAAGAAGGATACCGCCCAAGGGCCTGCAGCATTGACAATAGACTTCGCTTTAACTGTAAACGTTTTCCCTTTTGCTGTTCTAAGCTCAACACTCCACAGGTTGTCTTGCTTTTCAGCTTTAACACATTCAGTGCGGGTGTAAATTTGTGCGCCTTGATCTTGTGCGGCTAATGCGTTCAATACCACTAAGCGTGCATCGTCTACCCACCCGTCAGAATATTCAAAACAGGTTGTAATATCGCTAACTAAAGGGCTTTCGCTGGTTGTCGACAGCTTACGTGAGCGAGGTAGCATGTTGCGTTTCGCCAATGAATCGTAAAGAAACAAGCCAATTCGAATCATCCACGCTGGGCGTAAATGCTTTTGATGCGGTAAGCGAAAGCGCAAGGGCCACATGATATGAGGAGCTTTTTGAAGCAGTACTTCCCGTTCCGCCAATGCTTCTTTTACTAAACGGAACTCGTAATGTTCTAAATATCTAAGGCCGCCGTGAATGAGCTTGCTACTTGATGAAGATGTAGCGCCAGCAAGGTCACCTTTTTCACATAATGCTACTGAAAGCCCACGTCCTGCAGCGTCCAGCGCTACGCCAACACCGTTAACGCCGCCGCCAACAACTAAAACGTCTACTGTTTTTTCAGATTCATTGCTGTGACTCATAGTTTGCCCCTGCTCGTATTCACATTTGCTTTATCTCGTTGTTGGCTATTTGACAACCAAAAGGAAAACATGTCAACACAAAACGAACATTATCGAACATTAAAGAAAGTTAAATGAACCCAATTATGCGTTAACTTGCTGGTAAATAACGCAAAGGAAGAATAAAGGGTTTAGCTAATCTACATGCGCTGAACCGCATGTTTGTAAGTACAACTAGACGAGTGAATCGATACAAAACCATGTTCAAGCATTAGTTAGCAATGCAGCAACACACAACATTATCGAGTGATAAGGCTAGTGCAGAATTATGACAAATCTGTGATTGTGACGATAAATGAGTAAGACAACTTATAGTTATGCTTTTACAAAAGTAATGTTATTTTCTTTTATAATTTTGCCTATGCTTGGCGGTGGTGTTTTCTCACAAACTAAACAGTCGACTTGTGATATATGGCCCTGTTCAACCATAGCGCGGCGTTCAAATTTACTGTAGTCGGCAGCAAGGATGACGTGTTGAGTATGCTCTAAAATAGCTTGTGAAACTTTCACTTCTCTGAAGTCAAAGTCTAATAACGCGCCGTCTGAACTTATACCACTTATACCAATGATGCCGTAGTCCATGCGAAACTGACTGATAAAGTCACAGGTTGCTTCACCAATAATACCGCCATCGCGATACCGTACTTCACCTGCGGCAATTATCACCGAGAAGTCTTCTTTAGCAGATAGGATTGTCGCTACATGAATGTTGTTTGTTACTACATGTAGATTTTTATGATTTAGCAGCTTAGTAGCGATAAGCTCAGTCGTAGTACCAATATTGATGAACAAAGACGCACCGTCGGGTATCATAGCTGCAACAGCTTCAGCAATTTTTTCTTTTACTTCACTGTTTTGCGTTTTACGTTCTTGATACGGTGTATTTTCCCAGCTTCTGTTTAATCCAGCGCCACCGTGATAGCGACTGACTACGCCGTTTTCAGCCAGTTGATTTAAATCTCTTCGAATGGTCTGTGGCGTCACTTCACAAGCACTAACCAAATCATCAATAGACATAAAACCATGTTGCTTTATTAACCCAACAATTTTTTCGTGTCTTTGCGTTTGGTTCATCACACATCCTCAAAAGTAAAATCGACAATAATTATACGTGCTTAATAACAAACTTCACGCGATAAAACGAAAAGCAAATGTTCGTTTTCGAAAATATGGCATTGTTAAACACCTGTAAATGATGCAAACTCTATGAAAATTATCTTCAGGAGTGACCTTATGGGACAACATATTCTTGCCATTGATCAAGGCACAACAAGCTCTCGCAGCATTATTTTCTCTGCAAAAGGCAGTATAGAGGCCATCGCTCAACAGGAGTTTTCTCAAAAGTACCCTAAAGATGGCTGGGTTGAACACGACCCGGAAGAAATTTGGGAAAGCGTTGTCGCTACCCTGAAGGAAGTTTTTGATAAGTGTAGCGTAACCCCGTCTGACATCGCCGCTATTGGAATCACAAATCAGCGCGAAACCACGCTAGTTTGGGATAAACAATCAGGAAAGCCTGTCTACCCTGCAATCGTTTGGCAAGACAGACGTACAGCGCAATATTGCCGAGATTTTAGCGAAGACGAAGAATTCGTTTCGTATATAACAGAGTCGACAGGGCTTTTACTTGACCCTTATTTCTCAGCAACGAAAGTTGCATGGATACTAGATAACGTCGAAGGCGCCCGAGAGAAGGCAGAAAACGGCGAGCTTCTGTTTGGTACCGTGGATACGTATTTGATTTGGCGCTTAACGGGCGGTGAATCACATAAAACTGATGCCACAAATGCATCTAGAACCATGTTGTTTGATATTCATAATCAGCGTTGGGATGAAAAGCTTCTTGAGAAATTCAATATCCCAGCTTCAATGCTGCCGGAAGTTATGGACTGTGCCGCGGATTTTGGGGTAATCAAAGAAGACATCATCGGAAAAGCTATTCCTATTCAAGGTGTTGCAGGCGATCAGCAAGCTGCACTTGTGGGTCAGGCGTGTTTTGAAAAAGGCATGGCAAAAAGTACGTACGGAACCGGCTGCTTTATGATCCTTAACACCGGCGACGCCCCTCTTCAGTCAAAGAACCGCTTGCTTACAACCGTGGGTTATCGCCTTGATGGTAAAACAACCTACGCCCTTGAGGGCAGCATCTTTATGGCTGGCGCCACCGTGCAGTGGCTTCGCGATGGCTTAAAGCTTATTGATGATGCGGCAGAATCTGAAGCTTTAGCGCAACGCGCTAGAGAAGACAACGGTGTATTTTTAGTTCCTGCATTTACCGGCTTAGGCGCGCCATATTGGGACCCAGATGCGCGAGGCGCCATTTTAGGCCTTACTCGTGATACAGGGATAAGCGAAATTGTTGCCGCAGGCCTGCAATCGGTTTGCTATCAAACCAAAGACCTTCAAAAAGCGATGGAAAGCGACGGAGCTCGCCCTACAAATATACGTGTAGACGGCGGTATGTCGCGTAACGACTGGGTCATGGGCTTTTTGTCAGATATATTGGGTGCTGAAGTAGAGCGACCTGAAATTACCGAAACAACTGCGTTAGGCGCAGCCTTCCTTGCCGGATTACAAGCAGGTGTGTTTAGCAGTATTGATGATTTAACTCAGTGCTGGAAAAGTGATAGCGTTTTCACCCCAAGACTATCAAAGCAAGAACGTGATCAGGCCTATGATGGTTGGAAGGCCGCTGTAGACCGTATCCGTTGCAGTTAATTTCTCCTTATTTTTCTTATTGTTAATAAAGTGCGGTTATATACCGCACTTTTTTTATACAAAAAAATTTTTATAACATTGTAATTACATTGTCATTTTGTGCTAGTATTGGATCTAAGGTAAACGTTTCACCTTTTACCTTAAAACAGAAACGCTATATTTTTCATAAAGTTACAAATAATAATCGAGAAAATATAACGTTAAATGTGTAAAAGTAATGTTAATAAGCTTGATCCGCACATACTAAAAACGTAATTTAAGTGCAAAGTACGTTAAAACGTAGCCTACTCACGGAGAAAACACAGTGACACATAAAATTAACACATCACAGTTAGGCCCAATTGCGAAACGCTCACTTTTAGGTGTTGCTATCGCCTCTGCCCTACACGCACCGGTAGCATTCTCTCAAGATGCTGACACTCAAAGTGTAAACGATGCACCTGTTGAAGTTATTGAAGTTCGCGGCATTGTAAGCAGCTTGAAAAGAGCAATGTCTGATAAGAAAGAAAACCTCGCTGTTTCAGACGGTATAGCAGCGGAAGATTTAGGTAAATTTCCAGATCTAAACGTTGCTGAATCACTTCAGCGTATCACTGGTGTCTCTATTGACCGTAACGGTGGTGAAGGTCAAAAAGTTACGGTACGTGGTTTCGGCCCACAGTTTAACACTGTACTTGTAAACGGTCGCCAACTCGCTACTGACGACGCTGGCCGTGCATTTAACTTCGATGTGCTCGCTGCCGACCAAATTACTGGCGCAAGTATCTACAAAAGTGGCGTTGCCAACCTTCAATCGGGTGGCATCGGCTCTACCATCAACGTTTCGACTGCTCGCCCATTCGACTATGACGGTTTCCAAGCAGTAGGAAGCGTGAAGGGTGTTTATGAAACCCTTTCTGAAGAAACGTCTCCACAAGCTTCTTTCTTAGTTAGCAACACATTCGCTGACGATAAATTTGGTTTGCTACTTGCGGTATCTCATCAAGAGCGTCAGGTTCAAATTAACCGTATTCAAACAGCGGGCTGGCGTCCAGGCCTAACACTTTCAAACCGTGGCGATGGCGAAACGGCTGAGATTATTGCTACTGATGTTTATTTGCCTCGTAACTGGGACCAAGTTGTAGACCAGCAAGACAGAACCCGTACTAACGCATCACTTGTTGCGCAGTTTGCACCATCTGATGATGTAACCATTACCTTAGATGGCTTTATCTCTAAGTTTGAAGTTGATTCACAGGTTACTGACCTTGCGTCATGGTTTGAACCAGACCGCGTAGGTTCTGCCACTATTTCTGAGTTTGGTACAGCTGTACAATTTACGCAGGAAATTGACTTACACCAAGGTAGCGGTAACCCAGCATCTGACTTCGTATCATCAACCCGTGGTGTACGTGATGTAACTAACAAAGGGTTCGGCTTAAACGTTGATTGGCAAGTAACTGACGCCCTTTCAGCAACCTTCGATGTTTCAACATCTGAAGCTGAAAACGACGTTGCTGGCGAAGGTCGCTTTAACGTTGTAGGCATCATCAACAACTACGAGTTTGACAGCACAGGTGGTACACCTACTGTAATTCACGATGGTTTTGGCAATGGTCAATTGCCTGATATCGCACTTAACCGCCTTCACTATAACGACTTAGGTAACGTAGTTGCGTCTGAAGACGAAGTAACAGAATACAAAGCAGATTTCACTTACCTTGCTGATTCTGACGTTTTCCGTAAAGTTGATTTCGGTATCTTGCGCTCAGAGCGTGAGAAGTTCGTTTTCCAAGAGTTTGCGTCACAATGTGCATTCTGTGGTTATGGCACAGCAGCGCCAATTGATGAGCTGAACATTCGTCCGTTCACTGCGAACAACTTCTTCAGCGGCCTAATTGATACTTGGTACACGTACGATGGCGATGCATACCTAGATTACCTTGCTTCTCAAGGTGCGCCAGTAGTACCAACGCTTCAGCCTAACTATTACAACATCGAAGAAGACGTAACCGCACTTTACGCTAACTTCGAATTTGGTTATGACATCGGTGATATGCCGTTAACCATGAACTTCGGTGCCCGTTACGAAGAAACCAGTGTTTCAGTTTCTGCAGTACAAGCACTTATCGCTGACGTTGTTCCTACAACTGACTTAACCTTGTTCTCGAATGTTTTCGCTCCAGCAGAAAACATTACAGGTTCATCTTCATATGCCAACCTTCTACCTAGCTTGAACGTTAAGTTAGAAGTACAAGAAGATATGATTGTACGTTTCTCTCGCTACGATTCTTTGACACGCCCTACTATGTCTCAGATGTCTCCAGCGACCACTTTCAACGAGCCTCGTCGTCAAAACCTACAGGCAAGCGGTGGTAACCCTGACCTTAAGCCATTTAGCGCTGAAAACTGGGATCTATCATTTGAGTGGTATTACAGCGACGATTCTGTGTTCTCGTTTGCAGTATTTAGCAAAGAAGTAGAAGACTTCATTGTTACGCTTTCTGGCGATGAAACTTATACCATGACTAACCGTCTGCCAAATGACTATCGCTGTGCTGCTGATGACTGTGCAGTGGGCGTATCGCTTGACCCACAAGACCCTGATCGCGACGTAGTGGCTGACACAGAAGAGCTTAATGGTGCAAGCGAAGTTTACACTGTTACACGCCCTCAAAACGGCGAAACAGCAACGGTTAATGGTTATGAAGTAGCGATTACCCACGTATGGGATAACGGCTTTGGTGTAACCGCTAACGCTACTGTAGTTAACAGTGATGCGGAAGTATCTGGCGATACAACACAGACGTTTGCGCTAGCAGGTCTTGGTGATTCACAAAACCTTATCGTGTTCTACGAGCGCGATGCGTTCCAGGCACGTGTAGCGTTTAACAACCGTGAGTCGTTCCTATTTGCACTAGATAACACTGAAGTTGGCGGCGCGACAGGCGAGCCAATTACTACTGAAACCTACGGTCAGTGGGATGTAAGTGCAAGTTACGACATCAACGAACACCTTACGGTATTTGTTGAAGGTATCAACGTGACTGAAGAAGAGCTTACACAAGTAGGCCGCTTCCCAGACCAAATTTACTCAATTGAAGACAATGGTGCTCGCTACTCTGTAGGTATCCGAGGCTCATTCTAAGATTTGTGTGTGTTTTGGCAGGGGTAAAACCCTGCCTTTTATCCATAAGCCTATTGGCAAAACGAGTACGTTTATGGATAAATGTAGAAAACAGTCATAATTCCATTTAAGCAGTGTTGTTTCATGAACCATTCATCTCATACATCTCAAAAACAGCGTATTGTCATCGTAGGTGGCGGCACCGCTGGTTGGCTTACAGCCGCCATCGTTGCGGCTAAACACAAGGTAGCAATGGGTGAATGTGGCTTAGACATAACCTTGGTCGAATCCAGTGACATTCCTACTGTCGGCGTAGGTGAAGGAACCTGGCCAACAATGCGCAACACGCTGAAAGACATTGGCCTGTCTGAAAAAGAAGTATTTAGACGCTGCAGCGCTGCATTCAAGCAGGGCGGTAAATTCGTAAATTGGGTAAATGGCGACGGCGACTTTTATTACCACCCGTTTACCGTTCCGTTAGGTTATGGTCGCGTTGAAATGGCCCCCTATGTAGGCGATATAGCAAATTTTGCCAACGCCACTAACTTTCAGCAGCACGTGTGTGAGCGCAATATGGCGCCTCGCACGCTCAGCGAACAGGAATACAGCAGCGCACAATCTAACTACGCTTATCATCTGGATGCGGGTGCATTCGCTGACATGTTACGAGACTTCAGTAAGACGGAGCTAGGCGTTAAACACATTGTCGCTACTGTAGAAGACGTAGCTGCAATCTCAGACGAACATATTGAAAGCGTCACCCTTAACAACGGCATGGTTTTGAAAGCTGATTTATTTGTCGATTGTTCAGGTTTTCGCTCACTATTACTTGGCGAAACCCTAGGTGAAAGCGTTGTTTCTACAGACGACGTGCTATTTAATAACTCAGCCCTTGCCCTTCATGTACCTCACGAAGAAGACTTCGAAATAAAGCCTTACACCCAAGCAACTGCGCAAGAAGCAGGCTGGATTTGGGATATTGGTTTATCTTCAAGAAGAGGCGTAGGCCATGTTTACTCTACCGAATTTACTACCGATGAACGCGCCGAAGAAGTATTGCGTCAGTACGTTGGTGACCAACACGGTGATTTGAAAGCGCGCACAATTCGCTTTAACTCTGGTTACAAGAAGCGTATTTGGAAAGGTAACTGCATTGGCGTAGGCCTATCCGCGGGGTTTGTAGAGCCATTAGAGGCAACAGCCCTTATGCTTATCGAGATTTCAGCACGCTATATTGCAGAGCAAATGCCGCTGCCAGAATCAGCGATGCCTATCGTTAGCCAGCGCTTCAACAAGCAAATGAACTATCGCTGGCAGCGCATTATCGACTTTTTGAAACTCCATTATATTTTCAATCAACGCAGTGAACCTTACTGGGTTGCCAATCGCGATCCTTCAAGTATTCCCGACTCTTTAAAAGAAGATTTGGAAATTTGGAAGTATCGCGGCCCTCAAATTGCTGATTTTTCAGCGGCAATAGAGCTTTTTCCTGCCGCCAGCTATCAGTACGTACTATATGGAATGGGATTTTCTCCAGACTTTTCTTTGCAGTCTCATTTCTACAACGAACGTGACCTAGCTGATAAAGTGATTCAACAAAATCAGCTAATCACGCAGCAAAAACTAAGCAGCTTACCTAATCACCGCGACTACATTGAGCAGTGGTTGGCAAGCTAACGAGAACTATAATATGCCAACATTTGAAACCTTATCGGATGATACCCACAGCGCTCTTACTATTGATGAGAGCAAGCTTGCTAGTACTTATTCGAAATTTCATCTTCTCAACATTGAGATAAAGGAAGCCGTTCAAGCATCTAGCGACTTCCCTCTGTTTTTCAGTAAATCTACTGAAGCACAGTATTGGACAATTTCGGCCCTGTGCGGCCTAGCTCCTCAAGAAAACGTGTTTGAAACACAAGGTACATGGCTTGGTCACTATGCACCGCTTAGTCTTCGCACCTTACCTTTTATCGTACGATTGGGAAATGATGCTCAGCAGCAAGAAGTTTTAGTTGATGTCGACTCGCCAGCTGTTTCTTCTCAAAACGGTGAAGCACTCTTTTTGCCTTCCAAGCGCCCTACTGCGTACTTAGATAATAAAAAGAAATTGCTAGATGAGCGCGTTACCGCCATGCAACAAACCGCTGTAATGATGAATCAAATTAGCGAGATGGGACTCATTCATACTGTTGACTTGATTATAGAGTACAAAGACAACACCAATCAGCGCGTAGGCGGGCTAGCTACTGTGAATGAGCAACGCTTGCAAAACCTTACGGGTGAAGAACTGGCTAATTTGAATCAAAAGGGCCTGCTCAACGTGCTTTTCAATATTCTCGGTTCTATTTTGCAAGTGAACCGCGTTATCCGTCTTCATAACACTAAATTCCCTGATCGCGCTGTAAACAACATTAAGTTCGAAACCAGCAAGTCATAACTGTCCTTTAGGAGTAAAACATGTTTTCCAGCACTATTCAGGTGTCTGTTTTTGTCTTTGTGACTGCTTTAATTGGTTTTCTTACCTATTTAAGTTGCCGCGGACAAAATAGAAATGCCCAAAACCAAAACCGCGAATACTTTCTTGCAGGCGGAGGTCTAGCTTGGTATTTCGTTGCAGGTAGTATCACGCTCACCAACCTAAGTACCGACCAGCTAGTAGGTATGAACGGTAACCAAATGGCCTTGTTAGCCCTATGGGAACTAGCAGCGGTTGTAGGCCTTTTCGTACTGGCAAAAGTATTTCTGCCTGTGTATTACAAGTTCAAGTGTACAACGACAACAGAACTTCTAGAGCAGCGCTATCACGACAAGCACATACGTGCAGTTATTAGTGCGCTCTTCTTCGCAGGCAGTGCTTTAATATTTTGCCCGGCAGTAATCTATTCGGGCTCTTTGTTCATGCAGTCTATGTTTAACGTTGAGCTGCCGCTTATGTACATTGCAGTTATCTTCGTTATTGTCGGTGCCTTATATGCCATCTTCGGCGGTCTTCGTGCAGTAGCGGTGTCTGATACCTACTCGGGCGTGCTTCTTTTAACCATGGCTGTATTGGTGGTTATTCTGGCGCTTCAAGCCATCGATTATAATTTTGATGGAATTCCGCAAGAGCGACTTACGTTAATTGGCGATGATGAGTCTCCAATCCCTTGGCATACCTTGCTTACCGGTATGATCTTTATCCAAATGTTTTACTGGGGTACTAACCAGGTTATTACTCAGCGCGCAATGGCGGCACCTTCTTTGAAAGAAGCGCAAAAAGGCGTATTCGCTGCGGCCGGTATCCGCTTGCTGATTGTACCTGCCATTATTGTTATTCCAGGTATCGTTTCATACAAACTATTTGGTGATATTGGTGATAGTGCTTACGGAAAAATTGTTGCAACGGTATTGCCTGATTGGCTTTCTGGCGTATTCGCAGCGGCTATGGCAGCTGCGGTGTTAACCACGTTTAACAGTAACCTAAACTCTGCTACTGCACTTTACGTGTGCGACATTCATGAAAGCTATATCAACAAAACACCTAATGTACCTAAGTTAAGCGGCTACGTTACTATTTTATTGTGCTTAGTATCGCTTGCGCTAATCCCCGTATACCAACAAGCTGATAGTATTATTAACCTAGTCCAGAAGCTTTATGGTCTTTTAAGTATGCCTATTCTTTCCGTATTCATCGTAGGCTTACTGTTTAGAAACGTGCATGCATTCGCGGCCATTGGTGCAGTGTTGTTCGGCGTTTCAGTTTACGCATTAATGAGCTTTGAAGCTTCACCTCTGTATGCACCATTTGGACTTCATTACATCCACCTAATGTTCGCAACGCTTATTGGCTGTGTCGCCTTTGCTCTTATTGTGAACCGCTTGGTGTTTAACCAAAAGGCAGAGTTTTCGTTAGAGCTTTATAAAAAAGAAGCCTAACAAATTAGTTACATGTCGAAAAAGGATGTCTTTTGACATCCTTTTTTGTTTTTAACAATTAATATCGTCTATATTTTACAACTATTGGTCAGACTTCATTTCCTTCGCAATGCAGACTACCATTGAAAGTAAAACGTTTACCCTAAAATTGTAGAATAGGTATAGTGAACGTGATTTAATATGCGAAATTATGCCGTAAGAAGTCACTACTTACGTTGTAAAAAAGTTGTATCACCACCTAATTTACGTTTTATTAACGCTGAGGTTTTTATGTCGTCACTTTCTCAATTCGTACGCCTGTCGAACGAAAAAGTCACCTTAATATTCGACTGTCAGGGTCGTATGCCAAAAGTCATTTACTATGGTGCGCCATTAAGTGACAGCACAACGCCTGAAATGCTTAGCGTTTTAAATACACGCCAAGAAGCTAAGTGTGCGCCAGTAATAGAGCCACCCATTACTTTAGTGCCAACCCATGGTGAAGGTTGGACAGGACAGCCAGGCCTTGAAGTTTCCGGTGATGCGGACCAGTGGTCAGCAGGCTTTAATTTAGTAGAGATAAATCAAGATGCTCAATCGGTTGCCTTCATTGCTGAAGATGCGCATCGCGGTATGCGCCTTATTACAAATGTAGAGCTTGATACCGCGACCAGCGTTGTAAAATATGTTTCTCGTGTAGAAAACACCGGCAGCAGTGCACTGAACCTCAATTACCTGAATGCTGCTAGCCTTCCACTTCCTACAACGGTTAGTAAAATTAAGACATTTGAAGGTCGTTGGTCTGCTGAATTCCAAACCAAAGATCACGACTTATTCTTTGGCAGCTACGTGCGTGAAAACCGTCGTGGCAAAACCTCTCACGATACTTTTCCTGGTTTAATTGCATTTCCAGATGGAACAGGCGAGCTTAACGGTGAGTGCTATGGTTACCACCTTGGTGCCTCAGCAAACCATAAGCTTCGCGCCGAACTCATGGCTGATGGCAGAAGTTATGTTCAGTTCGGTGAATTACTGTTTCCTGGTGAAGTGGTACTTGATGCAGGGGACAGCTACACATCTCCGGTGCTTTATACCGGCTATGGCTGTGAAGGTTTCTCATCCCTATCGCAACAGTTCCACAATTTTATACGTAGCAACGTGCTAAACCATAGCGCTGAGTCTAAGCCTCGCCCAGTTCACTACAACACGTGGGAAGGCATTTATTTCGATCATAACGAAGAAGAACTTAAAGCCTTGGCTGACAAGGTAGCACCGCTAGGTATTGAGCGCTTCGTTTTAGACGATGGATGGTTCAAAGGCCGCAGAAACGACAAAGCTGGGCTTGGTGACTGGTTTGTAGATGAAGCCATCTACCCTGAAGGACTAGACGGGTTAATTGACCATGTTACTGGTCTTGGCATGGAATTCGGCATTTGGTTTGAGCCAGAAATGGTTAACCCAGATAGCGACTTATATCGCGCGCATCCCGAATGGGCACTTCAAACTGAAAACAACCCTCATGTGCCATTTAGAAACCAATACGTTCTAGATTTAACCAATCCAGAAGTGGTTGAGTACCTTTATAAAGTTATTACTGATGTACTTAAAGCCTATCCAAAAATAAGCTACATCAAATGGGACATGAACCGCGACGTAAACCACCCTGGTAACCTTCAAGGCAAACCGGCAATGCACGGCCAAATGGCAGCGCTTTACAGCTTAATTGACCGTGTAAAAGCGGCCAAGCCAGGCATTGAAATAGAAAGCTGTTGCTCAGGCGGCGGACGTGTAGATTTAGGCATATTGCCACACACAGATCGCTTCTGGACGTCAGATTCTAACGATGCACTAGACCGCTTATATATTCAGCGCGGCTGCTCTTACTTCTTCCCATCTGAAGTAATGGGCGCCCACGTAGGTCCGCGTGACTGCCATATTACAGGTCGTAACCTACCTATTGAGATTCGTTCTGCCGTAGCCTTATTTGGTCATATGGGCATAGAAATGGACCCGCGTGAACTAACAGACCACGAGCAAAGCGTGCTAACCGACGCCATTTCGCTTTATAAGAAATATCGTCATATTACCCACGGCGGCGACCTATTCCGCATGGATGATGACGGCATGAATGTGAAATTTGGTTATGTGTCGAAAGACAAGCAGGAGGGTATTTTTGCATATAACAGTGTTACAGAAACCGTACGCACTACGCCTAACCGTTTCTACTTCGCAGGGCTTGACGCTAACAAGCAATACACCATTGAGCGTGTGTGGCCTGAAAAGCTGAAAGAATACACTCCTTCAATTTTGCAGCAAACTGAAGGACAAGTGTTCTCTGGCGAAGTCTTGATGAAATACGGTATGCAGTTGCCGGTACTCTTCCCACAAACAGCCCTGATTTATACTGTTAAAGCCCTGTAGTTTTCTAAACGCTATGGCTTTCTAAGCGCTGCCTAAGAAAAATTAGAGTAAGCGAGCTACGCGGTATTACACCGCCGCTCGCTTTTTTAGTGCCTTTTTGATTTTTTTGAGTGTCTTAGCAAAACGTTCATCTTTCTCTTCTTTTATTGCCTCAACAAGGTTTTGCGCTTCATTTACCTTATCTGCATTAAGAAGAAGTTCAGCTAAACGTAGCTGAGCCCAATTAGCTGTTGGTAGACCTTCAGTATCAATGGTCGCAATCTGGTAGTCCTCCAAATAGCTTTTTAGCGCGTTTATACCTGAAGTTGTGTACTCGCCACTTTCAACAGCAACTTGCCCTAAGCGATACTTTCCATACATAAGACTGGCTTTACGCTTTTGATAAGTATCCCAAGCCTCAGTATCCGTTTTCGAAACTGCAGCCACATCTGTATCTGATAAAGGCAACAAAATATCGTAAGATGCCGCGTACTGCTCATTACCTAAATAGAAACTACCTAGCTCAACCCTAGCGCGAATTTGGGTACTATCATCTTCAATTAAAGAGGCAAAGATTGCTTCTGCTTCTGCTTGGTTATCTTTCTCCAAATAAACCTTAGCTAAGGCAAACCGACCTTCGGTAGCATCTAGTTTTGAAATTGTTTGCGCAAGTGTCATGGCTTCATCCATGTCCCCTCCTGCAATAGAAGGAGCCATTAAGTGAAACTGCATTAAGGCTTGGTAAACAGCAACCTCTTCTGGGGCGATTTCCACTGCTTTTTCTAAACTCTCTTTTGCTTTTTTCGCATAGCCTAGGGCTGAAAATATACTACTTGAGGCTTGGGCTCCCATCACGCTTGCATGTGTATGGTAAGCCTTATAGTTATCACTGTAATCCTGAATAAACTGCTCTGCTGCCTCCTCGGCATCGTCTAAATCTATGTTCATCAGGGCAGAAATAAGCATGTTGTGCTGTTCTGGCGATTTGCCTTTAACGGCTTCGAGGGATTCTACAACGTATTTAAAGTCGCCTTGTTTGAAGTAGGTCTTTAGCCTTGCTACCTCATCGGCGTTCGCTGTAGCAACGTCTTGTGCTGCTGCATGGCTTTGGGTAATAGCCGCTGCTGACATTAACAAAATAGAACATGCACATAGTGCTGACACAGTAGATTTACGCATTTTCACTTCCTTATGGTTTAGTTTATGAGTAGCCCGAAATACCGCTTTAAAGCGCTTTTTACTATCAATGATTGATAGAAGCAGTCTTACATTACGCCACTATGCGTTACGATAGAAAATAAATATGTAACAAAATTAAAAAAGGATGCCGAAGCACCCTTTTCAAACTTTTATTTGCTGTCCATCTCTAGACCCAATGCCCATCGGTCGTCGAATCCCTTCCAAGGCTCTGGCTTCTTACCGTCTACGGGTACTTGGGCACTACTGCCACTCACGTTCAGGTATTCACAATCATCTTTTAAACCTTTCACATGGCAATTCATAAGCGCTAACGCGAAGTGCTCGTTGATAGCATTCAGCTTTTGCACTTCCCACGCAGGTTCAATGTAGCTGCCCAAATCAAACTCGCTGCCATAGGCTTCTTTCGGGGCGGGGTGAGGTGCGACATTATGACGCGCATTTTTAACGGTAAGTAGCTTAGAGCCTTCACTGCCGGTATTTTCGAATAACCATTTAATACCATCGTAACCAGAAATATCGTCGTTATCACCCGCCACATAAAGAACGGGTACCTTGATATTGTTAAGTGATTCAACGTCAAAAAGCTGATGTTGCCCGCCCCATGGGGCAAGCGCTAGCGCTGCTTTCCAAGCTGGCAGCACATCTTTGCTACTTTCTTCGCCACCGGCGCAAGTATTTAGCGCGTCTTTAACAAGGGCTGCCACTTTAGGGTCTTGTGTACCGGTAAAGGTTGCTGCTGTTTGATCGTTAAATGCATAACAACCACCGACTGTACTTACGGCACCATAGCCTCCCATTGAATAACCAATTACCCCAGCTTTACTTGCGTCAACACTCTCTTTGAAAAATTCGTTTTCGCTGATGCTGTTTAAAGTAAGTACTTGGTCTCGTGAGCGGTTTAGTAATGTGCTTGGAAAACCTGAATATGGGTTTTCTGCAAAATTAACATCTTTATTCGTAGAATCTGTGTGGTCGATTGCTGCTACTACATAGCCGTGAGACGCAAGGTGTTCACCTAAATAATACATAAGCGTGCGATAGCCAGTATACCCGTGAGATATAACCACCACCGGGTATTCAGATTCTGCTGCGGCAATAGGCGCATCGCGGCTTGCATCACCCTCAATTTCAAATACTTGACCACTTCGTGTTTCATTCACATACGTTGCCGTCTCAGCAGCACTTGAAGCTGGATACCAGACCTCTAGGGTCAACTTACGCTCGACATCATTTCCAGCAATATCTTTTACTTTTTCTGGATACGTGGCATCAATAGTTTTTACGCCAACTGTATGTGTACCTTTCTCACTGAGCGACGGCATCACGTCGGCAGGAAAGGGTTTATACAGCTTTTGAGCAGCTGATACTGAAGGTGAAACGATGGCGGTTGCTGAAACCAAAGCGATGGTACTAGCAAGTAGGGATAACGTTTTCATGATGATAGGCATTTTTTCTAATTAGTTAATAAAATAATAATACCTTTTAACGAGTGAGGAGCAAGATATGCGCTATTTATAATGGTAATTAGAAACAATAAGAAGCAATGATTGAAAAGGTGAAACGTATTACTTTTTCAATTTATGGCGCTTCCTTGAACAGTCACTTATTAATCTAAGAATTTCAGTTTTATTTGCAGTCCTCAAATAAAAGTGCGACTTGCTACAACCACCCTAGTGCTGACTGTACTGCATTCAATTAGCCTGCTAGCAGGAAACACAGGCTTTAGGAAAGTAACATCCAAAAGCCGCGACCAGCTCACTAGTGTACAGTTATAGGTGCTTACCGAACCAGCTCACGAGTTCGTTATTAACCGCTTCTTTATTTTTAAAAAGTCCATGATTGTCGTTAGGGTACAATACCAGCTTATGAGGGATATTATATTTAACTAATTCAGAGGCGAAGTCTTCGGAATGCTTAACGGAAACCCGCTTATCAGCTGTACCGTGTAAAAGTAAAATTGGCACATTTGGTGATAATTCATCCACCCACTTTAGTACCGATCTTCTATCTAATTCTTGCTGCTTATTTTCTAGGTAGTTGGGAATTCGCTTTTTATATACTTTTTCCATCTCTGGACGATAGGTTAATCCTTTGGCTAGATCCGTATTTCCAGCAATGGTAGCGATAGCTTTAATGTTATTACTATGCTTCAGCGCTAAATGTGTTTGCATACCTCCGCGGCTCGCACCATACATTCCAACCCTATTTGAGTCAGCTCCACTTATCGAAGGTATCAAGTCTAATAAGGCAGTAACGTCTTTAACATCTTCCCCACCAAACTCATCTAACGTATCAAATTTGGTATGTGTTCCTCTATATTGACTTCCGACGATAACAAAGCCCTCTTGTGCAATAGGGAATAAGTTATGCATCATTGAGCCGAAAACTACACCGCCAAAATTACCATTTCCACCTCGATTATAAACAAGTACAGGGAGTTTTTTATCAGCTCCCTTTGGTTTGATAACATACCCTTTAACCATGTGAGAATCGACTTCATATTCAAATGTGCTGCAGTCTAAACTACTCTTATAAAGGTCATATTTTTCTTGCGTAAACATTGAATCAAACCACGCAAGCTTTTTATCTACTGTTTCTTCTGATTTTGCGCTTTTTTCGTATTTCTTTTTCATTTGGTTCCGCCAAGAACCATAGTCTGAAAATACCCAACTAAAGCAGCTTCTCTCATTTTTAACGAGCTCATGATCGAGTAAATTTGATGCCGAAGCTAAAAATGAAGGTAATAGCAAGGAAGCTAAAAGTATGTATCGTTCCATAAAAAATCCTTTTTGTTTTGTTGAACTATTCCATTATGTTTTTGAATAGGGAGCCAATTGTTACGCTGAGATTTAAAACAATAGTCTAAAAGACACCAGCGAAGCAATCCTATGCAAGAACTTTCTCTTTTAAAGGAATTACTTGGCTTTTGGACATCCGGCGTTGAACTTGCGATATTAACTTAATTAGCCGCTCTAGTAATTGTTTGCTAAAACCCAGTGAAGACAGATCAAAAGAGATTTGCAGGAGTTTTTTTACATATTCAGCCCTTGCTTTAGTGCAACAAAAAAAGAGCGAAAATAAAAAACAAAAAACCCAGTTTTTACACTGGGTTTGGATAAAAAGCGTGGTTAAAAGTGATTTATATTTACACTTTTAAGTTATACGTAAGCTAGAACGGAATGTCGTCGTCGAAGTCAAAGTCTGGCTCAGCCATTGGTGGGTTCTTAGGCTGACCTTGGTTACCACCTTGAGGCGCTTGATTATAGCCGCCACCTTGGTTTTGATTGTAACCACCTTGTTGACCACCGCCTTGCTGTGGCGCTTGGTTATAGCCGCCCTGCGCTGGTGCTTGGTTGTAACCACCTTGGTTGTTTTGAGGACGTTGGTAACCACCGTTACCACCACCGCCTTCACCGCCGCGACCGCCAAGCATTTGCATTTGGTCTACGATAATTTCGGTAGTGTACCTATCCTGACCTTGCTGATCTTGCCACTTGCGCGTTTGCAGTTTACCTTCAACGTAAATCTGCGAGCCCTTTTTCAGGTACTCTCCGGCAATTTCTGCTAAGCGACGGTACATTGTAAGGCGGTGCCACTCAGTGCGCTCTTGAACCTGACCTTGTTGGTCTTTCCAGCTTTCGCTAGTTGCTAGGCTTAAGTTCGCAACGGCGTTTCCGTTAGGCATGTATCTAACTTCAGGATCATTGCCAAGGTTTCCAACAAGAATAACCTTATTAACGCCTTTCGTTGCCATTGATGTCTCCTGTAACGTTTTTAGTGGCTTGCTGTATAACTCTTCATTAAGTAAGACATCAGCAAGCGCGAAAGTTCATCGAATATTAGCCGGTTAGTATATCGTATTTTATGTGGGAAATTTGAAATTTTTCGCCTCACGTTTACCTCACTAACTGCAACACGTTCTAGAACTTAACAAAATTTATTGTCAGCGTCTTCTGAACTTTCGCGTTGTTTTGAGCAGAGCTGAGTTAGAGCGTTACTATTAGAAACGGCCTCTTGTACTTACTACCACCACGTAATATAAAACGCTGCGGTCAAAATCACTACGGCGATTGACGCTACGTTAAACCCACTTGTGGTTTTGAACTGCACTTCATTCAGGTCAACCGCATTTTCACTAATGCCTTTCTTCTCTAGCAGAGAAACAACCACAGCTAAAGCAACACAAAGCAGGAATACGAGCCCAACACGGTCGATAAACGGCAATTCAGGCCAGAACTGTCTAAACACAATGCTTAATAAAAATGAACCTAACGCTGCAAGCAGGCCACCGTTTGCCGTGGTTTTCTTCCAGAACATACCCAATACGAACAGCGCGCAGATACCTGGCGTAAAGAAACCGGTAAACTCTTGAATGTATTGGAATGCTTGATCGAAATTGCCTAAAAGAGGTTTAGCCACAACCATTGCTATGATAAGCGCTATCAAGCTTACAATTCGCCCTACTTTAACGTAATGTTGCTGCGACTCGTTAGGGCGCTTATCTTTATAAAGGTCCATAGTAAAGATAGTGGACACACTGTTTGTCATTGAAGCTAGTGATGACACAATTGCCGCCACAAGCGCGGCGAAGATAATACCTTTAAGGCCAACAGGCATTAGCGTCATCAAGCTTGGATAAGCTTGGTCAGGCTTAGCTAGGTCAGGCACAATTAGTACCGCAGCTATGCCAGGCAACACCACAATTAACGGCATAAGTAACTTAAGGAATGCCGCAAACGCGATACCTTTTTGGGCTTCTTGCACACTCTTTGCCGCCAACGTACGCTGAATGATGTACTGGTTAAAGCCCCAGTACGACAGGTTCATTATCCACATACCACCAACCAGTACAGAAATGCCCGGTAAGTCCATATAGTGCGGATTGTCTTTTGACAAAATCATGTCGAATTTTTCAGGTAGTTTATTGGTTAAATCGACAAAACCTTGAATAACACCGTTTCCATCGCTGATTAGGTTTAACGCGGTATACGACAGGAACAGCCCGCCAATGACTAACAGCACCACTTGAATAATGTCGGTTAACGCTACCGCTTTCAGGCCGCCATAAAGTGAGTAGGCTAGCGAGAAAAGGCCTAAGAACATCATACCGTAAACCATATCTACACCAGCAATAGTGTTAATAGCCAGAGCACCCAACCACAATACAGCAGTAAGGTTTACGAATACGTAAACGCCTAACCAGAATATTGCCATTACTTTGCGCACGCGATGATCGTACCGCTGCTCTAAGAATTGAGGCATGGTGTATATTTTATGTTTTAAAAAGATAGGTAAAAAGAATTTGCCCACGATAAGCAGTGTAATGGCGGCCATCCATTCATACGACGCTATAGCAAGACCTAATTGGTAGCCTGAGCCAGACATACCAATAATTTGTTCGGCGGAAATATTGGCGGCAATTAACGATGCGCCAATCGCCCACCATGGCAAGCTTGAGCCTGCTAGAAAGTAGTCGTTTGTGTCTTTCTGATGCCCCTGCTTTTCGCGAGAAACCCACCACGCAATTGTGACAAGCGCGACGACGTATATCACGAATAATGTGATATCTATTGATGCTAATTTCATAATTTTCCCAAAGTTTTTATTTTGGGTGCGGCGATTATTATGCAGGGTACACAGGTGAAAAATTGTTTTTATTATTTTATTGTTTTTTGCCACACCAGTGTCACGTATCAATACGCGTTTTTCGCATTCTACGATAAACCGTCAACCGGTCAGAAAACCACCGATAAACGCATCGTGTTATTGCGGGTAGTATTAGTAACACACTTTGTTGATATTTTTTAACAAGAAATGTGCAATTTTGTAAAAAAAAGCCGCTACCTATGGAAGCGGCTTAAGGGACACAAACAATTCTAGCGAATAGGATTGTTTAGAAAGAGGGAGTGATGTGTATCTAAAATCTTTGTTCCTGCTGATTTATCTTTAGGCAAATGCGCCTTGTGTTGCGGTGCACACATAGATATCTGCATGATAGCCAGTTTCGTCAAAGTATTTGTCTGCTACTACTTTCTTCACAGCATCAACTTTGTCTGTAGGGGCAAGCGCCACTACGCAGCCACCAAAACCACCGCCCGTCATGCGGACACCTCCAGATTTACCAAGTACTTCACCGATAATCTCAACCAAATAATCAATTGGGCGTACGGTAATTTCGAAATCGTCACGCATAGAAACGTGAGACTGCGCCATAGCGTCGCTTACCGTTTCAATATCACCAGACTTTAACGCCTGACTTGCTGCTAAAGTACGCGCGTTTTCAGTAATGATATGCTTTGCTCGGCGATAAACCACTTCAGGCATGTGTGCTTTGGCTTCTTCTAGCATCTCCATGGTCGCTTCGCGCAACGATGAAACACCCAGTAGCGATGCACCTTGCTCGCACTGCTGACGACGCAAGTTATACTCGCTGTCTACCAAGCCACGTTTCACATTCGAATTGATAATCACGATTTGGTGCGAATCTGGAAGCGGTGAATGCTCGATGGCTAATGACTGGCAATCAAGCAGCATTGCCATACCTTCGTTGCCCATGGCTGAAATTAACTGATCCATGATTCCGCACGAACAGCCTACGAAAGTGTTTTCTGCTTTTTGACCTAATAGCGCAGCTTGCACACCATCAAGAGGCAATTCATACAAAGCGCTTAAGGCTTTCAGTATTGCCACTTCAAAAGACGCTGAAGAGCTCAAACCGGCGCCTTGTGGAACATTACCCGTTACCAACAAATTTGCGCCGCCAAAATCTGGCATAGCCTCTTTTAGTACTTTCACTACGCCGCGAACATAGTTTGCCCAACCTTGTTCCTCGTCGTAATTAATGTCTGACAATGAGAACTGGTTCTGCTGATTTTCGTAGTCCATAGCAGTAACTAGAATGTCATTATCGTTGCGCTTCGTTGCCGCTACCCAAGTACCAAAGTTGATAGCAGCCGGAAAGACGAACCCTTCGTTATAATCGGTGTGCTCACCAATGATGTTCACTCGGCCAGGGGCGTGTGCTATTAGCGTTGGCTCGTTGCCGTAATGCGCTTCAAATTTAGAAGAAAGTACTTGGTTATCCATTAGTATTCTCACGTTGTTTGTAGTGCACCGTAGGCAGTGCTTTTAATCTGTCTGCCGCCTGTTCAGGGGTCAAATCTCGTTGTGCTTCGGCCATCATTTCGTATCCAACCATAAACTTGCGAACACTTGCTGAGCGCAATAGCGGAGGGAAGAAATGTGCATGAAGCGTCCACTCAGGGTGGTCTTCATTATCAAATGGCGCACTGTGCCAACCCATTGAATATGGGAAAGACGTCTCAAATAAATTGTCGTATTTCGCTGTTATCTCACCAATTATTTTGGCAAGTGAAAGAGATTGCGAATCAGATAGCTTATGCAAAGATTGAACATTAAAACGCGGCAGTAATAACGTTTCAAATGGCCATGCAGCCCAATATGGAACCACAACCACCCAATCATCGTTTTGGCATACTACGCGCTCTTGCTTAATCACTTCTTGCTCTGCGTAATCTAACAACATAGGTGCGTTGTTTTCACCAAAGTACTGCTTCAGCTGTACCAATTTTTTTGCTGGGTCTGTGGGAATATGCTGCTGCGCCCATACCTGACCATGTGGGTGAGGGTTTGAACACCCCATCATTGAGCCTTTGTTTTCAAAAACCTGCACCCAACGATAGCTTTCACCCAGTTCAGCGGTTTGTTCTTTCCACGTGTTAACCACATCTACCCGTTCTTCGTCAGTAAGTTCAGGAAGTGTTTTACTGTGATCAGGAGAAAAACAAATAACGCGACTACAGCCTTGCTCTGTTTCAAATTGGAACAGGCCTTTTTTCTCACTGGCTTGCTCAGTGTCTTGCTTAAGCGCAGCAAAATCGTTTTGAAAAACGAACGTCCCTTTATAGTCGGGATTTACTTCGCCGTTTACACGAGTGTTAGACGGGCACAAATAACAAGTAGGGTCGTAAGATGGCTTTTGTTCGTTATTCGGCTCTTCAGAAGCCCCCTGCCAAGGACGCTTAGCACGGTGTGGCGATACTAGCACCCACTCGCCCAACAACGGGTTATAACGGCGATGTGGATCATTGGTTGGGTCGAAAGGGGTTCCCATAATCACTCTCTCTGAATAGGCCGGTTAAGCTCTAGCATAACGCTTTTGCATAACACTTAAGGGTTAAACGTTTACCCTAGCAATAATATAGCAAGCTATGCTGTTTATCAATTAACTAACAAAGAAAAATAATTGTTAAATTAATAACAATTAATTTTCTTTTAATAATTCAGTGAATTTACTCAGCGCTGAACTTATATCGAATCGTTTCTTCATAAGTTTCACCCGGCTTTACAAAACAATTTGGAAACGACGGTTTATTCGGTGCATCAGGGAAATGCTGAGGCTCTAAACATAGGGCGCCTAGCTGATCGCTGTCTTTTAAACTTCCCGTATAAAACTGCAGCCCGGGAAGGCTAGTGTATAGTTCCATTGTAACGCCGGTATCCGGTGCTTTAACCGTAGCTTGTGGCGCATTTCCTGAAGCTGCTTGAAGCACATAGTTGTGGTCGTAGCCGCCTACTCGGTCAAGCAATGGATGTGAATTGTCTTGTTTAGCCCTTTCTTCTATTTTACTAAGTGAAGTGAAATCAAAGGGTGTATCAGCAACATCAACTAAATCACCGGTTGGCAACAGCGTACTATCTGCATCCGTCACCTTTTTTGCATCGATATGTAGCAGTGTACTACCCACTTTCTCATCGTTACTTAGCGTAAAGTAAGCATGTTGGGTGAAACTAAGGGGTGTTTCTTCATCTGTCGTTGCTTTAATTACAAGGGACAACTCGTTGAACTGATCAAGTGTATAACAGGCTTCAACATTAATATTTCCAGGAAAGCCACCCTCGCCGTTTGGGCTAGATAAGGTAAATGTTACACTGGCACTATCGGGTGATTCTTGGGTACTAGCTTGCCACAATTTTTTGTGAAAGCCGGCATGCCCCCCGTGAAGATTATGCTCTCCGCCGTTTTTATCTAACCTGTATTGCTGGCCGTTTAAAGTAAATGTGCCATTCCCTATTCTATTAGCGTAGCGCCCTACAATTGCACCGCGATAGCTAGGGTCATCAATATAGCCCTGCAACGCATCAAAAGTTTGAATACAGCTAATCAACTCGCCCTTCGCGTTGGGAAAATAGAGTTCCTTGATAATTCCACCATAGTTGAGCAAGGTAACTGACATCCCGTTGTCATTGCTTAAAGTAAAAGCATTAACAGCTTTGCCGCTTACTTCACCAAATGTCGATACGTTGATTTTCATAACAATTATTTTACCTTATCGGGTGCTCAATTAATTAATCTCGGGCAATTTTTCGTGCTCGCCTGAAAAGTTTTAGAATCGGTAGAGCGTTCAGAATTACTAAAAGGTTATACGTTTTCCATTCTTTTTGACAGGGGTTTGGTGAGGAACTGTGTATGGTAAAACCACTTGATAGTTTTATCTATTGCTTGAGATATGCCGCCATAGCACAGAAAGTGAGAATTTTACCTTTTTATGTAAATATAATGTACGCTATGCCAATCAGACCCCAAGGTCTTCAATGCATTAAAAAAACAAAGTTAAAGAGAAAATGGCAACAATAAAAGATATAGCCCAAGCCGCTGGCGTTTCGTTAGCCACAGTATCCAGGGTTATCAATAACGGCCCAAAAGTAGGCAACGATACTCGACAACGTGTTAAAAAAATCATGGAAGAAATGGGCTACCGTCCCAACGCAAATGCGCGGGCTCTTGTAACTAAACGCAGTGCCTCATTGGGTGTGGTTATTGCTGAACTGCACGATCCATTTTTCGCAATGTTAGCCCATGGCGTTGAATCCATAACACGCAAAAATAACGTTCAAATACTGCTAAGTGCTGGGTCAATTGAAAAAGAAACAGAGCTTCGCGCCATCGAAACCTTGTTAGAACACCGTGTTGAAGCCATGGTAGTGCACAGCAAAGCACTTGATGATAAGACCTTGATTGGCTTTGCTAGTCAAGTACCAGGTTTTGTTTTAATAAACCGTTACATACCAGAAATAGCAAATCGCTGCGTGTGGCTTGATAACGTGACCGGTGGCCGCCTAATGGCAGAGTATGCCATTAACCAAGGGCATGAAAACGTAGCGGTAATAAGCAGCCAATACCGTATTGATGATCCGAATCATCGTCTTGAAGGGATTAGAAACGCTATTGATAGCGCAAAGCTCAGCTTACCCGAAAGCATGATTGAATACGCAACGCCTGATCAGGAAGGTGGAGAATTGGCAATGCAAAACTTGCTAGCCACCGGTGCAAAATTCACTGCTGTATTGGCTTATAATGATGCGATGGCATCAGGTGCAATGACCATGCTACAGGACCACGGCATCTCAGTGCCCGAACAAGTGTCTGTAATGGGGTATGATGATGTATTGCTAGCTAAGTACTGTCGCCCTAAATTAACCACTCTGCGTTACCCTGTCGAAATGATGGCTGCAAAGGCCGCTGAGCTTGCACTAAAGTACGCGTCGGGGAGTAAACCAGAAGAAGGCTTAACTTTTAAATATACACCCACGGTTGTTAAGCGAGATTCCGTAGTGCGAGTGTAGTCTTCGCTAACATACTACCAGTCCGCATGGATAATAGTTTACAAACGTTAAAAGTAACAAATACCCGCCTATGGCGGGTATTTTATTTAAACAGTAAAAAGCCAATTTGGTGAGTGATTAATCGCAATTCGATGTATTACCGTGCAATGGCATTCTAAAAATTTTATTTCACGAAACTGTTGACAAAAATACACGCTTGATCGTTTCACCCTAGATTTTTATCCCCAATTAGAAAAACAGCCTGATCCTGCACATATTTACGATCAAAAAACATTAAGATCAGCATGGATTGCTCTACACCGCTTGATTTCACTGATATTTCGTGATCCGACCAGAAGGTTACACCAAGATCGTGATCTGCCGATATATATGGCTATTAACAGACTTACCAACAAGGTTTTCCACTATTTATCCACAGAGGACAAACTTACTTATTGAGCAAACCTCGCTAAAAATTGTTTGTACTGTTCAATGGCATAGTCACTTGTAAGCGTTGCATTATGTGTGGCTCCGGGAATGACGGAAATGTATTTTTTGCTACTCGAAGCATCTTCTAGCAATTGTTGACTGATTGGATAAGGCGTTATCTTGTCTTGCTCACCAACTACAAGCCACAAAGGGCCTTCATAATGACGTAGAATAGGCGCAATTTGCATACTGTGAACTTCGTCGTGAAGCTTCATGTTAGTGAAAGAATTAGAGAAACCCGGCACCATATTGGCAATTAAATCAGAAATGTTGTTGAAAGCCCCGTCCAGTACCAAAGCATCTATTTTTCGATTGGCCGCAACATAACTTGCGAAATAACTGCCTATTCCTCGACCATGAACAATAGTCGGAATGGAAGCATCAAACGCACTTTCTACATAGTCAAATTGAGTTAACGCGTCTTGCTTAATAGCGTTAATGCTTAAATTCTTTGCTTTATCGCTGGCTCCTACTCCCTGATAGTCAAGCCACAGTATATTTGCGGGCAACTTACCCAACCTGTGAATTACGCTATTATTTTCGCTTACCGGCATACGGTTGTCTGCGAAGAAAACAATGTTAACAATAGGGTCAGGATATGAAACGGCAACACCTCTTAGGGTTAATCCAGCTTCGTTTTTTACTTCAACACGGGTGATGCCCGCTGAGGTTTTGTCTTTTTGAATAGCAGCGTGCAGCTTTGTGGTATCTAAGGGCTTTTGCTGAGTGTCTTGATAAAAAAAGGCTGAAGGTGAAACGTTAATTGCGCACCCTATTAATGTAACACTTGCAAATACACTGATTACTGCGTTTTTAAAGGTCATCATTTAAGAACTTTCCGTGTTGAATGGTAATTGCGAAATTTATTTATAGGTTATAAATGCCTGATGGTCGTATTACTGGCCAAATTTCACACGCTACTATGCTAAACAAGCTGTAACAGTTTGCAACAGTTGTTCAGTTTCTTCGCACTACAAACTTTCTTATACTTGAGTCTATATTACTGACATAAGCTATCCATAAGAAAAAATTAAAATAATGAAAAGTACATCATTTTTCTCACCCCGCATTGCGCCATCAGCACGAATGATTTTCGCCTGCTGCACGCTACTTTTGCTCGCCGCTTGCGAGTCTACGCCACCCGAGCTTGACTCATCATTAATTCCTGCGTCGCAAAGAAAAGACTATCAGCTAAACATGTCTAAAGCGAAAGCTTGCCCAATTAACTTGGCAGAATTAATCGATATGCGGTCGAGTAAAGACTTGCTCGTTGGAAGCAGTAATGTAACAGAAGACACGCTCTATTCACTGTTACAGCAAAGCTTAGAAGCGATGAATGTCAGCCCAGATATTGAAGCAGCCACAAGCGTTAAAGTAGTACTAAACCGCGCGTTTGTAAAAAGCTTAGGAAGTAATATGGTTGCCACCGTGGTGCTTAATGTTTTGTACAAACCTGATAATGCCGATGAGTATTCACCCGCCACCACTTTCAGAGGGCAAAGCGTAAATGTAAACGCCAGTGTCAGTGAAAAAGAGAGCAGTCAGATTGCTATCGATGCCATGAAAACCGCCATTCATGATGCCACCAAACGTATAAAGTCGTCCCTTTTACATAACTGTGGCGATGCGCTTAGCGAACTAGAGGCGGTATAAGCCTAGGAAACTATAGCGTGGACGCGATTGAATGAGCCTACGCCCTAAGTCTGGGTAAGATTTAATAGATAAGCCTCGTGTTATCGACCATAAAGCAAGCCATACCACCGTCAAGGGCCGCTTTTCTGCCCATTTCGGTGTCCTCGAATACCACACAATGCTGTGGTGCTACCCCCATTAGTTCTGCCGCACGCACAAAGGTTTCAGGGTGAGGTTTACCTTGAGTGACATCATCGGCTGTAACTAGCGCAGATAATTGGGCTAGCAGGCCGTGTTCATTTAACACCATTTGCGCATGCTGCCTATCTGAGCCCGTCCCCACTGCAATGGGCATGCTTCCTTTATAGTGATTAAACACGTTAAGGGTATCTTGAATAAGCCTTGGAACATGGTCTAGCCCTTCAAAGGCCTGTTTTTTATGTGAAGCAACCTCTGCTGGATCGTGGCTTTTTCCATACTTTGCATTCATAAGATGTACGGTTTCAAAGGTAGGAACACCACCTAAACTGTATTGATAGTCTCGGTCGAAGGGATAGCCAAATGCGTTGCAGGTGATCTGCCAAGCATCAATATGCGCGCCCATTGAATCAACCAAGGTGCCATCCATGTCGAAAATAATGGCTTTATAACTGCTTAGGTCAATCATAGTGTTCGCTTCCTTTTCAAAAATGGGGTGGTGCTAACCTTTCATGTTTACAGCAAGATAAGCAATTATGCAGACAGCACATCTCGCGCTTTTACCGCGTCAAAGTCACGGTCCACCTTAAGATATACCGCATTATTTTGACCGTTTAATGTTACTTCCAGCACACCTGGTACTAACATTAATTCTGACTCGATTGTGGAAGCTTTTGAGTTATCAAATTCAGCGTTCATCATCACACGCTTAACCCGGCTCACTTCTTTAACCCCAAGAATAATAAAAAGCCAAAGCAGAGTACTAGCAGCGCCGATGCCATACGCCCATTCTTGCGACCAAATATCGGTAACGAAACCTGAAATTACACCACCTAAAAACGCGCCAAAAAACTGAAAACTAGCGTAAAGCCCCATCGCCGTGCCTTTTTGTCCTGCAGGAGCAATGCTTGACACTAAAGCAGGAAAATTCGCTTCTAAATAGTTAAAGCCGGTAAAGAAAAAAACCACGGCTGCGGTAACCCACCACCAGCTTTGGTCTTCTAAGCTAAGTGCTAAAAACGCGCCGCCCATCATCACTACACCGGTTAAAAGAAGTGATTTTGGGGTACGGCCTCTTGCCGCTCCCATCATAATGATGAGGCCAACTATAGACGCACCAAGTACAGGTAAGTAAATCGTCCAGTGGCTATCTAACGTCATATCAAAGTTCAGCAGCGTAACAGGCAATTGAACAAACAGCAGCGTAATAAGCATGTGCAGAATCATTACGCTGACGTTTAAACGCCATAATTGAGAAGAAAAAACTAAGCGCTTTAGCTGGTCTTTTTGTGGAAGTGTATCGCCACTGCAAAGCTGCACACCGTTTGGTACTACCCATTTAACCAGCGGCATGCAAAGAATGGCCAGAATACCAGTAATACCAAACACACCGGCAAGCCCGTAGCTGTTGGCAATAAGAGGCCCTAAAATAACCGCTAAATAGAATGAAAAGCCAATAGCTATACCTATAATAGCTAACACTTTCGCCCGCTGACTTTCCCGGCTGACATCGGTAGCAAGCGCCATTATCGCACCTGCAATAGCCCCAGCGCCTTGAAGAATACGCCCAACAATCATCATAGCCATGCTGTCGGCATTGGCTGCCACAAAGCTTCCTAAAGCAAATACAGCTAGCCCCAGCAAAATAACGGGTTTACGCCCCCATTTGTCAGACATCATGCCCATAGGAATTTGCAGCGCAGCCTGGGTTAGGCCATATCCACCCACGGCAAGCCCTACCAACAAAGGCGAGTAATCCGGGTAGTCAATCGCGGCCACAGCCAATACAGGCATAACCATGAACAACCCCATCATGCGTAATACGTAAACGGAGGCGAGTGCAAGCGCGGCGCGTAATTCCAAAGCGTTCAAAGCGTCTTTTTCCCTCAATAAATAAAATCAAAAAAACATAAAAGCGCGCAGAGAATACCTGTTTCTGCAGCATCAAGAATAAGGTCGCGAAGTGTAGCATAAATTGCATTTATGCCCACTTACCTTAAATTCGATTAATACAATTGGCATTTTCTTCAACTCGCGAGGTTGATTTAGCCTTTTCGCCTTTTTAAGGGTTTAAAAGTGGAGATAAAATCACCACTTTGCAAGGTAGTTTCGTTAGTACTAATAGTAAGCTTGTACCTGTAAGGTGATCTGCTTACTCCACTCACAGTATAACTTGAATGTCATATCACTTTACTTGACACCTATGGCATACTGATTCTTTTTCTCTCATTTAGGCTTCAATGGATAAAATCGAAATTCGCGGTGCTCGCACCCACAACTTGAAAAACATCGATTTAACACTGCCACGAGACAAACTGGTGGTGATAACCGGCCTTTCTGGCTCGGGTAAATCGTCTCTTGCATTCGACACGCTTTATGCGGAAGGTCAGCGTCGTTACGTTGAGTCTTTGTCTGCCTACGCGCGTCAGTTTCTTTCCATGATGGAAAAACCCGATGTTGATCATATTGAGGGTTTGTCACCTGCAATATCCATTGAGCAGAAATCAACATCGCACAACCCGCGCTCCACCGTGGGTACCATCACTGAGATTTACGACTATTTACGTTTGATGTTTGCCCGCGTAGGCACACCGCGTTGTCCAGAGCACGATGTGCCTTTGGACGCACAAACGGTTAGTCAAATGGTAGACAGAGTGCTAGCGATGCCAGAAGGCAGTAAGCTGATGCTGCTAGCACCCATCGTTAAAGAGCGCAAAGGTGAGCACGTTAAGACGCTGCAGAACCTGTCAGCACAAGGTTTCATTCGCGCGCGTATTGACGGAGAAGTTTGCGACTTGTCCGATCCACCGACACTGGATTTGCATAAGAAGCACACCATTGAAGTTGTGGTGGACCGCTTTAAAGTGCGTGACGATATGGCACTGCGTTTATCAGAATCATTTGAGACAGCGCTAAGCCTTGCTGGCGGTAACGCTGTCGTAGCTGATATGGACGACAAAGACACAGAAGAAATAGTGTTCTCTGCCAATTTTGCGTGTCCTCACTGTGGCTACAGCATTAGTGAACTTGAACCACGTCTGTTTTCATTTAATAACCCAGCGGGTGCCTGCCCAACTTGTGACGGGCTAGGTACCAGACAGTTTTTTGACCCAGCACGCGTTGTCGGCAACACCGAATTGAGCCTGTCCGGCGGAGCTATTCGCGGATGGGACAAGCGCAGCTATTACTATTTCCAAATGCTGCAGGCGGTAGCAGACCATTATAAATTTAGTCTTACTGTACCGTTTGAGGAACTCGATAAGAAGCACCAAGACATAGTGCTCTACGGGTCCAAAGGGAAATCGCTATCCTTTAAATATATTAACGAGCGCGGCGACGTGATGGAACGCAAACATCCATTTGAGGGCATAATCCCTAATATGGAGCGCCGCTATCGCGAAACCGAGTCGAATTCAGTTCGAGAAGAGCTAGCAAAATATTTAAGCCAACAACACTGTAGCAGTTGTAATGGCACACGTTTGCGGGTAGAAGCGCGTAACGTATTTATTCAAGATACTAACTTACCTGCTATAGCAGAAATGTCGATTGCGGACGCGTTTGACTTCTTTGAGTCACTTAACCTGGAAGGTCAGCGAGCCCAGATAGCTGAAAAGATTCTAAAAGAAATTATGGACCGCCTAAGCTTTTTGGTGAATGTGGGCCTAAATTATCTTTCTATGTCTCGCAGTGCCGACACCTTATCCGGTGGTGAAGCCCAACGTATTCGACTAGCAAGTCAAATTGGCGCAGGCCTTGTTGGCGTAATGTACGTACTCGATGAACCATCCATTGGTCTTCATCAACGCGACAATGAACGATTGCTTGGCACACTTACACGCTTGCGCGACTTAGGTAATACAGTATTAGTTGTTGAGCACGACGAAGATGCAATACGCGAAGCCGATTACATTGTGGATATTGGCCCGGGTGCCGGTGTACACGGTGGTGAAATTATTGCCGAAGGTTCGCTGGAAGACATTAAGAACAGTGAAGACTCACTTACCGGAAAATACCTATCTGGTAAGGAAAAAATAGATATACCTGCTAGCCGTACGCCAGTTAAAGACGATAAGTGGTTAGAGCTTTTAGGCGCTACGGGTAACAATCTGCAATCCGTAGATTTACGTATTCCTACGGGTGTAATGACCTGCGTTACGGGTGTGTCTGGCTCGGGTAAATCAACGCTGATTAACGATACCTTCTACAAAATTGCACAACGGGAATTAAACAAAGCTACCACTTCTGAACCTGCTCCGCATAAGTCGATGACGGGGTTAGATCAGCTCGACAAAGTGGTAGATATTGACCAAAGCCCAATTGGTAGAACCCCGCGTTCTAACCCGGCTACCTACGCTGGCATATTCACTCCCATCCGTGAGATGTTTGCGGGCACTCAAGAGTCACGTTCACGGGGCTATAAGCCTGGCCGCTTTAGCTTTAACGTGAAAGGAGGGCGCTGTGAAGCATGTCAGGGCGATGGTGTAATTAAAGTAGAGATGCACTTTTTGCCAGACGTGTACGTGCCTTGTGATGTATGTCAGGGCAAACGCTATAACCGTGAAACCCTAGAGATAAAATACAAAGATAAGAACATTCATGAAGTGTTAGAAATGACCGTGGAAGATGCTCGTCAGTTCTTTGATGCTATTCCATCTATTTCACGTAAATTGCAGACACTGATGGATGTGGGTTTGTCTTATATCCGACTTGGTCAAGCGGCCACCACGTTATCCGGTGGTGAAGCGCAACGAGTAAAATTGGCGAAAGAGTTGTCAAAAAGAGACACTGGGCAGACACTTTATATTCTGGATGAGCCTACTACAGGTTTGCACTTCCACGATATTAAGCAGTTGTTAGCCGTCCTTCATCGACTACGCGATCACGGTAATACCGTTGTGGTTATTGAGCATAACCTAGATGTAATCAAAACCGCCGATTGGATTGTCGACCTTGGACCTGAAGGGGGATCTGGAGGTGGCCAGATTATTGCAGAAGGAACACCAGAGCATGTGGCACAACAAGAAGTTTCACATACAGGACGATTCCTGAAACCCATGCTCACACAAGCTTGAGCCGGTTTAGATGTAAATTCGTAGGCGTTGAGCGCATGTCTTCTTCTTTGTAAGCTGCTGTGTAATTTACACGGCAGCTTGTAAAAAGTGCGCGTTGACGTTTATTTACACGTTTTTTCATGCTGGTCAGAGCTTGTTTTGGCAAATCATACGTTACGATGATTTATGTGAATTTTGCAGTAAGAATTGCTGGAGCGAAACCCAATGACTCAAACGCCACCACTAGCCTTAGTTAAGACTTGGTACCACTTACTTTCATCATCTGAAGATAACGATGTGAAAGCGCGCGCACAAGAAATGCTGTTAAATGCTTTCGAGTCGCCAGAGGCTATCGCAGTTTATTTGAAAGAACACAATATTCTTAAGCACTGATCAAAAAAGCCTTAGCGTAGTTTATATAACCGCGCTAAGGCTTGTTGTTTTTCATGTCTGAGAAAGATTATAGAAGATTAAGCGTGCTTAGCCGCTTGAATTGCTAATCCTTCGCACACCGAATTGAACGCATCGTTTTCTAATCGAGGCAGCCCCGTAAGCAGTTTTTCATAGAGAGCATCGACTACAATAGGCGATAAACTCATACCACCCGTTATCATTACCACCTCTGGTTTTTCACTGCTGTTTTCCAAACATTCCACGACTAACGCTTTCACTTTATCTAGCCAAGGTTTTAACGCCTTTTTAAGTGAATCCTGTGAAATCTCTACATCAAAATCGTCTTCAATATAGTGCAGCGGCAGCGTAATGTTTTGCTTGCTCGAAAGTAGTTCTTTGGCCAAACGCGCTGAGTTGACCACTCGAGCAGACAACTTATTCTCTTGCACAATAAGCAAACGCTCTAACTGGGCCGGCTCTTTAATCACTGACATGGTTTGAGAAATATCTAACCCGTAATCATCAGAGAAAAAGCGCGTAAGCGCTGGAATGTTATCAACAGCGCACATATCAGAAAAATAGGTAGGCGGAACAGGTAACCCGTTAATCATTTTAAGGCCCATACCCATTTCAGGGGCTATGCCTTTAAGAACCAAGCTTTTATCACAGTCCATACCGCCTAAACGTCTGCCTGTTACCGCTAGCACATCGTCTTTACGGTCAAGCTGATTAGAACGCTCCGGCGAAAGCTTAATACAGCAAATATCCGTTGTTCCCCCACCAATATCGACAATTAGCGTGGTAGTGTCTTTTGGTAAGGTTTGCTCAATCTTATACGCTGCAGCAATAGGTTCATCCAAGAAGTTTACACCTGAAAACCCAGCGTTAGTCGCCGCTTCAGTCATAATTTGAATGGCTTGGGCATTGCCCTCTTCACCGCGGGTGCCATGAAACTTAACAGGTCTGCCGATAACCGCATTGTTTACCACCTTGCCCAACTGCTGCTCGGCACACTGTTTAAAGTAAGCAAGCTGCTTGGCAATAATGCCGATGAACGCCTGTTTTTGGTCGCCATCTAGCGATGCGCCTAAAAAGTTCTTGGGGGAATAGATAAGTCGGCCTTTGTCCGGCATTTTAAGAAAGCGCCTAAAACCCTCTTCACCAAACGCAAACTTGCCGTGCTCTACCAAACGCAGCAAAGGAATTTCGTCTAGCGACATGGCGTGCATTAACTGCTGAATCGCTTTACGTTGAAGGGCTGGCTTGTTATGGAGGTCACCACGAAGCGAGTCGATGCGGCTGCTATACATTGCCTGCTCTTTCGGGTCTTTTGCCGAGTAATAGCCATCTTTAGCTTTGTCTATTTGTTCGCTTATCACACGCTGTAACTGCGCAACTTTCGCCTCCACCATAGCATCAGGAGGCGGCGGCAGTTCATCTTCAAAGTAAATGAACACCGAAGAACGAATTTTATTGCCCTTTTTATCTAGCGGGTCAAGTTTGATGTGCTGATGGGCCGTTCCATCAAAATACACAACCTCAGAATTTGATGTACCGTAGTCAATCCCAATCGCAGTCATAGTATGTTCGCTCAAAAAGTTAGATGCGGATTGTAATGCAAAAGAAGCTAACGGCACACCCCCTGTAAGCTAATCGAAACACAACGATTTGCCTTAAACACAATCGCTTACACAAGGGCTTACTGAAAACCCCTGCCCATAATGCTAGAGTAGGAATTAAACTTATAACAATGCCTACAAATAATTATGAGTAATACAGCACCACTTATCACTTCTTTTGACGTACGTTTTTGCGAAACCGATGCCTTACAGCATGTTAGTAATACGGCACTAGTTGCGTGGTTTGAAGCAGCCAGAGAGCCCATTTTCAGAATGTTTACGCCTGAGCTAGACTTACAAAACTGGCCGCTAATTTTAGCCAGCTACAAGGTCGACTTTTTAGCTCAAATTTTTTATGGAAAACCAGTAACGGTTAAAACTTACATTAGTCGGTTGGGAAACAGTGCATTCGACGTGTTTCAGGAGCTTTGGCAAGACGACAAGCTATGCTCAACTGGCGTGACCACCATGGTGCATTTTGACTACAAAACACAGCGCTCTGCGCCTATCCCAGATAATGTGAAGTCGGAACTACAGTCACATTTTAAAGAACTACCCACTAAGTAATAAAGCGCAGCAAGAGGTATCCATGAGCGATTTAATTGATGTTATTGACGATGTATTACCACCTGAGCTGTGCTCGCAGCTTATGGCGCGCTTTGAAAGCAGCCCTAATTTGAGCCAAGGTCGCACTGGCGGTGGTGTAGATTTAGATAAAAAGCGCAGCATGGATGTGTCGATAAGCCGAAGCCCGGAGTTTAAAGATTTATTCCAGCAAGTGATGCAGCATACCGGAAAGCAACTGGTTGCCTATATTGAAAAATACTATTTTGCACTTGTTGGGCCTATTGGCCTAACCGTACGCCACCCCAAAACCGGCGAACCGGTAAAAGTCACCGGGGAAAACTTTGAAGAAGTGGGTAAGCCAAATTTAGCCAATCTGGTTAACTACCTATTTCGTGTAGGCGATGTTAATGCGCAGCGATACACCGCGGGTAACGGCGGCTACCCCTACTGGCACTCAGAAGTGTACCCGCAGCTTCAACATAACGATGCGCTGCACCGCGTGCTGCTGTTTATGTACTACTTAAATGATGTGGACGAAGGCGGCGAAACAGAATTTTACTATCAAAACCGTGCGGTTAAACCCAAAGCAGGCAGAATGGTGATTGCGCCGGCCTATTTTACTCACACACACCGCGGCCAAATTCCAAAAAGTAACGACAAGTATATTCTAACCTCTTGGCTTCTATTTAACCGCGCTGAACAAATTTATACGCAGGGCTAAGCGAGCCTAGCTTAACGACAGCTGCGCAATAATCTGTTCTAGCTCGCCGTACTCGTTTTTGTCGATAGGTAAGAAAGGAGCAGGCAAGCTAGGCGTTTCACAATAGCCCAAGATTTCTGCTGCGGCTGCTACCACGCGAAGGCTGCCGCCATTGCGCGCAAACATGCTCCATATTCCGCTTAACGCTTGTGACTGGGCTTGTGCATCGACAGCATTACCAGACTGAGCGGCATCGATAATACGCATTACAGTTCGCGGGAATATTCCCCCTATAACAGAAAGCCAAAGGTCGCAACCTTCAATCATTCCTGCTGCGCCAAAACTATCACCACTCACGCCTATAGCAATGTGTGCAGGCACTATCTCTCGTAATGATGCTAATCGGCGAGCACCGTTACTAGTACTACCATCAGTTGCGCTTTTGCCAAACGGAGAACCCGGTATTTTAATCGCCCCTATATTCGGTAACTGCCCTAGGCGGCGATATAAGTCATCGCTAAAGGTAAAATTAGTGACTCGGGGGTTTTCGTATATGCAGATGGGAACAGATACTTCACGGCTAACAGCTTCATAAAGGCCAAACACTTCTTCTTCGTTAAGTACTTGATATGAGACAGGAGCCAACAATACTGCATTAACGCCCGCTTGCTGCACAGCTTCCACATTTTTTAGCACGTCAAAGGTGCGCAAGGACCCAACGCCGGCCATAACAGGAATACCGTTTGCGCGCTCTACAGTGAGTTTTGCTATCTCGACCTTTTGCTCTCGTGTTAAATAGGGGTACAACCCCGTCGATCCCATTGCGCAAATCGAATCAACGTTCGCAGCGACTAAGTTTTCCACTAGTCTCTGGTACGCTTTGTAGTCAATAGCCTCGTATTTAAATGGAGTAATGGGAAACGCTGATAGTCCTGTAAGCACCTGATATCCTTTTTTCTTAAAACATTTGATACTTTCTAACGTTAGAACCCTTCAACTGCTTCGCCCGTCAAGCGATAACCTACAGACGCGATATCGCCTTTCCAACCGTCAGTCGACAGTTCACCGGTAACCCAAATCGCGTCGTAAATATTATCTATTCGCACACCTTCTTCAAATTTCACGTACACAATTTGATTAGACGGTGGTGGTGGTACGTGAATACAGGCTCCAAAATACGGAACAAGTAAAAACTCGGTGGTTAGTTCAGCGGTACCTTCTAGCGGCACAACAAACCCCGGAATTTTCACACGTTTTCCGTCAAAGGTATCGACCACTGGTGCATCAGGCTGAAGCTGACTCATTTCACCATTGTGCTGAACTGAAGGTGGCGCGAGTTCGTTAAAGCCTTCAGGAACAAGATCTTCCCAATAGACTTCTACAGGAGCTTCATCTGCCAGAGCGTTAAAGGTTATCACCATCATCAGCATTGCAAATAATGAGGTAACGGATAATTTTAGGTAGGTCATACTGCTCTCTATCGTTGAGTATTCGTTCCACTTTTTTGTTTTAGCTTTTGATTTTCGTTTTTTACTTAAACTTTTTCACTACAAACAAAAAGGGCTGGTGTTACACCAGCCCTTTGTATCATTAATTTAAAGCAGCGTGAATTATTCTGCTTCGAAACGCTCGATGCTTGAGGTAATTTCAGCTTTTGCAGCAGCTGCATCTGACCAACCGTCAATTTTAACCCACTTACCTGGCTCTAGATCTTTATAGTGCTCAAAGAAGTGCTCAATTTGCTTAAGAAGCAGCGGAGGTACGTCAGCAATTTCGTGCACGTCGCGATAGATTGTAGAAAGCTTGTCTACTGGTACTGCTAGTACTTTTGCATCTTTACCTGACTCGTCAGTCATGTTTAGTACACCTACAGGGCGACATTTAATAACTGAGCCAGAAAGTAGTGGGAACGGCGTCATAACAAGAACGTCAACTGGGTCACCGTCTTCAGACAAAGTGTTGTTCACATAACCGTAGTTAGTTGGGTAATGCATGCAAGTCGCCATGAAGCGATCTACAAACATTGCGCCTGTGTCTTTATCTACTTCGTATTTCACCGGGTCAGCGTGTGCTGGAATCTCAATGATTACGTTCACTTCATCTGGTACATTTTTACCAGCAGAAATAGCACTCAAGCTCATTCTTAGGTCCTTTCAGTAATGTATTAAAAATTTTGGCCGTAAGTATACGGTGACAGCAGCAAAATAAAAACGCTTTACGACCCATGTCGTACTAATCTCTTTATTTTTCGCAAAATTTTGCTGCTTTTTAACAAAAAAAATGGCCCCGACGGGCCATTTTTCGCTACTACGCTTTGTCGTTGTAGCTTAAGCACATTTCAACTTCATCTTTCGAGCCGATAATGCAAGGTACGCGCTGGTGAATTTCTTCAGGCATAACTTCTAGAATACGGCCATTACCCGTTTCCGCTTTACCACCGGCTTGCTCCATCAAAAATGCCATTGGGTTTGCCTCGTAAAGCAAACGCAACTTACCTGGCTTTGACGGGTCTCTGTTATCAAATGGATACATAAAGATTCCACCACGACATAGTAAACGGTGAATATCACCCACCATAGCCGCTACCCAGCGCATGTTAAAGTCTTTGCCACGAGGACCTTCTTTACCCGCTAGTAGATCAGCAATATATGCTTGCATTGCCGGTTCCCAATGACGCTGGTTAGACGCGTTAATCGAGAACTCAGACGTTTCTTCTGGCACTTGAATATTCGGGTGAGTAAGTAGGAAGCCGCCGTGAGTTTTATCAAGGGTATAGATATGCGTACCGCGACCTGTAGTTAGCGCTAACATTGTAGACGGGCCATACAGTACATAACCTGCTGCAACCATTTGTGTACCTGGCTGCAAGAACGCAGACGGGTCATCTGGCTTCATCCACTGCGGTGCATGGGTAATAGAGAATATAGTACCAATTAAGCTATTAATTTCAGTGTTTGACGAACCATCTAACGGGTCGAAGCTCACTAAGTAGTTACCTTCCGGATTGCACGGAACAACATCGTCTTCTTCTTCAGACGAAATGGCTTTAACGTAACCAGATTCCCTTAGTGTATCTTTTAGAATGTGGTTTGAAATAACGTCGAGCTTTTTCTGCGTTTCGCCCTGTACGTTTTCTGAAAGAGTTGAACCGAGCACGCCAGCAAGTGCGCCTTGACTCACGCGGAAAGAAATTTCTTTACAGCCCGCTAGCAGTGTACGAATGAGTAGTATTAACTCAAGCGGTGCACCGTCTTGTTGCAATTGGGAATTTAAACGTTTCATTGAATGTAAGCCTTTTTTTATGTGTAGGGTGTTGTACTTGCAGTCGCTCAGCTTTCCTTACCGGCGTTTATCTGAAGCACACACAGGTTTTGAGCCTGTGGTTAGATTGTAACCGTGTTCTTTGCTAAGTGGAACACACCTTCAAAAAGTCATTCACACACCATACCAGTTTGAAAGCTGCGAATATTCAAATATTTGCTTTAAACAAGTGCTGGCGACCACTATTAATCGATGAAAATTGAATTATCTATCGGTCGTTGGGTTCTGATACAGTACGCCAATAACATGATAATTCACCGAGAATGCGCTATGCATGTACATATTTTAGGCATTTGTGGAAGTTTTATGGGTGGCATCGCCGCCATTGCTAAATCACTAGGCCACAAGGTTACAGGCTCAGATAAAAACGTTTATCCCCCCATGAGCACTCAGCTTGAAGCACTAGGCATCGAGCTTACGGAAGGCTATTGCGAAAGCCAATTTGATCCAGCGCCAGATATGGTAGTGATTGGTAACGCCATGTCGCGCGGCAATCCGGCGGTAGAGTACGTGCTAAACCGCAATTTACCTTATACCAGCGGCCCGCAATGGCTACTTGATAACTTACTCAAAGATCGTTGGGTAATTGGCCTATCTGGTACCCACGGTAAAACGACAACCAGCAGTATGGTAGCGTGGATTTTAGAACACGCAGGTCTCAACCCTGGTTATTTGATTGGCGGCGTTCCAGAGAACTTTGGCGTATCGGCCCGCGTGGGTGAAAGCCCCTTTTTTGTCATAGAAGCCGACGAATACGACAGCGCATTTTTCGATAAACGTTCTAAGTTTGTGCACTATCGCCCGAAAACTTTGGTTATCAACAACCTTGAGTTCGATCATGCCGATATTTTTGCCGACCTTGCAGCTATACAAACCCAGTTTCACCATTTGGTTCGTATGGTGCCAGAAAATGGGCTTATTCTTACCCCAAACAACACCCCTGCCATTGAAGATATGTTAAAGAAAGGCTGCTGGTCTTGTCGCCAATCACTGGGCAAAGAGTGGCATGCTGAACTGTTGAAGAAAGACGGCAGTGGATTCAATGTACTACATAACGGTGTTAACGTGGGAACCGTAACCTGGTCACTTGTAGGTCAACACAATGTAGACAACGCTTTAATGGCAATAGCAGCAGCCCACCATGCAGGTGTTACATTGTCTGACGCAATAGCAGCGCTTTCATTTTTCAAAAATGTTAAGCGCCGCATGGAAGTCAAGGGCGAAGTCAACGGCATCACGCTTTATGATGACTTTGCACACCACCCTACCGCAATAGCAACTACACTGGATGGGCTGCGCAAAAAAGTAGGTAATGCCCGTATTCTTGCCGTGCTAGAGCCGCGTTCCAACACAATGAAAATGGGTGTACACAAAGATACGCTGGCAAATTCGTGGCAAAAAGCCGATGAAGTTTATTTGTATGAACCTGAAGGTATGGACTGGTCGTTAGTCGATTCAGTAGCGTACAGCAATGCGCCTACTCACTGTTTCAGAGATGTAGAGAAGATCGTTCAAGACGTTTGCAACGTAGCACAACCGGGCGATCATATTCTTGTAATGAGTAACGGCGGTTTCGAAGGCATTCACGGCCGTATTCTCGACGCTTTAAAAATGAAGTCCAAACTGTAAAAAATTAGAATAACGTTATATTCGATAGACAAGCCGCAAGGCTTGTTATCAACAGAGGCTAAACCATGAAACACGACAAGCAAGTCACGCTTGCTATTACAGGTGCATCTGGCGCACCTTACGCCCTAACGCTGCTGAAATCGCTGGTTAATGCAGATTATCAAGTGTATGTACTTATCTCTTCAGCGGCCAAGGTGGTATTTGCCACTGAAGAGAACGTAAAAATACCGGGCCGCCCCGAAGACGCCGCGGCGTTTTTTACCGAGCACTGCAATGCTAAACCTGACCAAATAAAAGTGTTTGGTAAAGAAGAATGGTTTTCACCAGTGGCTTCAGGCTCGGCTGCCCCAGCAAAAATGGTGGTATGCCCGTGCTCTACAGGCACCTTATCTGCCATTAGTATCGGCGCTAGCGATAACCTTATTGAGCGCGCAGCAGATGTAGTTCTAAAAGAACGTGGCCAACTTATTTTAGTGCCACGGGAGATGCCTCTTTCTTCTATCCATTTAGAAAATATGCTTAAACTTTCACAAATGGGCGCTACTATAATGCCCGCTGCGCCAGGCTTTTATCACAATCCTAAAACTATCGATGATTTGGTGGATTTTGTTGTGGCGCGCATATTAGACCACCTGGGTATTGAGCAGTCACTCGTTGCAAGATGGGGCTATCAATCTTCAAAACATTCAGAGGATTAATCATGTTCACGTTTGCAAACAGGATTTGCGCAGTAGCGCTGAGCACACTATTTACGTTGTGCATTGCATCACCCGCCTTCGGCTGGGGACAAACAGGCCATAGAGTAACGGGTGCTATTGCCCAGCAGTACTTAAGTCCTCTTTCACATGCGGCACTTATGGAATTGCTACCACATGGTTCATTGGCTGAAGCTTCTACTCATGCTGACGAAATGCGTTCTAACCCCAGCGAATTTTGGCAAAAAACTGCTAGCCCTTGGCACTACGTATCTGTGCCTAAGGGTAAAACTTATGAAGAAGTAGGTGCACCAAAGCAAGGTGATGCAGTTACCGCGTTAAACCAATTTACCGAAACCTTAAAAAGCGACACATCCACCATTGAAGAGAAGCGCTTAGCCCTTCAGTTTATCGTGCATATTATTGGCGACTTGCATCAGCCACTGCACGCTGGAAACGGCACCGACCGCGGTGGAAACGATGTAAAAGTACGCTTTTTCTGGCAAGACTCTAACTTGCACCGCGTGTGGGATTCACAAATGCTAGATCAGCGGGACTTGTCCTATTCTGAATGGACTGAATGGCTTACACAAACCATTACCTCAGAAGACATTCGCAGCTGGGCTACTACCGACCCTATGGTATGGATTGAGGAAAGTACCGCTATACGCGATACCATTTATCCAGATGACGCAAATAACATGAGCTACGACTACTTATACAATCATCTGCCTACAGCGAAAAAGCGTTTGCAGATGGCTGGTATTCGCATCGCTATGTATTTAAACCAGGTGTTTGAAGAAGCGAACAAGTAGTTTTAAGTAACGCCGACTTCAATTCGAAGTTATTTCAGAGCTTATCAATTCGTCTTATTGGTGCTATCGGAAACTCCGCAAATAATGAAAAAACGAACGGAGGCCTTACGCCTCCGTTTTTTAATATATTCTCAAAGCAGGTAGCTTTTGGTTACTATTTAACTTTAATCTAAATCTAGCGGTTCAGGAGAAAGAATAACGCCCGTGCTATCTGCATATAGGTGGTCTTCAGGTAAAAACGTAACGCCGCCAAAGTTAACCGGTACGTCAACTTCGCCAATGCTTTCACACTCGGCATTTACAGGAATTGCAGCAACAGCCAAAACGCCAATATCCAATTCAGCAAGACTATCAACTTCACGTACGCTACCGTAAATCACAACCCCTTCCCAGTCGTTATCAATAGCGACTTGAGCAGATGATGCATCAAACAACGCGCGACGGCTTGAGCCCCCGCCATCTATCAGTAGTACTTTACCCGCACCAGGCTGAGCAAGCACACGGTCGATAAGACCTCGGTCTTCAAAGCATTTTACGGTGGTAATCTCACCACCAAAAGAATAACGGCCACCAAAGCTTGCGAAAATCGGATCTACTACGTCTACGCTGTCAGCAAACAAGTCGCATAATTCAGATGTGTTGTATTCCATTATTTTGCCTTACTAAAATTGAGAAGCGTTGAAGCTCTATGCTCGTTAGACCTAGCATAGCATTTATTCTGATGATGCAAATGGTTGATTTAGCGCGTTTCATCAAATTTTTATGTTTTGTTAAAAAAGCAGTGATTCAGCGCAGGTGTCCCTTAATTGAGCACGTATTTTGCTTCATGAATCTAGCTAAAATTATTCTGCTAATAAACTTTGTTTAATAACCACTTTCCCCGTATGTGCAAAGGGTGCTTGGCAAAAAATAGAAATTGCGTTAGATGTCAAAAAAGTTTCTTTTTTCCGTCACCCACTGGTCACAGACACACTTTAGCCTGTGCAGTAATTAACCGATAGGGGACAAGGCGATGTTGATGAAATCCTTGACCAAGTACGACACTGACTTATTTTATCGCCTCTACAAACTGACGCAAAAAAGAGACTGCAGAAGTATTGTCTGGCTGTCAAAAACAGGTGACGGCTACTTATACTTTGTTATCGGTATGCTGCTTTGGGCATTTGAGCCAGAGCACGGTGAGCTTTTCCTTTACACAGCGCTGATGGCATATGCGCTGGAATTACCCATCTATGTGCTGCTTAAGAAAATGTTCAAGCGCCCTCGCCCTTGCGATTTTCTAATGAATTTAACAGCACATGTCACGCCTTCTGATAAGTTTTCCCTACCCTCAGGCCACACCGCTGCTGCAACACTAATGGCATGTATAGTTGCGCACTATTACCCGCCTTTCACTCTACTGGCCTACTGCTGGGCCGCGCTTATCGGACTATCACGCGTGCTACTAGGTGTACATTATCCCTCTGACGTGGTCGCAGGCTCTCTACTAGGCGTAACTATTGCAACACTAAGTATTTCAATTCTGGGGTAGCATGAAATTATTGTATGGTGTGCAAGGCACCGGTAACGGACATATTGCCCGAGCTAGAATTATGGCGACGGCATTGGCTGAGCGTGACGACGTTAGCGTTGACTTTGTTTTTACTGGTCGCGCCCCTGAAAAATATTTTGATATGGAAGTGTTTGGCGAATACCGGACATACAAGGGGCTGAGCTTTATTACGAAAAGCGGGCGCGTAGACAAATGGTCTACCGTTAAAGATGCCAACATTCGACAGCTTAATAAAGATATAAAAGCATTCGATACCAGCGGTTACGATTTGTTGGTTAACGACTTTGAACCCGTAACGGCCTGGGCTGCAAAGAAACAGGGGCTACCTTCTATTTCTATCAGCCACCAAGCGGCGTTCACGTACGACGTGCCTAAAAGTGGTAATACTATTTTCGATAGTTTGATAATGAAGCTATTTGCACCTACCGAACTTCAACTAGGTGTACACTGGTATCATTTTAATCAGCCTATTATTCCGCCGTTCGTTTCAGAAAAACCCGTTGTGTCTTCCGGTAATGGCCACGTACTGGTTTACCTCCCTTTCGAAGATATCGAAGATATTCAACAAATGCTCGAGCCGCTAAGCGACCAAGTATTCGAATGCTTCCACCCAAACATCGACGAAGCGAAAGAAATGGGTCACATCCACTGGCACCCAACCTCTAAAAAGCACTTTCAAAAAGCGCTGCAGCATGCAAGTGGCGTGATTGCCAATGGCGGCTTTGAGCTATCGAGCGAAGCACTCCAGCTGGGCAAAAAGCTGTTGATTAAACCGTTACATGGGCAGTTTGAGCAGCTATCCAATGTGTTAACCCTTAACAAGTTGGATTTATGCCAGACTCTGTTTCAGCTTGATACCGATATTGTGGAAGAATGGCTCGAGGCGCCTGAAAATGAAGCCATTGCCTTTCCAGATAACCCGAACATCCTTATTGACTGGCTTAAAAATAAAGACTTTTCTGATACCAAAAGCCTCTGCGATACGCTTTGGAAAAACGTTCAATACGGCGATAAAACACAAGAACGTTTATTGGCTCTTGCAATTTAACACCGCAATGCGATGATAGCGGCATTTGTCGTATTCTTTGCGGGATTTTTCGTGCTTAAAAAGTCAGTTGTTTTCTTGCTAACACTCACAGCATTATGTGGCTGTGGTTATAAAGGGGCGCTTTATATTCCTGACGCGCCTGCACAAAACACCTCTACTGAACCAACGTCTTCTGAAAATGCAGAAGTCGATGCTTCGTCTAGCGCCAATACCCCATCCCCCGCAACTACTTCTGGAGAGCTGAACTAGTGGATTTTTTCGCCTACAGCCAAGGTCAGCTGCACGCTGAACAAGTGGCTGTTTCTGATATTGCAGCCCAGCACGGAACGCCGGTTTATATTTATTCACGCGCTACGTTAGAGCGCCATTGGCACGCATTTAATGATGCTATCGGTGAGCACCCTCACCTTGTATGTTATGCAGTAAAGGCTAACTCAAACATTGGTGTGTTGAGTGTTTTAGCGAAGTTAGGATCAGGCTTTGATATCGTTTCTGCGGGTGAACTGGCCCGTGTAATTGAAGCCGGTGGTGACGCAAGCAAAGTGGTATTTTCAGGCGTAGGCAAAAAACACGACGAGATCCGCTATGCACTAGAACAAGGCATTATGTGCTTTAACGTAGAGTCAGAGCCAGAACTTCATCGCATCAACCAAGTGGCTGGTGAAATGGGCGTACAAGCCCCTATTTCGCTTCGCATAAACCCTGATGTGGATGCTAAAACTCACCCTTATATCTCTACGGGATTGAAGGCCAACAAATTTGGTATTGCACGTGAACGCGCACTTGCTACTTATGAATTAGCTGCATCGCTACCTCATTTAAATGTGGTTGGCATGGACTGTCACATAGGCTCACAGCTTACCGAAATTGGACCTTTTGTTGATGCATTAGAGCGCTTACTTCTGCTCATTGATGAATTGGCCGAGCGCAACATTATTATTGAGCACTTAGATGTAGGTGGTGGTCTTGGCGTAACTTATAACGACGAGCAACCGCCTCATCCAAAAGCCTACGCACAAGCCATGGCTGAAAAAATGGTAGGTCGTGAAAACCTTAAGCTTATCCTTGAACCTGGCCGAGCTATTGCGGCCAACGCCGGTATCCTGGTCACCGAAGTTGAATTTATCAAAGAAGGTGAAGAGAAGAGCTTCGCCATTGTCGATGCCGCTATGAACGATTTATTGCGCCCAGCGCTCTACTCTGCATGGCAAAATATTATTCCTGTGAAAGAAGGAAGCACGGCCACACCTCGCACTTATGATGTTGTAGGACCTGTCTGCGAAACCGGTGACTTTATAGGAAAAGATCGAGAGTTAGCTATCGAACCAACCGACTTACTTGCGGTTCGAAGTGCTGGCGCCTATGGTTTTGTAATGGCCTCAAACTACAATAGCCGCTGTCGTCCAGCGGAAATTATGGTAGACGGCGACAACGCAATTGTGGTTCGCGAACGAGAAAAACAAAAAGATCTCTGGCAAGGTGAGTATAAACTTCCGTAAACTAGAGACAAACTAACAAGATAGATGCGCGTTTAATGCAGGTTCAATTTTCTAAAATGCACGGCTTGGGTAACGATTTCATGGTTATTGATAACGTTACTCAAAACGTCTTTTTCTCTAAAGAAAAAATTCAGCAATTAGCTAACCGAAACTTCGGTATTGGCTTCGACCAGCTGTTGATGGTAGAACCGCCATATGACCCTGAACAAGATTTCCACTATCGCATCTTCAATGCAGACGGCTCGGAAGTAGAACAATGCGGCAATGGCGCTCGTTGTTTTGCTCGCTTTGTTAAGCAAAAAGGCCTTATTAACCGCAACAAGATAGTGGTAAGCACCAAAGCAGGAAAAATGGTGCTTTACCTAGAAAAAGATGGTCAGGTTACCGTGAATATGGGCAAACCTGAGTTTGAACCTGCGAACATTCCGCTTACGGCCAACAAGCAAGAGAACACGTATATTTTGCGTGTGGGCGAACGCACCTTGTTTATTGGCTCGGCGTCAATGGGCAACCCTCATTGCGTTATGGAAGTAGACGATGTGAATACGGCCAATGTCGCCGAAATTGGCCCGCTTGTTGAAAAACACGAACGCTTTCCAGAAGGCGTAAACGTGGGCTTTATGCAGATAATTAACGAGTCGCATATCAAACTTCGCGTATTTGAGCGTGGTTCGGGCGAAACTTTGGCCTGCGGCAGCGGTGCATGTGCAGCAGTTGCAATTGGTCAAATACAGGGTAAATTAAGTAAAGACGTACGGGTAGACTTGCCCGGAGGCAGCTTACGTATACGCTGGCCTGGCCCAGATAACGTGTTAAAGATGACAGGGCCTGCCGAACACGTATATGACGGACATATAAATTTATGAGCGAAGTATCAGGGCAATCTAACGCCACGCAATTAATTGAGCCATTTAACGACACAACGGAATTGTCGAGTGCTGATGTGCGCGCGTTCTTATTACAAAACCCTGAGTTCTTTGCCGAACATGCCGACCTTCTCGAAAAAATTAAGCTTCCTCACGAGCACAAAGGCAGTGTTTCACTTGTTGAAATTCAAAGTGATCAGCTAAGACAAAAAGTCAGACAGCTTAATTACAAGTTAAATCAGCTTGTCACTATCGCGAAGCAAAACGAGAAAATTTATCGCGTTTATACCGATTTAAACGTACAGCTACTGCGCTGTGAAAGCGTAGCAGAAGTACAGTTTACCTTAGAAGATGTACTACAAGAGCGTTTGCAGTTGTCCTCTGCGGTGATAAAAAGCTTTAAAGGCCCTCACGCTATTCCTGAACTACAACAACGCCTGTTCACGGAGAAGCGCTTTAAAAATACCAACTTCTTCTTTGGTCGTTTGTCACAGCACGAACGTCAACTTCTTTTCGGCGAAAGCCCTGCAGAGTCTGTAGCACTAATGCTGCTTGGTGATAACCGCGAATTAGGTATTTTGGGTATTAGCAGCAGCGATGCCAGTCATTTTACGCCAGATATGGATACACTTTTGCTACAACAGCTTCAGCAAGTCCTAAATATTATCTTGCCTGAAATGATGGGATATTAGGTGCTGTGTCTACGGACGCCTTAATCAGCGAACAGTGTCAGCAATGGCTCGATAAATTTCTACTTCATTTGCAGGTAGAGCGCGGTTTATCCCTACACACCATCAAAAATTATCAGCGCCAGCTAACCGAAGTGGCAAAGCTACTTGGGCTTTACGAATGGTCTGGGCTCACGCCAAGCGATATTAAACGCGTTATGGCTGATGCCAAAATGTCTGGGCATAGCCCGCGTAGTATTGCGCTTAGACTATCGGCACTAAGAACATTCTGCCAATACCTTATCGACCATCAGCAGCTATTCAGCAACCCTGTTGAGGGCATTCAAGCCCCGAAACAAGGAAAGCCGTTACCTAAGCAACTGAGCGTGGATGAGATGCAGCAGTTACTCAATGCCTCACCTCGAAGCAGTGACGATGATGAAGGCATGCAGTTAAGAGATGTAGCCATGTTTGAGCTGCTTTATGGTTGCGGCCTGCGCTTAAGCGAACTTACCGGGCTTAATTTAGCCGACTGTTTAAAAGACGGTACGGTAAAGGTCATGGGTAAAGGAAGTAAACAACGTATACTGCCATTAGGGCGGCACGCGCAAAAAGCGCTAAACGCATGGTTAAAAGTACGCCCTGCCTACGCATCGCCGTACGAAAGTGCTGTATTTGTCAGTAAGCGTAAAACCCGTATATCGAACAGGCAGGTCGCAAATCGTTTAGATAAAATGGCGAAAGAACAGTCGCTATCGCAAAAAGTAAGCCCCCACAAACTGCGCCATTCTTTTGCTACTCACGTATTAGAATCAAGTGGCGATTTGCGTGCGGTTCAAGAGCTGTTAGGTCACGCTAACTTATCGACGACACAAGTTTATACTCACCTCGACTTCCAGCATCTCGCTAATGTATATGATGCCGCTCATCCACGGGCGCACAAGAAATAAAGCTAACCTAAGGTTTCACCATGCAGTTTTTCAGGTCTATTAACAAAATCGAGGCCATGACCTTCGACCTTGACGACACCCTTTACAATAACGAACCTATTATTCGAAGGGCCGAAGAAGCGCTTCAAGCGCATATTGCTAAGCATCATAAGTCAGCCGCTGCGTTGTCGGCTAACGACTGGCTAGCACTTAAGCAAGCTGCAATAAAAAAAGATCTGCGCTTAGCCTCTGACATGGGTCAGCTTAGGCGTGTAGTGCTTACCGCCGCACTGTCTAATACGTCTCCTGAAAAGTTAGTAACAGACCTGACCAACAGTGGTGAACTTAGTGATGCAGTAGAGGCCTGCTTCAACTGTTTTTACGATGCAAGAAGTAACTTTGAGCTTGCTGACGATGTGCACGAAGCGTTAAAGGCTGTAAGCAGTAAGCTGCCGCTTGTTGGTATTACTAACGGCAACGTAAACGCTCAAAAGGTAGGTATTGATGGTTATTTTGAAACCATTTTTCACGCCAGCACATCACGCCCCATGAAACCAGCCCGCGATATGTTTGATGAAGCGGCAGCACTATTACACATTGCACCGAAACACATTCTTCATGTTGGCGACAATATTATCAAGGATGTACAAGGAGCGGTTAACGCTGGCTATCAAGCCGCATGGTTTGCCTGTAACAGACCCATGAATTTAGCCAACGAACCTGTGAGCGTACTGCCTCACGTAGCACTAGACAATCTCAACGAGTTAACCCACTTCCTATGAATAAAGGGGTCAGAGTACTTTAATAGCTTAAATGTGGGGTCAGAGTACTTTAAACTTTTACGAAGCATAAAACGGGAAATGTACTCTGACCCCATATCTTAGTTGTCTTCTAGTACATTTTGGCGCATGGATTCGCAGGGGCTTTGACAAACCGGTCTCCCAACCACTTTGGCTGGAACGCCCACCACGGTAACGTGTGCTGGAACACTGTTAAGTACAACGCTGCCAGCGCCGACTTTCGAGCCTTCGCCGATTTCGATATTTCCTAAAATCTTAGCGCCTGCGCCAATTAACACGCCTTGGCGAATTTTGGGGTGACGGTCGCCCGACTCATTACCCGTACCACCTAACGTAACGCTCTGCAAAATAGACACGTTATCTTCTACTACCGCAGTCTCACCCACCACAATACCGGTAGCGTGATCGAACATAACACCCTTACCAATTCGCGCTGCTGGGTGAATATCTACACCAAAGCTTGATGAGTTACGGCTTTGCAAGAATAAAGCTAACTGGTGGCGCCCGTGAAGCCAAAGGTAGTGCGCCATTCGGTGTACCTGCACGGCATGGAAACCTTTGAAGTGCAGCAAAGGAGTAAGGTAATCGTTCACTGCGGCATCCCGCGCATTAATCGCCATAATATCGGCAATGGCTGCCTCGCTAATACCTGGCTCTAACAAGTAGGCTTCGTCGAACACCTCTCGTATAGCAAGCGCAGGCATCACGTCATCTGCCATTTTGTTTGACAAAATGAAGCTTAGCGACGACTCGAAATTATGGTGCGCAAGAACACTGGCGTGCACATAGCTAGATAGCAAAGGTTCGTTTTCAGCAACAATTTGCGCTTCTTGTTTGAGCGTCGACCAGAAATCGATGGGCGTAGAGAGTGCGGTCATGAGCATATCCCGTTAATGTGCTGTTAGTGAGCTGGTTGTGTGCCAATGTACGTCGTTAAAAAATTGGGGCCGTGTGCTTTTTCAGCTTGCCTAAAATGGCTTAACTTTTTGACTAACTCTCGCCTTGTATGAAAGTGCAGAGGTTGCCAAAGTAAAAGAGCAGAAAGTTTACCCGAGTTTGGCATGTAGCAATACCGATGTGATACCTGCCAAGCGCATAATTCGATCAATTTATCGTATTAATTCGTTATAGCTAATAACTGTATCTTTCATTTGTGAACCTTTGGGCCTGCCTTTGGCAACATTAAGCACTGTAACAATTTAATTAGAACGGTTAAAACACCTATTTCTTTCATTAAAAGCCCCGTATAACTGCACATCTTAAATACCCAAATAACCGCGCTTTTACTTAACGAAAACGGTAAAAAACTGGACTGTATAAATTAACAGGCTGATGGCATAATAGCGTGCTGCTGAATGTGTAACAATATCAACTTACAGGTGCCAACTATGGATGTATCTCGACTGCTAGACGAGCTTAACGACAAACAGCGTGAAGCAGTAGCAGCCCCATTGTCTAATGCTCTAGTATTAGCTGGCGCAGGTAGTGGTAAAACCCGTGTATTAGTGCATCGCATTGCGTGGTTGATGGAAGTCGAAAACATCGCACCTTTTTCTATTCTCGCGGTTACCTTTACCAATAAGGCAGCGAAAGAAATGCGTGGCCGTATTGAATCATTAATGGGTCGCAGCCTACACAATATGTGGATTGGTACCTTCCACGGGCTTGCACATCGCCTATTACGCGCACACCACGCTGAAGCTAACTTGCCTGAAAACTTTCAGATTATCGATTCTGACGATCAGTACCGTTTGATTCGCCGCATTCTAAAAGCCATGAATTTAGATGAAAAGCATTGGGCCCCTCGTCAAATCCAGTGGTACATAAACGGTAATAAAGACGAAGGCCTGCGTCCTCAGCATATCGAGACCCATGGCGATCATATCCAAAAGACCATGCGGGAAGTCTACGCTGCATATCAAGACGCCTGCGACCGTTCAGGCTTAGTTGATTTTGCCGAGCTATTGCTACGTGCTCATGAGCTATGGGCAAAGAACCCTGAAGTGTTGTCTCACTATCAGCGCCGTTTCCGTGCTGTGTTAGTTGACGAGTTCCAAGATACCAACAACATCCAATATGCATGGCTTCGTATGCTGTGTAGCGGCGACAATAACAACATTATGATTGTTGGCGACGACGATCAGTCTATTTACGGCTGGCGCGGTGCAAACGTAGATAATATTCAGCATTTTCTAAAAGACTTTAATGAGCCTACCACTATTCGTCTTGAGCAGAATTACCGTTCTACCGGGAACATTCTGAAAGCAGCGAATACGGTTATCGACAATAATACAGGCCGTTTAGGGAAAGAACTGTGGACAGAAGACGCGCAGGGTGAGCTTATCTCTGTCTATGCCGGTTTTAACGAACTCGACGAAGCCCGCTTCATTGTTTCAAAAATTAAAGACTGGCTAAATCAAGGCAACGCCCTTAGTGATACCGCGATTCTTTACAGAAACAACGCCCAGTCCCGTGTATTGGAAGAAGCTTTATTACACGAAGGGTTAGCCTATCGCATTTACGGCGGTTTGCGCTTCTTCGAACGCCAAGAAATTAAAGATGCCCTTGGCTATATGCGCATGGTGAGCCACCCCCACGATGACGCGGCTTTTGAACGTGTGGTAAACACCCCAAGCCGCGGTATTGGCGAGAAAACCCTTTCGCAAGTACGCGACACTGCACGTATGCATAACTGTTCTATGTGGCAAGCCAGCCAGCTGCTTATAAACGAAGGTGGCTTTAAAGGCCGTGCGTTAAACGCTATGCAAAGCTTTGTATTACTAATTACAGAGCTTGAACAAGCCACATTAGACGAGCCGCTTGACCAACAAGCCGATAAAGCTATTCGCCAGTCTGGTCTTTACGCCATGTACCAGGCTGAGCGTGGTGAAAAGGCCCAAGCACGACTGGAAAACTTAGAAGAACTGGTCAGTGCTTGTAAAACCTTTATCGTCCCTGAAGAAGCGGAAGAAATGTCGCCTCTGGCCGCGTTTTTGGCCCACGCTTCCCTGGAAGCAGGCGAAACTCAGGCGGACAAAGACCAAGATGCGGTGCAGATGATGACTATCCACACTGCAAAAGGCCTTGAATTTCCGTTGGTGTTCTTAGCTGGCGTGGAAGAAGGAATGTTCCCTAGCCAGATGACCAACGACGAACCCGGTCGAATGGAAGAAGAACGCAGACTTTGCTATGTTGGTATGACTCGCGCTATGCAAAAGTTGTATATCACTTACGCAGAAAGTCGTCGATTATATGGTCAAGATAAGTATCATACGGCTTCGCGCTTTATTCGCGAGATGCCAGCAGATTGTGTGGAAGAAGTCAGGCTTAAATCCACCATCTCGCGACCTGTACATAACCGCTTTAGCCAAGCAACCTCGCACGCCAGTTTTGAAGAAACAGGCTTTAGTTTAGGTGAGCGCGTAGTGCATCGTAAATTCGGGGAAGGCATTGTGCTTAACTACGAAGGTAGTGGTGAGCATGGCCGAGTTCAAGTAAACTTCGATGAGTTTGGCAGCAAATGGCTGGTACTTGCTTACGCAAAGCTGGAGAAAGCGTAACGTTATTAATTGGCAAGGTAGCCTAACTCTAAGTTGGAATGTATGCAGCAACACGTGCTGATCATCGAAAATGGTGAAGGCAACCTTGAACTTATCGCGAAATTAGTACGCCGTTCGAGCCTTACGCCCGTGGGCGCAACCTCGCTCACCGAAGGAAAGGCACGCTTTGCACAAGAAATTCCTGAAAGTTTTTTGTGCGCCATTGTTGCTTACTCATTACCCGATGCGCCAAAAGGTGAAGCCATCGACTTTGCCGTTGAATCCTTCATTCCTACCATTGCAACAACAGAAAACCTAGACAATGCTATTCGCGACAAAGTGCTTGAGCGGGATGTTGTCGATTACATTCCCAAAGAAAATTCACAAAACTACGACTACCTAAACCGGCTAATAAGCCGCCTTGAAAAAAACAAATCTACCGGCGTTGTGGTGGTAAGCACCAATCGTGTTTTGCGCTCAAAAACGGTTTCATTGCTTCAGCGACATAACTTTATTGCCTTCGAATGTTTAACAGCTACCGACGCAATGCAATGCCTCTCTGAGCATAAAAATGTGCGTCTTGTTATTACCGATAACACGCTACCCGACATGACGGGCACTCATTTTGTGGCAAGCTTGAGAAAAGCGTTCTCTAAAGAACAGCTAGCCATAATGGGCATTGCTGGAGGAAAAGGCATGTTAATGTCTGCGCACTTTATCAAAAGCGGCGCTAATGACTTCTTACGCGTACCTTACTGCCATGAAGAGTTTTTGTGTCGCGTAATGCAAAACGTGGAATATATCGAAAGTGTTGAAGAAATACGCCGCGTAGCGAATACGGATTATTTAACCGGTCTACCCAACAGACGCCACTTCTTTTACATGGTCACGGTACAGCATCAAAATTTATCTGACGATCATGCCTTGGCACTTATCGACCTAGACTTCTTTAAGTCAATTAACGATACCCATGGCCATGACGCCGGTGACATAGTGCTAAAGGCCATGGCAGCACTTATTGAGTTTTATTTCCCGGATGAAATTATTTCACGCTTTGGTGGTGAAGAATTTTGTATTTACATGCCTTCAACGCCTCTTGATGAAGCCTGCGAACGCTTGGAAGATTTCAGAAAAGTAGTAGAAGCTGAAGTTATCCAGCTTCCCAAAACCGATATAAAAGTTACTTGCAGCATTGGAGCAAGTGGCGCCCACACTCAGCGTGTAGATAAGCTACTAAGCCTTGCCGACAAGCAGCTGTACGCCGCCAAAAATAGTGGGCGCAACCAGGTGAAGTGCGAGCCGCCCGATGCACCTCACCAGGAGCAAGGGTCATTGCTTTAACTTTTGAGCTTTTCGTTGGCTGCGGTAATTAACCAACGAGTCGGCACTAAACAAAATTAGTGCAAGCCACACAAACCCGAACGTAACCAAACGCGACTCTTCAAGAGGCTCGCCATAAAGATAGACGGCTAATATGAACATGAGCGTTGGCCCTATGTACTGAAAAAAGCCTAAGGTTGAATACATAATGCGTCGCGCAGCAGCGGTAAAGCAAAGCAGCGGCGCTGTAGTAACAATGCCTGCCGCTAAAATAAGGGCGTTTAGGGTGGCATCATTATTAAATAAGTTGCTGTATTCAGAACCAAAGAATACCCAGTAGCCAATAGCTAGTGGCGACAACATTAAGGTTTCAATGAAAAGACCCGGTAGCGAGTCTACCGCTACCTGCTTACGTAACAAGCCATACACGCTGAAGCTTCCAGCAAGCACTAAGGCAATCCAAGGCACGTGGCCGTAAGAGAAAACAAGAATCGCCACACCAATAACAGCAAGCCCAACCGCTACGCGCTGCAAATTGCGCAATTTCTCGCCCAAGAATAGCCGACCTAAGAAAACGTTGATGAGAGGGTTAATGTAATAGCCCAAGCTTGCATCAAGAATATGGTCGTTATTAATCGCCCAGATGAACAAAAGCCAGTTTGCTCCTAGCAGCAGACCAGCTACGAACAAAATCTGCATAACCCGCTTGTTACGAAGCGCTGCCCCCACTTTTGGCCATTGTTTTAGTGCAGCGATAAGCCCAACTAAAAGCACAACAGACCAAATTACTCTGTGCATGAGTATTTCAGCGGCGGGTAATACCATTAACTGTTTGAAATAAACAGGTGCAACACCCCACATACTGTATGCGGCAATCGCGCAAATAACGCCGACTTGGGCGGCACTGGCTTGCTTGGACACGGCTGGCTCCAACGAGATTCAGGGTAAGAAGGCGCGTATTGTTTATCAGGCTAGATGAATACACAAGCCTTAGTGGTTTCCAATGCGGCAAAGGGTGTAAACTGCGCGAAATGTTTAGCATAAAGACCACACTGAATGTGATAAGCCACCTCTTGCTTATAAGCTGTGGCCCATAAGCATGCGGCCTTTATGCAATATTTAAGTATACTTCTGTAAACGCGTTACAAAAGAAAGAGCGTTCCCAAACCCAAAAACGCCACAAAACCTACAATATCGGTGACAGTAGTCAGTATGACCGAACCAGACAGTGCAGGGTCTATTTTTAGCTTGTCCAAAATGACAGGTACAAACACGCCAGCCAAAGCAGCAGCCACAATATTGAACAGTATGGCTAAACAAATCACCAAACCAAGCATAGCGTCAGTGAACCAGAAATAAGCAACAACGCCTATTACCAGCGCCCAAATAACACCGTTCACCCCGCCTACCTTCAGCTCTTTAACCATTAGCGCCCGTAAATTGGCTGGTGTCACCTGTCCCAGTGCAAGACCTCGTACAATCAAGGTAAGCGTTTGGCTGCCTGCAATGCCGCCCATACTTGCCACCACGGGCATTAACACCGCAAGGGCCACCACTTGCTGCAGCGTACCTTCAAACAGCCCAATAAACCAAGATGCCATAAACGCGGTAAGCAGGTTTATGCCAAGCCACAAGGCGCGGTTTTTCGCACTTTTTGCTACAGGCGAGAATAAATCTTCGTCCTCATCCATACCGGCCGACGCCATCACCTGGCGTTCGTAAAATTCATTGACCAGTTCGCTCGCCGAGGACACATCTAAACGACCTAAAAGTTTGTTGTTCTCATCAACCACCGGCAGCGACGCCAAACCTGAACGCTGTACAAGGAGCGACGCATTCATGGTGTCATCCGCTCCCTGAATAGTGGTCACGTTTTCTTCAGATAAATCAAATAGCGAAACGTGATCTTGTGCATTAAACAGGTGACTTATTTTAACCAAGGCAGAAAACTGACCCGACCGGTTCACAAGAAAGATACTGTCACAGTGCTGAGGTATATCCCGTCTTAATAGGCGTAAACCCTCTCGCACTTTAGCATTCGACGGCAGCACTAACTGTTCGTGGTTGACCCAATGCCCTATTTGATTATCGGGAAATTGAGTGGCTTCTCTGAAGTACTTTCGCTCTTTGGAGTCGAGCGACTCATACGCCATATCCACAAGGCGCTTTGGCAGTGAATCAAGTAGTTCCAATAAATCTTCGGCGTCAATATCAGCAAATATCGACGCCCATTCATTGTGGGGCGTATTGTCGATAAGGATTTCACGAGGGTCGCTACGCATCTCAACAAGCACATCGAGCTTACGGTCGCGAGAGATGCCATCCCAAACGGCTAGACGCTCTTCAACGGGCAGCGATTCTAGCAGCGATGCAATATAGACTTCATCTTGCCCGCTTAAAGCAGCCAGTAAAGTAGCCGGATCGTCAGCCATACTTTCGGTAACAATCTCTTCTATTAAATCCGGTAATGGCTCTGCCATGCTACACCTCCTATTTTACCGCTAACTTCCTTTACACGCATAAGCACTGACGTTAATGGGTGGTGCAGACCTATCAATAAGAATGCTATCCCAGCATATAAGTACCTGTGCCGAAGGCGATATGATCGCTTTTTTCGTTGTGTAATTCCATTCTGCAAACCACTAGTTTACTACCCTTGCGTATAATCGACGCCGTTGCGATAAAGCGCTCGCCACGTCCTGGACGCAAATAGTCAACACGCATATCAACTGTGCCCATGGTCGGCAATCTAATCTGCAAATCTGCAAGGTGCTCTTCTGGGGTCTGCTTTATGGTCTCTAAAATTGAAACTAAACCACCGATGGTGTCTAGCATAGTCGCTGTTACGCCGCCGTGTAGAATTTTTTGCAAAGGATTGCCGGTAAGCGTAGGTTGCCAATTGAGGTGCAACGAAATCTGTGTATCTAGACCGGTACCTTGCGTAACAAATTCCAAGCCTAATAGCTGATTAAAGGGCATGTTATCACGAAAAAGCGCAATGACATGATCGATCATAATTTGGTGGTCTAATTTCTTATTATCTCTAGTCTCTTCATTGATTGGCATTGTGTAATCCACTTACTGTGAAAGTACCCACAACATTACTACTGAACATTACTAGCAAGGAAATTCTTTCAACCAATATTATCTAATCAGGTTCGTTTATGTGACTTTACGCCTTTCGTTGGTTCCGCACCTTCACGTCACACAATTTGTTCAAAAAGCACACGGCCCTGTTTATTTGAATGGTGATTACCCGTGTCATCGCTACATTTTAGTCTAGTTTTTTAAATTGCCCCGTGAAGCCGAGCCTAAAAACGCGTAAAATCCTGCGCCATGACAACTGCAATCGCGCCATCAGAATTAACGCCTGAAACCCAGCACGTAAAAACGCCTGAAACCGTCTTAAAAGAGGTATTTGGTTACGATGCTTTTCGCGATGGTCAGGGCGAAGTTATTCACCAAGTATGTGAAGGAAAAGATGCACTTGTTTTGCTACCTACAGGTGGCGGGAAATCGCTGTGCTATCAAATCCCTGCACTGGTGCGAAGCGGCACCGCTATTGTTGTTTCACCGCTTATTTCGTTAATGCAAGATCAGGTAGAGCAGCTGAAAGCTCTTGGCGTAAACGCCGCCTATCTTAATTCCACGCTGGAAGCCGACGAACAAGCGCGCATAAACGATGCACTCCAAGCTGGTAAGCTGGATTTGCTTTACGTTTCGCCTGAACGTTTAATGCAGTACTACTTTCAGCAGTCGCTAGCCCACGCCGAAATCGCCTTATTTGCCATTGATGAAGCGCACTGCGTTTCCCATTGGGGTCATGACTTTAGGCAGGATTATCGCGCCTTGGGTCAAATAAAGTCTCGTTTTCCCACTATTCCTGTTATTGGCCTAACGGCTACAGCAGATTCAGCGACACAAGCAGACATACTAACGCAGCTAAACCTAAACGACCCGCTCGTTTACAAAGGCAGCTTCGACAGACCCAACATTCGCTACCGCGTAATGAGTAAGTACAAGGCTTTCGATCAGGTTGTCGCTTATGTTAAGCAACAAGAAGGTAGCGGCATTATTTATTGTAACAGTCGCGCTAAAGTCGATGACCTACACGCAAAGTTGTTCAGACAAGGATTTCGCTGCGCGGCGTATCACGCCGGTATGGATAACGACGAACGAGAATTGGTACAACGCCAGTTTCTTAACGACAAAATCGATATTGTGGTTGCCACTGTTGCCTTTGGTATGGGTATCAACAAGTCGAACGTACGTTACGTTGTGCATCATGATGTACCGCGCAGTGTTGAAAGCTATTACCAAGAAACTGGGCGCGCCGGGCGAGATGGCCTAGAGTCTGAAGCTTTATTGTTGTTTGACGAAAAAGACGCAGCGCGTGTAAAGCAGTGGATAGAGCAAGGCGAAATAGCCGAACGCAATCAAATAGAGCTACAAAAATTTGCGGCTATGGAAGCCTTTTCCGAGGCGCAGACCTGCCGCAGGCAAGTACTGTTGAACTATTTTTCGCAATTTAGCGACAGCGCCTGTGGCAACTGTGATATCTGTCTAGATCCCCCTAAAATGATAGACGGTTTAGTGATAGCGCAAAAAGTACTGTCGTGCGTACTTAGGCTCTCACAACAGGCCTCTAGCCAGTACGTAATTGACGTATTGCGAGGCAAGCAGCTAAGGCGCCTCCAAGAGGCGGGCCACCATCAGCTTTCTACCTATGGTATAGGTAAGGATAAATCGGACAGCTACTGGCATAACATTATCAACCAGCTTGTGCATAAAGGGCTTATTCGCGTTGATATCACTGCTCACGCCGCATTGAGGTTAACGGAAGCCGCACGGCCCGTGCTAAAAGGCGAAGTTGCCGTTCAATTAGCGGTACCGCGACTTGAATTTAAGCCCGATAAGAAAAAGGCAAAGCAAGCGCCCGCTAACTACGACAGAACCTTATTCACACGTCTTAAGCACCTGCGCAAAGTGTTGGCTGAAGAAAATGAAGTGCCGCCGTATGTGGTATTTAGCGACGCCACTTTGGTTGATATGGCGTGTAAGCTGCCTACTACACGCAACACGTTATTAGAGGTAAGCGGTGTGGGCCAAACCAAATTGGAACGCTACGGCGAGGCCTTTATTCAGCTCATTGACGACTATATAAATCGCGACCACTAAAGGCTGTACAGCCAGCTGTAGGCTTACCCTCTCGCCGGCCACAGGCCATGGCAGCTTATTGTGCCATACACATTAAGCGTAAGCGTATTCACCACCTTTTTCTAACGCTGCTTTGTAAGCTTCTCTGGCATGAACACGCTTTACGTAACCTTGGATAGCGGTGAAGTCTTTAGCACGGCCGCTGGCCACCAGCGATTCAAGTGGAAATATCATTTGTACATCAGCGCCGCTAGGTTTATCACCTGCAAACCATGTATTTTTCGCTAAATAAGACTCTACGTATCGCAAACTTTGAGCCAAGTTAGGACCATAGTAGGCATTGAGAATACCGTCTATTAGCTTATTAGTGATAGGTTTTATGAAAAAGGGTTTAGAACCTTTCTGCCGTGCTTTTTCTAGCACCAAATTGGCCACCAATGGCGGCATTAATGAACCTTCAGCGAAGTGAAGCCAGAACCAATATTGTTGAAGTGCTTCGGGATCTTGGGGAACAGTAAATGCGTCGGTAGCGTGATGGCGAACTAGATATTCCACAATAGCGCCAGATTCTGCAATTGCACCGTGTGGCGTAGTAAGAACAGGCGAGCGCCCCAAAGGATGAACAGCCCGCAGCGAGTCAGGCGCCAGATTCGTAGTGCTGTCTCGTTGATAAAATTCTATTTTATACTCTACGCCTAGCTCTTCTAAAAGCCACAAAATTCGCTGTGAGCGAGAGTTATTTAAATGGTGAAGTGTTAGCATACCTCGTCCTTAATACGCTTAGTTTAACGCTATTGTTTTTGTGTTGTACTATATACACTTTTTAGAGCAAGCGGGTTTACTAAAACCAATAAATTGATAACTTCTATGCAAAACCTCACCAAAGAAGACATTCTACAACACGCCCTTGTTAACGAAGGCAGCGTAGAAATTCGCACTGCACTACCCGCTACCCCACTTAAAACTCAACAGTGGGCGGAACATTTTTGTGCTCTGTTTAATTTCAAACTTTCAGAGACAGATTGGGGTGCGGACCGGTTTCAGGCAATTATCACCGCAAATGCAAGCAACACAGATTTGCAGTGTATGCTTTGTATTGAATGGCTTTGCGAAGCGATATGGCTGGAACCTATAGGTACGCAGCAGTCGCCATCGGTAATTTTTAACTACCTTTTGCAAGCATAACGCGTAAATTATCACTGTACGTTGAGTTTGGCTTTTCGTTAAAACTAGTATTATTCTAAGGGTAGCATCCAAAGGATTAGAGGGCTTAACAACACATATTTCGCCTTTATAAACATCCTCTTACTATGTGGTTCAAGGAATTAACGAGTGGTAATAGCCCGGCTATTTAAGTACGTATCAGCTTTGCTCATCAGTTGGATGTTGCTAAGCCTAAACGTTTCGGCTAGCAGTCAGCTTACTGTCAACGAGTCCTTTGAGCGGGAGATTGTTAATCTCCATGCGCGCTTGTCTGTTGCCCCCACTAGCGCCACATATTTTGATGTTTTAAATGGCAACATAAAGGATACGTCAGCCAACGCCTCTTTTACTGATGAGCGCATATGGTATTCCACCGAACTCATTCATACAGGCTATAGCCCGATCCCATTAGTGCTTAATGTTGACCGCTTAAACGTTGACGATTTACAGATATTTCTTCTTGATAGTAGCGAGCGAATCATCAAGTCCTATCGGTACCAAGCAGGAAAAGGTGATTATTCCTTAAAGCAGCCACTTCCTAACATACGGCTTTCTTTTATTCTCCAGCCTTATCAAGACGCTCGCTTACTGATTGCGGTAAAAGACGAAGGACTTAAGTACTTTCCCATCACCTTGTGGGAAAGAGACTTACTCGCACAGCATGACACCAATATGCTTACGTTACTGGGTGCGGTAACGGGGGTTATGGCGTTAATTGCGCTCTATTTCTTGTTTTCTTATTTGTATCAGCGTATTGCAACACGGTTTTGGCTTACCATGTCATCGCTTGTACTCATAGCGTTGTTATTTATAACAGCAGGAGGGTTGGCAATTTGGCCAAGCCTAACTAACGGCAGCGAGCACTTCTATGCCGTCTGTTTTTGCATGTTGTTATTGTGCATCGCCAAAGTAACGCACCATCTTTTCACCCGTATTCCCATTGCTTTGCGGACCCTAAGTTATCTTGTACCCGTTGTGGCTACCGCCTACTGTTTTACTGTGAATACCTATATCGTGTCTATCACACTTCTGCTGTTGACTGCAGGCATGGGGCTTTATCATGTTTTACTAGCACTAGTATTTAAAGATAAAGGGAGTCGTGCAGTTAGTATTACCTATACCCTTGCCTGGCTTTCTTTTTTTGCTTTTTATGTGCTAGTAACGCAAAACCTGTTCAGTAACTTGGTTTATACCGTAGACGTTGCTATAGGAATGCTGTTCTTTCTCACTCTCGGCTTTCTGTGTTTTGGCTTTGCTGTCATCGCTAAAGAAGATGTGTTAAATCAGCGCCAACTTTCAACGCAAGCAGAAACAATATCAAGCTTAAATCACTTCTATGACTTATTTAGGCATTCAGCGGAAGGGCACTACACCTCAACATTGGATGGAAAGCTTATTTCCGTTAATCCGGCCATGTGTAACGTATTCGGCTATGAAAACGAAGAGCAGATGCTTGCCGAAGCAGAGAACACAAAAGTGTTTTACGCCAGTGCGGAAGATAGACAGGTTTTACTCGGTGAAATATCACAAAACGGTCATGTTACCGGTAAGGAAATTAGAGGTAGGCGACGTGATGGTAGCGAATTTTGGTTCTCCCTATCCTGTCAAATCCGAGAAAATAACGAAGGCGACTTTCTCTACGGCTCTATTGTAGATATCACCGAAAAGAAGCAGTCAGACTTGAGCCTGCAGTATTTAGCTACCCATGACTCGCTAACTGGCGTTTATAACCGACGCCAGTTTGAATCCATGTTTAAGGATAAAGTCGTTAACGCAAACGACACACCTGTGTGTTTACTGTTTTTAGATCTCGACAGGTTTAAAGTTGTTAACGATACCTGTGGCCATAAAGCTGGCGATGTACTTATTAAGGATATTGCCCGCTTAATTGAGAACACCTTGCTTTCAGACGCGCAATTGGGCCGCCTTGGTGGTGATGAGTTTGGCATTATCTATTCAGATATTGATACCGATGCCGTTTATGTAAATGCGGTAAAGATCCTTAACGCCGTGCAGGCTTATCGCTTTATGTGGGACAACCGCATTTTCAACTTAGGCGTAAGCATAGGTATGGTGGTATGCGACGATACCGACGTCGACCCGGGCCAGTATTTAAGTATGGCCGATGCCGCATGTTACTTCGCTAAAGAGCAAGGCAGAAATCAAGTTCATCGATACAATAAAGATGATGAAAGTATGCAGCGCTACCAGCGCGAGCTTGATTGGGTATCTTCTATTAACAACGCGTTAGAAGAAGGTCGCTTCGAGCTTTTTTATCAATCGCTAAGACCGCTAAGTAAAACCAGTGACGGGCACTACTACGAAGTCCTGCTGCGCCTTAGGGAAAAAGACGGGAAACTTGTTGAGCCCGCCAACTTTTTACCCACGGCGGAGCGATTTGAGATGAATGTCAGTGTTGATAAATGGGTAGTAACAAATACCTTCAAATGGCTATCTGAAAACCCTGAGCACCTGGCACAATTGAAACGATGCAGCATCAACCTTAACTGCCACTCACTGGCAGATAGAGATTTTACCTTGTTTATTCTCAATGCATTCGAAACTTTTAATATCCCGTACAACAAAATATGTTTTGAAGTTATTGAGTCGGTAGCCATCATTAAAATGGAAGTCACTCTTGCCTTTATGCGTACCTTTAACCGTCTCGGGTGTTCTTTTGCCCTCGACGACTTTGGCAGTGGCTTCTCTTCATACAATTATCTTAAAAGCTTACCCGTGAGCCAGGTTAAAATTGACGGTATGTTTATTAAAGATATGCTAAATGACAGTGTAGATACGGCTATGGTTGCCTCTATTAACGATGTGGCCAAAGCCATGGGTATGCAAACTGTTGGGGAATTTGTTGAAGATGAAGGCACCATGGCACAGCTAGGCAAAATGGGCGTTGATTTCGCCCAAGGCTACGGTGTTGCTAAGCCCGCGCCTTTACGAGAGTTTAAGCCCCTCTGATAACTATCCCTGATACACCCTTTGCGAAAAAAGTGATAGCACAAGCGTCAACTCGCGTATAATAAAATGGTAGACTTGCAAAAATAGAAGTCGTCCCCACTTATTGCCCACTGTCCAAAGTGTAGAAGTAACATGAGTAGCAAACAGCCTAAATACGAATATGTCAGTACCGCAAAATTACCCACAAGAATGGGTGATTTTAAAATACACGGCTTTGTTGAAGCCAGTGGTCAGGAGCACGTCGCCCTTTCTTACGGAGAGTGGAAAGAAGATGACGTAGTGCCTATTCGTATTCATTCAGAATGTTTAACCGGTGATTCTTTATTTAGTACCCGCTGCGATTGTGGTTTTCAGTTAGAAAAGGCCATGCAAAATATTGTAGATAACGGACACGGTGTATTGCTTTACTTGCGCCAAGAAGGCCGCGGCATTGGTCTTTTAAACAAAATTCGCGCTTATAACCTTCAAGATAGCGGCATGGACACCGTTGAAGCTAACGAACACCTTGGTTTCGATGCAGACCTGAGAAGTTACGACATTTGCAAGCTCATGTTGGACACACTCAATGTTAAACACGTTGAACTAATGACAAACAACCCTAAGAAGCTTGCTGCATTGAAAGCTCTGGGAATAGATGTTGTAGCAAGAAAGCCGATAGATCACGGTATTACGAAAGACAACAAACACTACCTTAAAACGAAAACAGAGAAGCTCGGTCACGCCTTCGACCCGCATGTTTTCAAATAGCTAGAGACATTGGCTAAGCCCATAAAAACTAGCATTCTTTATCTTCTAAAGGCGCCCACTACAACAATGTGGGCGTTTTCTATTCAGCTTCGGTTAATTATCGTTCAAGCATAATGCATTCAGACTTACCACATTGCGCGCAAAAAGCCGCGGCTTTCAGCATAGCAATGTAAGGAGAATGTATGAAAAACATAACCTTATCGATAGTTATAGCGCTGTCCAGTGCGCAGGCGCTGCCTGCACTTGCTCAATCGAATACGAACCTTGCTCAGGTTTCGTCTTCAGCTCAGCAATATTCTGATGCCGAATTAGATAGTGCACTTGCGCCCATTGCCCTTTACCCCGATACACTGCTTACCCATATTTTAATTGCTTCTACCTACCCTTTAGACGTAGTTGCAGCCGATCGATGGCGTCAAAGCAATAAGCATTTAACGCCTGAACAAGTAGAGAGTGTATTAGATGGCGTAAGTTGGGACCCGAGCGTGAAAGCACTCGCGCCATTCACCGAGCTACTTAATACCTTGGCCAGTGATCTCGAATGGTTACAGCAGCTTGGCGACAATGTACTTATTGACCAAAGTCGAGTGTTAGATCGTGTTCAAATACTTAGGCAGCATGCCCATAACACAGGTAACTTGGTAACCAACGACTACATTGAAGTTGAAAGAGAACGAGAAAGCAGTCGAGAAATTATTTATATAGAGCCGCGCCAGAGAGAAGTGGTTTATGTGCCATATTACGACCCACATGTTGTCTACGGTAACTGGTGGCACCCAATCTCGCCAATTCGCTGGAGACACCATGTAAGCTACCATCACCATAGCAATGTATACTGGTCTCCAAGCGTTCGCCTTTCTGCCTTCTTTTTCTTTGGCAGCGTGCATTGGCACAACCGCCATGTGGTCATCCATCGCGAGCCAGTGCGCAGGTATTATCACGGCAGCCCCAGAAAACGTGTAGTAAGCCATGACTATCGCCGCTGGGAGCATAACACTGTGCATCGCCGGGCACGTTACTCTAACCGCGTAGTTCACAGTGCGCCTGCGCGCTATGAGCATGCTGGTGTAACGCGCGCAAAACATGTTTCCAATAAACATATTAGAACGACGAATCGTGCAACGCATAACGACAATAAGCGTTCGGTTAGATCTGTGGCACGTACCGATAATGCTAAACAAGCAAAGCGGACGATCGAGCCCAAGCGAGTAACGCCTCTTAGAGAAACTCGTTTGCCGAACAAGCAAAACTCAGTGAAGCGCAAACAGTCGATAGAGCATGCGCTGAAACGAAATCAAACGGTGGCTAAAAGGGAAAAGCCAACGCGAGACAATACACTTAAAGCGTTGAAACGTGACAAGCCAGCTAGAATAACGCCATCGCCACAATCTAGGAAGTATGCAAACAGAAATGGTGAAGTGCGAGGCATAGCGAAGCAAAACGTTAATCGTCAACGGATTGAAAGGACGAGCCCTCAACACCGTTCAATTGCCCGTGAAAGTAGTAAACCTAAGCCTGTAGAACGAACATCTAGCCACAGATCGGTAAAACAGTCTCAGCGAGTAAGACCACAAAGGCAAATATCTCGAGTGGAGCGCAGCGTTTCGAAAGGAAATAGCATAAAGCGGTGATCTTAATAGTTAGTTTTAAACGCTCGCCTTTCAATAAACTCGTTCAAGAACGGTTAGTTAAATAGCGGCTTGCAAATTAAGAGTTTGCACGCCGCTTTTTTATTTTGTTCACTGCGCTGACGCGTGGAATCTCACTAAAGCCTCTACAAAGCGAAGAGGAGACTGGGGGTCAAGGTTGAAATACAGCGAGGGTTCAATGAGCTCAAGCTCCATTATCGCCCAGTTATTACCCTGTCTAACCAAATCAACCCGCGCATACAGTGCGTCACACGGCATAGCTGCCAGTGCTTTTTCAGCGATAGCCAATTGTTCACTGTCTACGGCAATGGAGTGCAAACTTCCGCCATGCTCTTCTTGTACGCGAAAGTCGCCTTTTTGTGGCACCTTCTTAATAGCATGGCTGAACTCCCCACCGAAATAAAATAACGAGTATTCACCCTCATCAACAACACTACTTAAGAACGGTTGGATCATAAAATCCCGCTGTTGAAATGTATCGAAAAGTACTCTCTGATTTACATGCCCCTCACGCCAGTCGGCGGCAGAAAGCTTGAAAGTATCATCAGCGTTAGCACTAAGCGTGGGTTTAATCACCACAGCGTCACAGCCAAATTGCGCAAACGCTTCATCTATAACATTGTTATTGAACTCGCTTCCCCACATTGTTTCGACAATAGGAACCCCTTTACCCTGCAAGTCTTTAAGGTAGTGTTTTTCAATATTCCACTTCATCAAGAATATCGGGTTTAACAACACCGCACTCGACGCCTCAATGTCTTCTAAACAAGCTAAAAATTCTTTAGCGTGCTGCTGATAATCCCATGTGCTGCGAACAATAACATAGTCAAACTTATTCCAATTTGGTGATGCGCTATGCCAGGAGACCGTTTTTACAGTCCACCCGCGTTGTTCGAAAAACGGTATTAATAATTCATCATAGACGAAAAAATCTTCAAGATTATCGGTCGATAAAAAAGCGATAGCAGGCATAACTGAATCCTTAATTTACACGGGCTTCGGCGCATTAAAGTTTTGTAATAATTCAAGTATCTATACCAAAGTCAAATGGCGTAGACACCGCAATCTGCGTAGACTGGGGCGAAATTAGCACACCTATCATTTTTAACCTACACTTATTCCAAAACAACCATTGGAGATTGGCATGCAGTACCCTTGGCTCCTTGAAGGTCATAAAATTTTTCGTGTTGTAATTGTTGTACAATTACTCATCGCTGTAGCTATTGGTGTGTTTACAGGTGAACTTCTACCTGCGTTTATCTTTGGTGTACCTATTGCAGCTTTGCCCCTTGTACTTAGCCTTCAAAACCCTTATTCGGCGATAAGCCGTCACGCAATGGCTATAGGTGTTCAGCTACTTACCGCACTACATATTCATCAATCTTTTGGGTTGATTGAAGTTCACTTTGAAATTTTCGTACTTCTTGCCTTTCTTTCTTATTTCCGAGACTGGAAAGTAGTGGCGACAGGAACGGCGGTTGTAGCCGTTCATCATATCTCCTTCTTTTTTCTGCAGGCAGGTGGTGCGCCAGTAATTATTTTTGAAGAAGGTCACGTCGCCTTCACTATTTTGCTTATGCACGCAGCCTTTGCTTTAACAGAAGGTGGCGTATTGATTTATATGGCTAAGCAAGCCCACCAAGAAGGTGCAGGCGCCGCCGAACTACGCCTAGCCATTGAAACCATGCAGCAGACTGATGGCAAGCTTGATTTGTCCGTTGAGCTAAATCGCGACAATAAAATAGTAAAGCCTTTCGCTGAACTTATTGATCAAGTGAAATCCCTCATTGAACTTGCTTCTAATTTGACTGATGAAGTAGTTAAAGGGGCTTCAAATATGGAGTTAGCGGCTAATAACATGTTCGAAATTAGTAGGAATACTGACCAAGAACTTGCCATGGTGTCGGCATCGTCAGAAGAAATCGCACAAACCATGCAGCTTTCAACAGAGCAAACTACCCTTGCTAGTGATAAAGCGTCGGCAGCGCAAAACGCGTCTCAATCTACGCGGGATTCTATTTCTAAATCCAGTCATACCATCGACTCGTTGCGCAATACGCTAAATGCGGCTGCGCAAACTAATACAGCGCTAAATGAACAATGTTCACATATTTCTGATGCCATGCGCTCAATTACTGCTGTGGCTGAACAAACTAACTTACTTGCACTCAACGCTGCTATAGAATCGGCCCGCGCTGGTGAACACGGCCGTGGCTTCGCCGTGGTAGCCGACGAAGTTCGCACACTTGCAATTCGCTCAAAAGAAAGTGCAGACCAAATTACCAGTATTACCGAACAGCTTGTTGCGCAAACAGCAAGCTCGGTTGATCAAATGCAAACCTGTATAGAACTGGTCGATGATGCCGTGGTTTCAAGTGATAGCGCTACTTCGGCTATGACAGAAATAATGCAGCAAATTCGCGAAGCCAGCGAAAGTATGACTGAAATTGCCACCTCCGCTGTGGAACAAGAAACCGCATCAGCTTCCATTGCGCAAAGCACCGCGCGATTGAGTGAACTTACTTCTGAAGAGCTTGCTACCGCTGAGTCATTGGCAGGTGAAGTTGAAGTGTTGTCACAAATATCTCAGCGCATGCGCGGCGCTATTGAACGCTTTAAGCTTTAAGCCCAACACTTAAAGTACAGGCGAAGGCGTTTTGCCTATGCATAAAAAGGCGAGTTGGCTATTACTAATATTATGGGCGGTGGGTTTACTCACCGCCTTATTAGTCTATGGGCAGCGTCAGCTATCAGAGTTCGACCCCAACGGCGAATTGCTGCACCGCACTACTGCGCCAGACTTCGACGCATCCCTCGTTGCAATACTAGAAAAACAGGATATCCGACCAGGTTCTATCATTCATGTGGGAACTCAGTCCCGCTGCTATTGCGATACCCTTACAACACCCCACCAATCTCAGCTTCTCTCAAAACTCGGCGACGACTTTCATCAAGTCAGGCTGAATGTGGAAGACGTACCTGAACTCGCAACTATGCTTGAGGCTGTGCCGGCCCTTATTGTGTTAGATAAACACAAGCAACTTCGCTATTTAGGCCCATATGCCACAGGTTATGGATGCTTTACCGGCAAAAACCTCGTCGAACAAGTGGTAAGCTACACTACGCAACTTCCCTATGCAGGTGCCGTTGTTAATACTGATGCTACAGGTTGTTTCTGCTAAAACGCTGGCATAAATTATGTAGCCTCCTTTGTATCTCGTAACATCAATTGAGATAGCGCAAAAAACGGGCAAATCTTGCACGCTCATTGCTATCTCGTGAAAGCTTTACAAGGAGTCCACTATGTCTAAGCACGCCATCCTCTATCGCATGGTTACCCCAGAGCATATTTGTCCTTTTGGACTCAAATCAAAAGACCTGCTTGAGAGAAAAGGCTATAAGGTTGATGATCATCATTTAACTAACCGAAGTGAAACCGACGCATTTAAAGAAAAGCATAGTGTGAAAACAACCCCGCAAACGTTCATAGACAATAAACGTATTGGCGGTTATGACGACTTGAGAGATTACTTCAATTTAAAGCAAGAAAGTGAATTTGGATCGCGCTACACACCTATTATCGTAATTTTTTCCTTAGCGGCACTCATGGTGTTTGCCCTTATGCTAAAAGGCGGCCTACCAGCAGGATTAGAGCCTTTCATATTGAATTTTATTGGAGTGGCTATGGTGATACTTGCGCTTCAAAAGCTGCAAGACTTAGTGGCTTTCTCAAACCAGTTTATCACCTATGACTTATTAGCAATGAAGCAGGTACGATACGCGTATATTTATCCTTTCGCGGAAGCGTTTGCCGGGCTTGGCATGCTTGCAGGGTTCCCTGCACTATTGGTTTCACCTGTCTCCATTTTTATCGGCGCTATTGGTGCAGTTTCAGTTATCAAGGCGGTTTATATCGATAAGCGCGAGCTTAAATGTGCCTGTGTTGGCGGAAATTCAGACCTACCCCTTGGCTTTATTTCACTGACAGAAAACCTTGCTATGCTAGGTGCGGGTCTTTATATGTTTGCAAGATGGCTAGCCTAGTCTGAAAGATTGTTGAGGCTAGATAGCCCTTCGTCCTATTGAGTGTCTTCGATAGGACGACTCATGCCTTTTAGGTGTGACACTACGCTGCGGCCCAAAGCACTTAAATCATAGCCGCCTTCGAGCATACTTACGATACGGCCTTCGCAACATGTATCCGCAACGGCGCGAAGCTGTTGGCTTACCCAGAAATAGTCATCTTCTACTAGGCGTAGATGAGCCATTGGGTCTTCAGCGTGAGCATCAAAGCCTGCAGAAATAAATATCAGTTCAGGTTGAAAGTTGCGTAATGCATCGAACCAATGCTGCACTTTTTCCCTAAAAACGTCTCCAGTAGCACCAGCCTTAAGCGGTACCGAGAGAATATTACTTGCTGAAACAGGCGAGCCACTGTGTGGATAAAAGGGATGCTGAAAACTACTGCACAACATTATGCGCTGGTCGCCGGCTACAATTTGCTCGGTACCATTTCCGTGGTGCACGTCAAAGTCGACAATGGCAACCCGTTTTAGCTCATAGTTTTGAAGCGCGTAGCGAGCGGCTATAACAATGTTATTAAAAATACAAAACCCCATAGCACTGTCGTATGTTGCATGGTGTCCGGGAGGCCTAGTGGCACAAAAGGCTTGCCGATCATTGCCTTCCATTACCCAATCGACAGCATTACACCCTGCTCCCGCCGACTCTAGCGCAGCGTTTAAGCTGTGGCGCATTAAACCTGTGTCTTCATCTAACCAAGCCACGTTGTCTTTGTTTTCCGAATAGAGCGTTTTTTCGTGGTCGTTAAAAATAGATCGAGCTGCATGCTCAAACACACTTTTCACGTAATATGGGTCGTGGGCTAGTTTCAAGTAGGCTTCGGCAATGGGAGTGGCGTCAGCATGCTCACACACCATATCTAATCCTGAAGAAAGCAATTGATCGTCAATAGCAAATAAACGGTCTGGCGATTCGGGATGATCCTTGCCTAAATCGTGTTTGGTGCCGTGCTTGCCGCGAAATATTTTAATTGTCATGCAGTGATGCCACGTCTAGTACTAACTCTATATCACTGGGGTCGCCAGTAAATTTCCGTTTAAATTTAGCTTGCTCGAAAATAGTGATCATGGGGCTATTATCGCCACGCACATAGGCCATCATTTTCGCAATGCCTCTTATTTTTGCTACCGTGATAAGCTCGTTTAAGAGACGGCTTGCCATGCCTTTACCTTGCTGGGTTTCCCGAGTAACAAAAGCAGCTTCGCAGGTATTGTCGTTTGGGTTGTAGTAGAAACGGCCCACCGCGTGAATAGTAATGCGCGAGCCCTCTTGCCTCACAATACACAGCGCCGCATCAGAGCTTTGGTCTACCGACACCAAGTTACACGACTTCTCGCGAGACATTTGTTTGGGGTCGTAGTTATAGCGCAACCTTAATGTCTCTTTTGTGTGGGAATAGAAGAATTCTTGCAAGCGCCTTTCGTCCGCCGGATTCAGCGGGCGCATATAAAACGTCTCGCCCTGAATATTGAGTTTTTTAAGCTGAATAGCTCCCAGCTCTGGGATATCTGTGGGGTACTTTTCTTGATAATGGGGCACCCAATAATGCTGACGCACTTCTTCTAACAGTGCTGCACGGAACTTGGGGTGGGCCACGCGAATAAGCTCTAGCGCACGCTCTCGAATACTCTTACCTTTAAGTGACGCTATACCGTATTCGGTTACCACATACTGTACATTGCCACGGGAGGTTACCACGCCTGCGCCTTCGCTTATACGCGGTGTAATACGTGAAATAGTTTCATTTTTTGCGGTAGAAGGAAGCGCGATAATGGCTTTACCGCCTTTACTAATAGACGCGCCAGTGACGAAATCAACCTGCCCACCTATGCCACTGTAAAAGTCATAGCCCAGTGAGTCGGCTACCACCTGCCCGGTTAGGTCCACTTCAAGAGCACTGTTTATGGCAACCATATTGTCGTTTTTGGCAATATTAGTCGGCTTGTTAACATAGCTACTTGGGTAAAATTCAATATGCGGGTTGCTGTCGATTAAATCGTATAGCTGGCGGGTACCAATGGCAAAGCTGGTAACAATTTTACCGGGGTGAAACGTCTTTTTCTTGTTGGTTATAGCGCCAGATTCCAACAGTTCGATAATACTATCGGTAAGCATTTCGCTATGAATACCTAAATCTTTGTGATTACACAGGTATTTCAGCGTGGCGCTGGGTATTTTTCCGATACCAAATTGGAGCGTTGCGCCATCATCTACCAGCATAGATACGTACTGGCCAATACGTTCTGCGACTGAATCTATTGGCGGCGGCGTCACTTCTACTAGTGGCTCCTCCGCTTCTATACACGCCGTTATCTCACTTATATGAATATAAGAGTGCCCAGAGGTTCTCGGCACCTGAGGGTTAATTTGAGCAATGACTTTTTTACTTTGCCTGATAGCCGACATTGCAATATCTACAGCTGGGCCTAGTGAGCAGTAGCCGAATTCATCAGGGGGGCTTACATTGACAAGGGCTGCATCGAGCGCCAGCGTGCCATCGCTAAACAAACTTGAAATTTCAGATAGGAATACGGGGGTATAGTCGGCGCGACCTTCATCGACAGCTTTTCTCATGGCTTCACCGCCAATAAAAAACGTATTCGCTTTAAAAAGGTTTCTATACTCTTCTTTTACCCAACGAGTATCGCCTAAGGCCAGCATATGCACTAATTCGATGTCGCTGAACCCTTCGCTATTATCAATAAGGTGCTGAACCAACGCGTGCGGTACCGCCGCGTTTCCGCCAACAAAGACACGACAACCCGACTTTATCAGCGACGACCACTGCGGCGCTTGAGGTAAGTTAAATGCCATTTCCACCTGCCCTGTTTTAAGCAATACCCCATCATGCCATAAATACAGGCAATTTCATGTATTAACCCGACGCAGCGCTATAAGCGATTAGTCTTACCCTTACAAACTAATACGCAGATACAAAAAAGCCTACATCATCGATAGTTACCTCTGCGGCTATCGATAAGTAGGCTTTCTAGCAGAATTTTTAGCTTTTAATTGCTAGGCGTTACTTTTCGTATAGATTGCTAAGCATAGATTCCTAACGAAGCTCGGTAGCATAGCTTAAGAAAACTAAAGATCAGCAGCCGTTGCCATGGTACTTAGCGCCCTAGTAGCGGAATTTCTCCAACCAATTTCTGAAGAAAGGTGAAATAACGGACTTACTGTTCGCAAGGCGGTGACCATCATTTAGAAGTAGCAGCTGCGCCTTTTGATGGCGGGCATACTTAAGGCTGTTCTCAATTGGCACAATATCATCGTTCCAGCCGTGCACTAGGCTAACATAGCCGTCGTACGGAAAGCGCTGAACTTTATAGTTGGGCAAATAAAGCGCAGGCGCCATTAAAAATACGCCTCGGGCAGAGATTTGACTGGCAGCGGCAAGTGATACATAGCCGCCCATGCTCGAGCCCACCAATACAACGTCATTGCATTTTTCGGCAATAGTTTCTTTCAAGCGCTCTAGGCGGGCTTCGGGGCAGTCGAGATCTTGATAATCGATACTCTCAACACCAAAGCCCATATCGTTTGCTACATTCGAAAGCGTGGTTATCTTACTGCCCCATGGCCCGCTTTCTTTACCGTGAGAAAAAACAACCGTGGTCATTACCAATATCCCTATGTAAAAAATGAAAAATTTCTTCCCACTCTAGCGTACTTACTCGTTACTTGTCTTCCTTATGGAATAGTTTTTCTACCATAACGTAAAACATGGGAACGAAAAATATGGCTAAGAAGGTTGCAGCAAACATACCGCCCATTACTGCAATACCAATAGCATTTTGGCTTGCAGCGCCTGCACCACTGGCAAGTGCTAGAGGCGTCACCCCTAAAATAAATGCCATAGACGTCATCAATATTGGGCGGAAACGCTGAGCAGCCGCATTAGATACAGCAGTCATCAGGTCTTCACCTTTTTCGTACTGCTCTTTAGCAAACTCTACGATAAGAATGGCGTTTTTCGCTGCTAAACCCACCGTTGTTAAGAACGCTACCTGCAAATACACGTCATTCGGTAAATTAAAGATAAAGGCTGCAGTAACTGAGCCCAATATTCCTAATGGCACCACTAGCATTACTGCAAACGGTACCGACCAGCTTTCATATAGTGCAGCTAAGCAAAGGAATACGACTAAAATTGAAAGCGCATAAAGCATAGGCGCCTGAGACCCGGCCTCTTGTTCTTCATAAGATAAGCCTGACCATTCAATGGCAAAACCAGCAGGTAATTGTTCAACCAACTTCTCCATTTCAGCCATCGCTTCACCTGAAGAAATTCCTGGTGCCGCACTACCTTGTATATTTACCGACGATATACCGTTAAAGCGCTCTAACTTGGGCGAGCCATATACCCACTCAGTTGTAGAGAAGGTGCTGAAAGCTACCATCTCACCGTCGCTATTGCGCACAAACCATTTATCGAGGTCTTCTGGCGTCATTCGGTGAGGAAGGTCCGCTTGCATGTAAACCCGCTTAATTCGCCCTTTATCAATGAAGTCGTTTACATAGCTTGAACCCCAGGCAATTTGCAGCGCACTATTGATATCACTTAGATTTAAGCCAAGCGCAGACGCCTTTTCACTATCAATATTAATTTTGAATTGGGGAACATCACTTAAACCGTTAGGACGGACACCCGCCAATTTCGGGTTTTGCGCAGCCATACCTAACAGCTGATTACGGGCATTCATAAGGGCTTCATGGCCGTTACCACCGCGGTCCACCAGCTGCATATCAAAGCCCGTAGCATTACCTAATTCCATAATAGGTGGCGGCACAATGGGAAATGCTGATGCATCTTGAATCTGACTAAATGCGCCAAAAGCTCGCTTCATCACTGCGAAGGCCGAGTTACTCTCGTCGCGTACACTCCAGTCGTTGAAGTTTAAGAACGCCATACCGGCATTTTGCGCTTGTCCTGCGAAGCTAAAGCCCACTACCGCAAACATACCGTTAACCGCTTCGCTCTCTTCTTCAAGAATGTAGTCTTCCACTTGCTTGATGGATTCGAGCGTGCGGCCCGCGGTAGCGCCTGGAGGAGTACTGACCAACACCATCATTCGACCTTGGTCTTCATCGGGAAGGAAGGCACCAGGAAGCTGACTGAAGATAAACACCATCCCACCAACAAGTAAGCCATATACAACGAAGTAACGCTTAAAACGCTTCGCCATGTGATTGGTGGTTTTCTGGTAGCGGTCACGCCCTTTGTTAAATGTGCGGTTGAACCACCCAAAGAAACCTTTATTTTTATCGTGATCCTCAGAGTGCTGCTTCAATAACGTGGCACATAAAGAAGGCGAGAGCACGATAGCTACCAGTACAGAGAACGCCATCGCTGAAACGATAGTTACTGAAAACTGACGATAAATAGCCCCGGCTGAACCGCTAAAAAACGCCATAGGGATAAATACCGTTGATAGTACCGCGGCAATGCCCACAAGAGCGCCAGTGATTTGTGACATAGACTTCTTAGTCGCTTCAGCAGGCGGTAAGCCTTCTTCTTCCATAATGCGCTCAACGTTTTCTACAACAACGATAGCGTCATCAACAAGAAGTCCGATAGCCAGCACCATGGCAAACATGGTCAATACGTTGATACTAAAACCAAAGGCTAATAGCACCGAGAAAGTCCCAAGTAGTACAACAGGTACCGCAATGGTGGGAATAAGTGTTGCGCGCCAGTTTTGAAGAAACAGCAGCATTACTAAGAAAACCAACACAACCGCTTCGATAAGCGTATGTACTACTGACTCTATAGAAAGCTCGATGAAAGGCGAACTGTCTACGGGGTAAACCACTTTCACCGTATCAGGTAGGTTCGAGCGCAGCTCTTCAACGCGAGCTTTCACTGCTTTGATAGTGTCTAGCGCGTTTGCGCCAGAAGCAAGGCTTATCGCCATGCCAGACGCGGGTTTGCGGTCGTAACGAACAATAACATCGTAACTTTGCGCACCCAGCTCTACTCGGGCCACATCACGCACACGTACCTGAGAACCGTCTGTGTTCACACGTAGCACGATATTTTCAAAATCTTCAACGGTTTGAAGGCGGCTTTGCGCCTGAATAGTGGCGTTGATTTGCTGATTTTCGATAGCAGGTAACCCGCCCAACTGACCTGCTGAAACATCGGTATTTTGGACCTGAACTGCGGCCTGTACGTCGGTTGGCGTTAGGTTGAAGCTGTACAGCTTGTCTGGGTCTAGCCAAATACGCATAGAGCGCTGCGCACCAAAAACTCGTACGTTACCTACACCGTTTACCCGGGAAATAGGGTCCTGAAAGTTTGAAACGAGCATGTCACTTAGGTCATACTGCGTCATCGAATCGTCTTCAGAATAGAAGCCTACGGCTAATGCAAATGCACTGTTTGCCTTGGTAACGGTAACCCCTTGCTGCTGAACCTGCGTTGGCAGTAAGGGTAACGCGCCCTGTACCTTATTTTGAGTCTGGACCTGGGCAATATCAGGGTCTGCACCAGGCTCAAACGTCAGGGTAATCGACATGCTGCTGTTAGAGCTACTTGCCGAAAAATAACGGAGATTATCGATACCCGTTAAGCTTTGCTCAATGACCTGCGTTACCGAGTTTTCAACGGTTTCTGCGGAAGCACCAGGATAAGTTGCCGAGATAGTAACCGACGGTGGCGCTACCTTCGGGTATTGTTCAATGGGGAGTGAGGTTATCGCCAACACACCCGCCATCATTGTGATAATTGCCAGCACCCATGCAAACACGGGCCTGTCTATGAAAAAACGAGCCATATTACTTAAATCCCTTGTTTGCTATCGTGAGCCACGTGAAGATGGTTGCCATTCTGACGGGTTAACTTTCGCCCCAGGCTTTACCTTCTGATAACCAGTTACGATGACTTTTTCGCCTTCATTTACGCCGCTTATTACCACGTATTGATCACGGTATATCTTGCCGATTTCTAATGTTCGGCCTTCGACCACGTTGTTCTGGTTCACTACGTAAACAGAAAGCGAACCGTCTGGCTGGCGAGTCGTCGCACGCTGAGGAACCAAAAGCGCGTTTTCACGTCCAGTAATAACATGGCCCTTTACAAATAAGCCGGGAAGCAACACACCATCAGGGTTTGGCATTTCGGCGCGAAGGGTAACCGAGCCCGTAGATTCATCTACGGTCACTTCTGAAAACTTCACGCTACCTGTTTTTTCGTAACGCTTGCCGGTGACTTCATCTACAGTCAGCTCAACATCCATTGAGCCCTGCTTACGCATAGACTGACGAAGTGTAATGATAGATGCGCCAGATTCCTGCATATCAATATAAACAGGGTCTAACTGAGTAATAGTGGCTAACTGCTGTGCTTGGTTTGTGGTAACCAATGTGCCTTCGGTAACATATGAACGGCTAATTCGACCGCTTATGGGCGCGTATACCTTGGTGTAACCCATGTTTACCTTTGCTACATCTACTGCCGCTTCTGCCACACTGATAGCGGCTTGTGCCTGATCTTTTTGCGCAATTACGTCATCGTATTCCTGCTTACTTACTGCATTTTGCGCAACAAGGTCATCATAACGTCGCGCCTTAGCTTCCAAGGTCTTTAAGTTTGCTTGAACACTTTTCAGATCCGCTTTTGCACTGTTTAACTGGGCTAGGTAACGTGCCTCATCAATTTGATACAGCTGCTGCCCTTTTTCCACATATGCACCTTCTTCAAACAAACGCTCAGTGATAACGCCATCCACCTGAGGTCGCACTTGCGATTGGCGCGACGGGCTTACTCGCCCTGGCAACACCATTTCATGTACTACAGGTTGCTGTTTCAGCGTAACTACCGACACCGATGGCGCCGGCATACCTTGCTGAGCACCTTGCTGTGCTTGCTCGCCTTCATTCGAACACCCAGTAACACCTAATAGTGTTATTAGTGCTGCAGTAACATAAAAAATGCGACTCATAAATTTTCTATTTCCCAATAACTTTCACATAGAACGCGAATTGCGTTCTATACGGATAAATTAAACGTAAGTTTTGCTTCCAATGCGCCGATTCATCCTAATCCTATAACTTGGACATGAGGACAACCGGAAAAGACGTGGCATAGTTAAGCGATAATTGATACGAATCTACGCTCTTATAGGTCATATTGTGCGCATTTATCACATACAAGAAAAGTCAATGAAGCTGAAGTTACCGATGTTGTCGGTCAATTACCGAAGCCTGTATACATTATGCGAATAATACGAAGTTGAACGCCAATACACGTTCTATTTAAACGAATAATAACGGCTAAGAGTCTGATAGGCGTGGATGACTGCTTGAGCACCTTGCTGTGTTCCTCCTTTATCAGGGTGTGCCGATTGCAGCGAGCGTTTGTAGACACGTTTTAACTGCAGCAGCGTGACAGGCTGGTTCAGGGAAAGACCGAGCAAAGCATGCGCTTTTTCAATATCACCTTGCGTATAGCTGACAGTATCTCCCTTCAGCATTCTTTCCCAAAACGCGTTTAGCAGGTTATCGACCGTATCGCGATCAGCCTCTTCAAAATTCCCCCAGTCGAGATAATACGTTGCAAGTGGGTCAGGGTTTTCCAGCGTCGTTACACCTAGATCATCATTGCTTTGCGCCAAATGACGCTCGTTAAACAGGTTTAGCTTTATGCCAAGCGCGTGAATCTCTAACACACCTTCGTTTTGTTCTATCCAATACTGTCTCAACTGATACAGTGCATGAAACAGAATAAAGTGCGTTCTAAAAAGCATGAGCGGGTCTCGCAAAGCATCTTCATCAAAAAGCTGATAAGGCGGCTTTTTTAATATTTCAATAAGCGCATATTCAGTAATGCCATTGATAAACTGGCTTTTTTGCGTCGATAAGATATCAACGAGGATTTCAGCTTGCATTGCGTACGTGTGACTGGTGTCCGGTTGTGTATACAAAACCTTAGTACCTTTAACTTAATGCCGATAAAAAGACAGGACCAGTGTACAAATATGTTGCACGCGGGCCTAGTCGAATTTTTCTTTAACGAAAGTAAACCAAATTGCCGCTTTCGCTGTTAAAGTAGGTTGGTCAAACTAAAAAGAATAACTTTGGAGTTCCCTTGAAAGCACTCATTGCCCTTACCAGTATTGTTGGTTTTTTAATGGTGGTGTTACCCGGACCACTATATCAGTATGCTGGTGTTAGTTTAGGCACCGCATTTACATCGCTTCGCTTTGGTGTATACGTAGGTGGTGCAGCGCTAATACTCATTATTTTACAAGTATTGATTAATCGTAAGAACGTAAGTTGGGGTAGTACATTTGTATGTGCTGTTCTTGCTCTAGTAGCCGTTGGCATGCCCGTTAGCATGATGAGTAAAGCTAGCGCCGTACCGCCAATTCACGACATTACCACTGATGTAACGAACCCACCTGAATTTGTTGCCATTGCACCGCTTAGAGAAGGTGCGCCAAATTCTATTGCCTATGAAGGCGGTAATGTGACCAAGCAACAGCTTGAAGCGTACCCTGAGATTAAAACTCAGCTGCTTCCTCAACCTATAAATCAAGTTTATATGGCTGCCGAAAAAGCCATAGAAGCACTAGGCTGGGAGCGTGTCAACGAGGGCGCACTGCCAAACACACTAGAAGCCACAGATACAACAGCGTGGTTTGGTTTTAAGGACGATGTGGTTATTCGCTTAACAGTTAAAAGCGACGATACCCTTGTTGATATTCGCAGTAAGTCGCGCGTAGGTAAAAGTGACTTAGGCAAAAATGCTGAACGCATCGAAACCTTTATGGCCGAGCTCAGAAATCAACTAGGTTATCACTAAACCGACCTGAAAAGCTCAGCAGATATATAAAAGCCCGACAGTGAATCACTGTCGGGCTTTTTATTTTTATCAATCTATTAAACGGGCTAAACACAGCCGTTAAAACCAGAGCTCGGTTTTGTAGTACTAGTGCGCGAGTTTGAGCACTACTACTCCAGCCACAATAAGCGCTACGCCGAAGTAACGCGCTAGTGACGATGGGTCGCCGTAAAACATCACGCCTACCAAAAACGTGCCCGCGGCACCTATACCTGTCCATACAGCATACGCTGTACCTATGGGTATTTGTTTTTGTGCCATCCAAAGGCAAAAACCACTGGCAGCCATGAAACCTATGGCTAGCAGAATTCCCATAATGCGGGTTTCCGCCTCTTGCGACATCTTAAGTCCTACGGGCCATCCAATTTCCAGTAAGCCCGCAACAATCAAATAAATCCAGCTCACTTATGTATCCTTCAAAACAGCAGGTTTGGCTTATTTGTAAAAGTATACTTATTCGTTGAAAGCAAGATACTCAACGCACCTTAGTATTTTGCTATTCAGCGTTTTTTCACTAAAGGCTCGCCAGCTGGATACTTACCATCCCCAAAACCGCAGCATTTAAACGGTTAAACCAACGCCAAAAATTGGGCCGCTGCATATGATGGGCAAAACGTGCTGTAAGCGTACTTAAACCGATAAACCAAACGATAGATGCACCTATCGCACCACCCACAAACCACCATTTATTTTCCTGCCACTGGCTCGCCAGATTACCCATTAACAGCAATGTATCTAAATAAAAGTGTGGATTTAGCCAAGTTACTGCTAGCGCAATAAGTAGCGCTTTTTTAAACGACAGCTGCTTTTGTGCCATTTCTAATACAAGGGCATCATTAGCCAGCGAAGACTTTATTTTGTTAAACGCAATCCACAACAAAAAAGCTACGCCAGCCCACTTTGTTACGGTAACTAGCATTGGATACTCTTGCAGCAATAAGCCAAAGCCCATAGCACCCAAACTAATAGAGATGGCATCGCTTAGAATAAACAGTAAGACAAATAGCGTGGTCCACTGTTTTTTTCATCGACTGCTCAATCAGAAAGCTGTTTTGCGCACCTACTGCGATAATAAGGGTGCCGCCCATTACAAAACCACTCGTTGCTGCCGCTAACATGCTAAATGCCTCTTAAAATAATAGATTGAATGTACGCTTCTATTGCTTGGTCTTTCGTTGCTTGGCTTTATGGTGCTTAGCGTTGGGTGTAGCAGCCAAACAAGAATTTGAAGTGGCGCTATTTTATACACCTTGCGATACTTAATTAAATTAATGATACTTGTGTTGAATTAGTAAAATTAATACTTTTAACTTTCCTTTCACAGGTTCTAAGAAATGCTCGATTACGATGCGCTACGATGCTTTCATGAAGTACTGCGCTATGGTGGCTTTGAAAAAGGCGCTCAAGCGTTAAACCTTACGCAGTCTGCGGTGTCGCAAAAAATCAAACGTCTTGAACAAAGCGTTGGTGGGCCTGTTATGGTGCGAACTAAGCCCCTTCGCGCCACACCACTGGGGCAAGAATTGCTTTCGCATATACAAAAAGTGAGTGTGCTGGAAGAAGCGCTGAACATAAAAAGTGGTTTAGAAGCCTCGGCGGTACCTCTCAGCGTAGCGGTGAATAACGATGTGCTTGCTACTTGGTTTTCGCAGGTTATGGCAGTATTTAGTGGTAAGCGGGCCAATCCTGTCCACATTGTTAACGCGGATCAAACTCAAACTCGAGACATTCTTCAGCAAGGCCGCGTTATGGCGTGTATTAGTCAAACAGGTACACCGGTTACTGGTGGACAATCGGTGAGACTGGGCACCATGCGCTATCAGCTTTATGCGTCACCACGGTTTGTTGAGCGATACCTTCACAAGGGCATAACGCCCGACAGCGTGATGAATACACCCGGCCTTTTGTATGATGAGTACGATGTTACATTACTTACTGACTATCAAAGGGAATGTTTAAATATTTCGCCTACCTTTACCACGTGTCACTGGTATCCCTCGTCTCATGGTTTTGTAAAAATGGCGCTAGATGGCGTGGTGTGGGCCCTACTCCCGACTCTCCAGGTGGCACAAGAAGTGAAAGAAGGCGAGCTTATTGCGCTTTTTCCAGACAAAGCGCTAGCGGTTCCTCTTTTTTGGCATTATGCAACGCTTGAGTCGGCTGCGCTTGCCGACCTTACTAAAGCTGTTAAGCAAGTCGCGAAGGCACAATTAAGATAACGTTACATTAAGAGCTAGTAGCATACTCGGTGTTTTTACGCTTTTCTTTCACGCTATACATCAACTTGTCGGCCTTATTTAACAAGGTCGGTAAGTCTTTGTAGCGCTCTTTTGTGATGTAAGCTCCAACACTCGCCGTGGTGTTTATCACCACGTTTTCTGTTCTGATATCACGCTCGGCTAAGCTTTCCTCAATGCGGGCGGCCAATCGCTCAGACTGACCTTCACTATAGCAGTGACTTAATACCACAAACTCATCGCCCCCTAAGCGCCCTACGGCGTCTTGCTCGCGACAGCGACTCATTAAAATTTTTGCAACCACCTGCAAGACCTTATCTCCTGCGTGATGTCCGTATTGGTCATTAATCTCTTTAAACTTATCAATATCAATGAAAAGCAGTGTTAAGTAGCCACCCTCTTTGTTGAAATTATTCAGCAGCGACTGCGCCACGCCTTCCCAACCGCTGCGGTTTAACACATTACATAACGAGTCTGTCGATGCGCGTTTAAATGCACTAAGCCTGTCGTCATTAAGCTTTTTAACTTTTCTCGACGTAGCGATAGCAAAAATAAAAGCCTCGATAGTTATCCCTAATACAAGAGAATATCGATATAAAAACGGCGATACTTCTGTAAAAACTAAACGGAAAAGCATGGACAAAACCATCACTGCAATCCCAAGCATTACCAAATTTGCACAATGCACTTTGCGATAGGCAGCATAAACACAACTTGATAGCGTGCACGTCATAGTAATAAGTGTAATTAGACTCAACATGCTGTTAATTTTCATGGCATCTGAGACTGGAAGAATCAGCTGAACTACAGCAAACGCGAGTGCTGCACATGCCATTCCAAGCATAAACTGGCGCTGCCAACCTTTCAGTAGCGCTTTAAAATCCAGTAGCTGATCTAAGAATTTCACGCCTGCAAAAAGGGTAATTCCAGCAAAGAGTAAATGCAGTTGGAAATTCGCAAGCAAAGCAACTTGCGGAAATACAATGTTCAACAACCCTTCTTGGAGCAAAAAGAATACGCCAGCACTGAAAACGTAGAAGCTATACGAATACAGGCCATAGTTGCGCATACTTGCCCCCAGCATGCCTACGTATAGAGTAAGTGCCAAACAAAAGCCAATAAATAAGCTCATTGTGAGAGTGTGAATAGAAGCAAATTTATGAAAATCACCAAGCGGCGTGACCTTAACCGATACGCGGCGTTCCACTTGTGCGTTGATATCTAGATAAAAGCGCTTGTTTGAACTGTTGATTATGTATGCTTCAAAGGCACTAGGTAATCTTTCAACTTTGCGCATTTTGCTATCGTATAGCTGGTTGTAATTAATATAATTACGCGGGAAGTACAGAACATACTGCGCATCGACATTACAGGTTAGCGCAAGCCGCTGATCACCCGCTTTAAGAAGAAAGGTTGTTGAAATGGGATTATCAATTTCGTTTTCGAAGTTACATTTAGCAAGCGAGTAGGAACTTGCTGCACATAAAACAAGCCCTATAAATAAGCGAATAAAATTACCTGACACACGCCATGTCATAGATTTGCTTCCTACTGATACCGCAGCCAAATCCATGTAGCAAAAATATCCCTGTACGGCTATTACACTAAGATAAGTTATGCTTGGTTATATTTAGGTATAAAAACCAACACACATTAAGTTTAGTTTATAAATTTCAGTTCGCTCGAAAAAAGTTACTTTTATTTAGCGTCGCTCAATGGCTGGTATTGCAAAGTAAGCATCTAGGTCTGTTTCTTTTAATGCTTCGAGTTTGCGCTTTCTCTGAGCTCTTTCGTTAATAGTTTCTCCAAATACTTCCAAGTGCAAATCGGCTATAAGGGCCTTACCTTCTTCTTTGCTGATTAAGCCCATTACTTCACCGGCGTGCATGAATCCTTGCACGCGATACTTTTCCGCCTCTACCTTTTTCCCATCTTTACTTGCCTTATAAAGGCTCACCAGTTGCGTTTTACAGGCGTCTAAAAATTTTTGTTTTTCACTCTCGTTTTGCATTTTCGCATCCCTTTTTATTTGCCCGTATACCTTAGCGGCATTTGCTGGTTTTAGATAGCGCGTTTAGAACCAGCTTAGTGCCGCGTTGCCCTCGCTCTTTGTACTAACGATAACTGCAACTAAAGTTCATTGGTGAGAACGCCATATACCATCTACGCTTTATCAAGTGCTGGAAGTTAAACTTTTCAGGAAGTCACAGAAAAACGAAAGCGAGCATCACTATGCGAGTAAAAATAGCCTTGGGAATGGTTACAGCCATGGCGTTTGCTCCTGCTGTTGCAGCAAAAGGAAATGCTCATCATTGGGAAACGACGCCCCACCACCTGTCTGCTCTTGTGGGCACAACCTACACGAAAGAATGTGGCAACGCGTTTACGTTGGGCATTGATTACGAGTACAGGCTAAGCGATTTCTTAGGGGTGGGGTTTGTTGCTGAATACGCGTTTGAAGATTTAGATGCCTACACCTACTTGCTTGTGGCCGACCTTCACATTACCAACAATTTTATCGCACAAATTGGCCCTGGCGTTGAGTTTCATGGTAGCCATAAGATGGAAGTAGCCCGATTAGGCTTTTTGTACGAGTTTGAAATGTCGGGCTTTACCGTGTCGCCCCAGCTTCATTATGACTATCACCGAAACCACAAAAGTGCTGTTGTTGCTGGATTAGCGATTGGTATGTCGTTTTAATGACTGGAAGGTGTTCTAGCGAATAGATTGTGGTGGCCTAAAGCTAGATTCCTTCGTTGCTAAAAATCATCGAATTTTGAACTGCAACGCATAGCTAAATTTTTCAATAACTAAGAGATTATTGATGTCTACCCTTTAACTACCAATCTTATGATAATCAAACCCCATCAAGTCCATCAGGGTTTTCATATAACTTAACTGAACAATAACTCATAAATATAGTAGAAAAACTATTTAACACATTGAAAAATAGTAAGTTAGTCATATTGAATACTTCATCTAAAGAAGAAGGTAACTTAGTTCTGTGTCTGAATATAATTTTGCAAACTTAAATGATAAAGAATTCGAAGTACTGGGTGCGGATATTCTATCGGTTCACTACAACAAAAGGATTGAAAGATTCAAGTCCGGAAGGGACGGAGGAGTAGACGGGCGTTTTTTTCTGATGAAGGAAACGAAATAGTTGTCCAATGCAAGCATTGGCCTAAGTCTGGCTTAACCAAATTAATTTACTCATTAAGAACTACTGAAATAAAAAAAGTAGAGAAACTTAATCCCGAAAAATATATTTTTGTTACGTCCCTTGAGTTATCTCGTACTGATAAACAAAAAATAAAACAAACCTTCTATCCATTTATAAAATCAGAAGCCGATGTTTGGGGCAATGAAGATCTCCAAGACGCTCTATCAGATACTGACAATAAAAGACTAATAGACAAACACTATAAACTGTGGATCACTAGTACCAACGTGCTTAATCGCATTATTAATTCAGCAATAAAAGGTAGAAGTCAGTACAAGCTCGATGAGATTGTCGGAAATTCAAGTAGATATGTTTATACGGACGCACATCAAAATGCGATAGAGGTTCTAGAATCTCTAAATACAGTGATCATTAAAGGAGCACCGGGAGTCGGAAAAACCACCTTAGCCGACCAGCTTTGTCAACAACACGTTGCCAATGGTTATGAACTTGTTTTCATCGAGAATTCATTAAATGAAGCTGAGCAAGTTTATGAGTTGCACAAGCCTCAGTTGTTTTATTTTGATGACTTTTTAGGACGAAATTATTTGCAAGCTATCACTAAGCATGAAGATTCACATATTGTAAATTTCATCAGGAGGGTGGCAAAAGATAGCACTAAGAGATTTATTCTAACTACTCGCTCTAACATTCTTAATCAAGGGAGGCAGTTAACAGACCTTTTTCATATCAACAAGTTAAACAAAAATGAATTTGAAGTTAGCGTCTCTAACTTGAGCAATTTGGAAAAGGCGAAGATTCTTTATAACCATATCTGGTTTGGTAACTTGGATAACCTATACATAGATCAAATATACAAAAACAAGCGATATCAAGCCATTATCGAACACCGAAATTTTAATCCAAGACTGATCTCATTTATTACGGACTACGAAAGACTAGAAGGAATAGACGCTTCCGAATACTGGAATCATATTGAGAGATTATTGAATAATCCTGAAGATATCTGGGAGAAAGTACTTCAAAAAGATATTGATGATATATCACGCCACCTGATCATTGGAATGGTTCTTCACGGAGGATCCATTAATGAGCGTCTACTTGAGCAGTTTTTTGAGAATATACAGTCGATTGGATTAGCTGTTAACAACAATAAAACATTTCTACAGGTAATACGGCTTTTAACTGGTGCGTTGATAAACAGAACAATTAGTAAAGATGAGGAAATAAGTTATGATCTATTCAACCCATCAATAGGTGACTATGTAATTAGAAATTACTTTAAAGACGCTAATTATTTAAATGCCATTTTAAGTGCTTTAACAACAACGAAAGCTCTTAGAAATATCCAAAGTTTGCTAAATTCAGAAAGCGTCAGTAATCAGGTTTTAGTAAAATTAGTCAGCCTCCAACTAACTAGTATTAGTGAGCAAAGCTACACCTACCCACTAACTATTTATCAAGTTAACTTGATCCTACTTAGCAAAAGGTTAACTAGTCTAAGTCTAACATCATTGCAAAAATCGTTTCTTCAAAATGTGGCAAACTCCCTAATCTTTGATGAGTTAGAAAAGTTTAACGCCAATATGTTTAATATGGCTGATTACTTTTTTGAATTAGACTTAATTGATTTGCAAAACGAAGAAGTTTTCGACATAGCCCATAACTGGCTCACCTCCGCAGGGGGAGAAGATGAATTTAAACCACTATCAAATATTATCGCTAAACTAGAACCTGAAGGTGGGGATCTCACTGAAGACCTAAAAAGGTATATTGTAGAAGAGCTTTGTGAAAATATTACAAATGATGTAATAGAACAAGGCATCTTAGATGACATGTATGATACAGACTACTTGGTTGGGTCAAAAATTGATAAGTATGTAGACTACACGCTTAACGAGTTTGCGGTTCAATTTGATCCCAGTGATATATCATCTATTGCAGGTAGCTGCGCACTAGAAGATGTCATTCAACACAATATTGAGGTCTCAGTGGGGTATGAAAATGATTGGGAAGGAGAGCGTTTCTTCGAAGATTATTATGACGAATCCATTTCAGAATCTGGTGTTATAGATGATCTCTTCGATAGAGGGTAAACAACCCCAAAAACTTGACTTACATGTGTGATTCATAGGCATCGTTTCAATATACTATGGCTCTATGAACAAAGAAATCAAACAACGTTTAAAGTGGATTGAGCATGGCATTAAATTTCGCCCTAATAAGCCAGGCTCACCTCACTTAAATGGCAAAGTTGAAAGGTCACAAAAAACTGACAAAGAAGAGTTTTATTCGACCGTTAATTTGGATTTGGAAGAACTCAAAAATGAAACGTTACCTGAGTGGCAGCATTACTACAATTGGCAACGCGCTCACGGCTCATTTAAAGGTAAAACTCCGATGGATATCGTATGTGAACGCCTCGAAAAAACACCGCTTTGGGAAGACGTTCAAGCTAACTACGAAACTGAAATTGAGCGCATTCAGCTATCGAATTATCAGCGTGATCTTCAACTACGAAAATTGAAATGATGTCTATGAATCACACAATTAATACGCCATGCACTAAAAGGTTACTCTGCAATATGTTCCTCATTTTCCCCAATTTCTATGAACTCAGATGGGCCTACTCTAATTTGTTTAAGGTACAAGATTTCTAGTTTAGATTTCTTATTTTCTGTCTTTAAAAACTTACCTGTTAAAGAGACTTCTTTTTTAACTTTTTCTTCCTTTAGCCTCAAGTATAAAGACTCAGACGTTTCAAAAGTCATTGTGAAGTCAACTTCATCCAAGCTAGCTTTAAACGAAACCTTACCTTTTGACGCATCGCGGGGCCAACTATACTTTTCAATTACAGCGGGTAGCTCAACTAAGTCTAATGTTTGAGTCTTTTTAAATGCTTTTACATACTTTTGAGCTTTTTCTCTATGACTAGAAGTAAAATGTATTTCGCTAGGTATATTCTCAGTTAGCTGTTCTTTACTAGACCAATCAAACCTGAAATCTAAATTGTCTACGCTGTCTGAAAAGAGGTTTACAAAAGCTTCACAAAAATTTATATCGATGCCTTCCTTAATTAAGATTGCAGGACTATGGTCCCCAGGCGAATCGAATATTTTAGATGCCTTAAATATTAAGCGAGCACACTTTTCATTTAGTACTCGCCCCAATGAACCAAGCTCCTTAAATGAGTTATTGCCGCTATCGTCCTGCGGTTCATAAAGACCTAGTTCGGCCTTGTATATCATTGAACCACTTTGTGGAGCATTCATATGAACGTTTTGCATATATTCGCTTACGTATTTAGTTTTACCTTTAATGTTTATGTTGGCATAAGCGTTATTTTTGATTATGTCGAATAGCCCAGATAATGCGTCAAGCCCTTCTTTATATATGATCTTTCCAAAGCCAACCTTAGCTCCAGAAGCATGAACTGATAACTTATCCGAATCAGAAGTACTCAATAGATTAACTTGATCAAAAATTTCTATTTTCTCAAGTGCGGCAATTAATAGTCCTTCGGATTGGTCATGTTCAACCAACTCATCTTTAGGTAGTACTACCTGCCCGTCATTTTTGTTCCATACGTCAATTGGGGCGTTTGAAGTTTGGATATTCTTCCAGCCATAAGAAGTTAAATGCTCAACAATCTTCTTTTTGAGTGCTTTATTTGACATTGTTAAGCTCCAAATTATTTATGAGCCTGAAATGACTGGTATCTTCAAGCATCTTCAGCAAGCTCTCACTATCGAGCCTTTGCGCTAGAGGAATTCTTATTCTTTTTTTACCATCCACTTTTGGGAAACCTCTAAGAATATACCAATAAGACATATTCATAAGTTCGATACTATAAGTATTCTCTTTCACCCAATCCGATTGTTCGTCTGGAGCATGATGCACAACCAATATTTTCGGAATAGGAGAAGTAGCCCTCAAATCTTCATAATTTTTATTTGTTAGATCTATGATGATTTCATTCGAGTTTTTATCGAAGCAGTTTTTTTTATTTGTACATTTTAACTGTAGTTGTAATTGAGGCTCTTTCCATGCACCATCAAACTTTCTACCGTAAACCGTGACATCAACACTTTGGTCATCAATTTCGGGTTTATTGTGATTTAAACTGAGTTTGGCTAACAATGCGGAAATATAGGCAAAACTAAGTGACTCTTTTGAAGCACTAACTGCTGAACCACCTTTTCCATGTGTATTCTTTGCACTCAAAACTGAATCCTTCCAATGATCTAAATTTGCAGAAGCTATTGTTTATTAATAGCATTTTATTCTAATGTTTTCATCAAGTTATTACTTGAACGCCATAAGTGAGAGGATTGAAGCACTTATGGGATAAACGAATAATACACTCTAGGATAGAGGCTAGTAATATCAATAGGTTAATAATTTAGGCTTCCAAATCAATATTCGTTTACTTCAAAATGTATTCGCTACATTTCTTTCCTGACATTAAACCACCTGCCCTGCTGCCCAGCCGCTGCTCCATGCCCACTGGAAATTAAAGCCTCCAAGCCAGCCGGTAACGTCGACCACTTCGCCTATGAAGTAAAGGCCCTCGACGTTTTTAGCCATCATGGTTTTTGATGAAAGTTCGTTGGTGTCTACGCCACCTATGGTGACTTCCGCTGTTCTATAACCTTCTGTGCCATTGGGCTTTATTTGCCAATTTTCTAGTGTGTCAGCAATAGCGTCGCATTCGCCGTGGGTAAGCTGTTTCACCGGTACATTGCGCCAGTTATGATATTCAATAAAGCTTTGCACCATGCGTCTGGGGAATACTTTATTTAAGCAGGTAGCAAGTAGTGCGTCTGGCGTTTCGGTGCGAGCAGTTTGTATAAGTGCCGTGGCATCATCATTAGGCAGCGTGTTAATGCTTAAGCTGTCACCTGCCTCCCAATAACTTGAAATTTGCAGCATAGCCGGGCCGCTTAAACCTCGATGAGTAAAGAGCATTGCTTCTTTAAACGTAGTGTCGTTACAACTAGCGTATACATCAGTGGCTATACCGCTAAGCTCTGCCAGAGTCTCTTTGTCTTTATCGTGTAAGGTAAAGGGCACAAGAGCGGCCCGTGTGGGTAATACGTTCAGGCCGAATTGCTCGGCAATTTTATAACCGAATGGCGTCGCCCCCAGCTTTGGCATACTTAAACCACCGGTTGCGATTACTAAAGACTCACAGCTATATTCGCCATTCGAAGTAGTTAGTAAGTACCCACCATCAACTTTTTCTACGCTTGAGATGTCACAGCGAGTAGTAATGGTAACCCCTGCTTTATTACACTCGTTAAGCAATAAGTCGACGATATCTTTAGCGCTGTCATCACAAAATAGCTGACCCAAGGTTTTTTCGTGATAGGCAATACCATGCTCGGCAACCAAACCGATAAAGTCCCATTGGGTATAGCGGCTTAATGCCGACTTACAAAAGTGCGGGTTTTGCGAAAGGAAGTTTTCTGGCCCCGCGTACATATTAGTGAAATTGCAGCGCCCACCGCCAGACATAAGGATCTTACGGCCAACTTTTTTGGCATGGTCGAGTACTTCTACACTGCGACCTCGCGCGCCTGCCTGTGCCGCGCAGAAAAGCCCTGCTGCACCTGCTCCTATAACAATAACATCGCGCTTAATCACTCTGTATTCACCTTACATCTAGCCAAAAATACTCACGCCCGTTCAAGCGTAGGTTAAGAGTTCGGGATTATACGTAATAAGCCTTGCTGCACAACGCAAAGCCTAATCTTACTGTAAATTTAATCTAGTTCTTTAGTAGAAAATTATGGGTTTTAATACTTTTTAACAATACTAAAAGATTTTTAATTCACATATAACTACGCACCAGAATTGAGGTGCAACTCAATTTGAACGAACAAACGAACAAAACAAGCAGTAACTACTTCACAAATTACAGAGGATTGTATCCATGGAAGAGTTCTTAGCATCACTCGATATTAACGAGTACCTGCCTGCAGCATTAGCTTGGGCTACCAATATACTTCTAGCCCTAGCCATTCTAATTATTGGTCTTTGGGTTGCTAGTAAGGTTTACAAAGGCATTGTTTCAATTGCCAACCGCCACCCTCAACTCGATGACACACTATTTAAGTTCTTTGGAAGCGTAGCGCGCTATACCATTCTTGCTTTTGTTGGCATAGCGGTACTTAATCGCTTTGGGGTTCAAACAGCATCTATTATCGCGCTTTTAGGTGCTGCAGGGCTTGCGGTTGGCCTAGCGCTTCAGGGTACACTGTCTAACTTGGCTGCAGGTGTCATGCTGCTTATCTTCCGTCCCTATAAAGTTAATGACTTTGTCGATGCGGCGGGCAAGTTCGGTAAAGTAACTGAAATCGACTTATTCACTACTATTTTGCAAACCTTCGATAATAAGCAAATTATCATTCCAAACAGCCAAATTTGGGGCGAGCAAATTGTTAACCACTCCCATCATGAAATTCGCGGTGTAGACATGACCTTTGGTATTGCCTACAACGAAAACATTGATGCTGCTCGTGCCGTTATCGATAAAGTATTGGCAGACCACCCGCACATACTTAAAGACCCAGCACCATTTGTTGAGGTATCTACCCTTAACGATAGCTCAGTCGACTTTATTGTTCGTCCATTCTGTCACGGCGAGCATTACTTCGACATCCTGTTCTCAGTGCCAGAGCAGATTAAGAAAGCGCTAGATGAAGCTAACATTGAAATTCCGTTCCCGCACCGTAAAGTAATTGTGGTAAACGAAAACGCATAGCGCGCAGGTAAAAAATAACGTCCTAGTAAGCAAAAGGGCAGCCGATTGGCTGCCCTTTTTATGTTCTGATTTTAAGTCAGCTAAAAACGAATTACGCTTTATCTTTTTTAGGAAACACGGCCAAGGGGTGCGTAGTAATTAACTGAACAAATGCACGAGTATTTGGCTTAATAGCGTTTTCATGACTTACGCGTACTTTCAGTTCATCACCGCTATCTAGCACAACAGCATAAAGGCGGCTTTCGCCCTCATAACGCACCCACTCCACCGTACAGTTAGTTTCGCTATGGGCTGCATCTAAACTTAAATCATCAGGCCGTACGAGCAAATCTACATTGCCGTTAGCACCTTGAAGCGGCGTGCCTGGCACCTTGCCGATCTCTGTAACGACCGTTTTGTCTGTATTTACTTCACTAGCATCAAATGTGGCACTTAAAAAGCTTGCCTCGCCCATAAACCGTGCAACAAAGCGGCTTGCTGGCGAAGCATAACAGGCTTCAGGTGTGTCTAATTGCTCTAACACACCTTTATTTAATATGCCCACTCTATCACCAACACTTAACGCTTCCTCTTGGTCATGGGTTACCCAAATTGCGGGCACGCCGGCCTTTTTAAGCGCGTCGCGAATTTCCCAACGCAAGCTGTCTTTTAACGCTGCATCTAAGTTTGAAAGGGGTTCGTCTAGCAGTACAAAAGAAGGTTCGTGCGCAAGAGTTCGCGCTAGCGCAACACGCTGCTTCTGCCCGCCTGAAAGACGTGCAGGTTTAGCATCGCGGAAATTATCTAGACCTAATAGTTTAAGCCAATGATCGGCAAGCTTAGTGTCTTTTAAACGAAAACATACGTTTTGCTGAACGGTAAGATGGGGAAATAGCGCAAAATCTTGGAACACCATGCCAACGTTACGCTTTTCAGGTGGCACGTGTTTATTTGCTGTACTTTCCCAATTACCTAGGCTCATTGCGCCTTCTGAAATAGGGATAAGCCCTGCCAATGCCTGCAAAATAGTAGTTTTACCGCAGCCTGTTGGCCCTACCAACATCAGGATTTCGTCTTGCGCAAGCTCAAGATTTAACTTGTCGACAACGCGGGTAGACCCATAATTCACTGACAAATTACTTACACTAAGCATTACGAACGATCATCCTCGGTAACAGTAAACTGGGCTTTTCTTTCGCCCGACAGCATGAGAACCAGTCCCAGGCCAGATAATAAAACCAGTAGAAGCCCAGGTACGGCAGCGCGTCCAAAGTAACCCGCCTCGTAAACACGCCACATGTAAGTGGCTAAGGTTTCAAAGCCTGTAGGCCCCAACATTAATGTAGCGGGCAGTTCACGCATGGCTTCCAAAAACACTAATGCAGCCCCAGCAATCATACCACGAAGGGTTAAGGGCAGCGTAACTCGTATAAAGGCCTCTCTTGGGCTAGCGCCAAGTACGCGGGCAGCTTTCACTAGGCCCGAGTCTATATTCTCGGCGGTACTTCTAACACTTCCCACCGCTAGAGGAATAAAACGCAGCACATAGGCCATAACCAATAAACTTAAGGTTTGATACAACGCAGGCAAGTACTTAAGGCCCACGTACACCAGCGCTGTTCCCATAACGATACCTGGTACACCAAAGCCGAAATAAGTAATACGCTCCATAAAGCGGCCAGCTTTGCCTGCAATAGCCGCGTGAGCAACCGGAATGGCAAGAAGCACGGCCACAATTGCGGCAATAAATGATGCATGGGCTGAATTCCATGCATAGCTTAATTCAAAGCCACCTGTGCCCTCTCGCACTAACCACAGCGTGAAGATAGCTAGGGGAAGTACAATAGCCATAAATACAACAGGCATGGTCGCAAGCAACATTAGGTTGCGCTGCCAGCGTGCAGGAAATAAGGATAAGTGCTTTCCTGGGCGTTCTTGCGCCCCACCTATTCGGCTTTCTATAAACAGAATAAGCCCAACAATCACCATAAGCTGCAGGCTAAGCATGGCTGCCTGGCTTAAACCAAAAGCGTTGTATTCAACAAAAATAACGCGAGTAAAGGTGTCGAAGCCCATTATTGCGGGTGTGCCAAAATCAGATAACGCGTAAAGCGCAGCAAGCAATGCCCCCGCAGCAACGCTGTTTACTACGCGCGGTAGCACCACACGCCATAAGCTAGCACCTAACGACAGACCTAGCGTACGCGCCGCGTTAACTAAACTTGCATCTAAACTCAACAGGCTTGAACGGGTTGTCATCATTACAAAGGGATAAGTGTATAGGCTCATGACCAGAGCCGAGCCCCATAGACCGCTAATCGGCGGCGTGTTAATACCTAAAACGTTCTCTATCTCTCCGCCAATACCAAATGAGAAGTACATGGCGAATGCGCCAATATAGCTAGGCAACGCCAGTGGCGCAGCCAACAAGATAAGCCAGAACCGCTTAAATGGCATTTGCACATAGGCAGTTAAAAAAGCAAGGGGGACACCTATAAGCACCGAACCAATGATAGTAAGCACTACCAATGAAATAGTATTGCCTAGTACTCGAAGGTTATGGGTATCAAAAAGCTGGGCACTATCTTGAGCTAAAGAAAATAAAACGCCGACGGGCAATAGAGCCATCAGCGCAATAAGTAGTGCCAGTGGATACGACTTTGGCCAGTTTGTCACAGTACGCCAACTTCCCTCATAAGGTTAAGTGTTGGGCGTAAATCAGCCAGTTTACGAAGGTCCATTTCGGGTGGCGATAGCGTACTTAGTTCCGCTAAGCCTTGTGGTGGTTCAACTCCTTGAACCAAAGGTATTTCGTATGCTTCGCGAGCAAGATAAGACTGCACCTCGTGCGATAACAGATATCGAATAAAGTTAACCGGCAAATCACCGTCACTCAACGCAACGATACCTGATGCGTTAACTAAGCAGCCTGCATCACCTTTGCTATAAGCAAGGGCCACATTCGCGTTTGGCTTACCTGATTTAAGTCGAAGCGTGTAATAGTGATTAGCAAAACCAATATCTACTTCACCACGTTCAACGCCCATTACTACACCAAGTTCACCCGCATACTTTTTAGAATGCTTGTTAATGCCTTTAAGCCATAATTTTGTTGCTTTTTCGCCTTCCAAAATACGCATAGCGGTAACAAAAGACTGGAACGACGAATAAGCCGGCGCCCAGCCAATTTTTAAATCGCTATCGGCTAACGCTATTACGCTTTCTGGGATTTGTTCGGGCTTAACACGCTCGGTGTTATACGGCAGTGTGCGCACACGACCTGTTACCGGTGACCAGCTCGGGTATTGAAAATCTTCGCGAAGCTGTGAACGTAAATCATCAGGCAGCGACTTTGCAGCGCCTGCGTCAGTCACAACACCAATTGACCCTGTATCGACGGCCCAAAACAAATCAGCGCGTTTCACGCCCGCTTTTGTTTCAGCAACAATGGTGTTTGCCAATGCTGCTGACCCGCCGCGCCGAACCTTCAGGTTCAGCTTGGGATTGCGCTTTTCAATTGCTTTTAGAACATTTTCGTACAGACCGCCTTCACCACGCCCTAAATAAAGGGTGAGATCGCCTTCTAATTTAGGCAAAGACTCTACTGACACGCTGCCAGTTTGGGACATAGCGTGGGCAAAACTAAACGGCAAGCCAGTTAACGCACCAGCTGCGGCTAGCCCTTGCAAAAATGTTCTACGTTGCATACCCCTTCCTTAAAATACGTCTTTACGACTTTTCTCTACTTCAACTAACAGTGTACGAGCGCGATCAAGTTTAGCCTGCATAGATTCTACAACTTTGCGTACCGCATCTACGCCATTATCTTTCGAAATAGCTTGCGGAAGCGTTACGTTAAAATCTTTTTCTAGGTCTTCAACCAAGGCTGCGTCTTTCGCAATCAAGTCACCCTCTACACCTTCAAAACGTTGAAGATAGGTGTCGTGCACTAGTGTTGTTGCAACCTCGTGAAGCTGCTCTGCATATTTAGCAACAACGCGATCAAGACGTGTTTTGATATCGTCGATAACTTCAGGGCCTGTGGTAGGTTCTTTCTCAGTGGTTTGAACTTTTCCAACCAGACCTTTCTTCTGATATTGAGACGCAAGTTTAACTGCGCCTAGCGCCTGCCACAAGGCATGATTTAGCTTCTCTTGCTCTACGCGCACATCAGCAATAGGCTTACCTTCATCAATAGCTACCTTTACACCATAAATACCTTGCCAAATAGAGGCATAAATAGGTACGTATTGGGTTTCAATGGCAGAGTGAAAGTCTACTTCTTCCCAGTACTCGATTAGCGCGTCTGTTTTAAGCGATTTATCTTTTGCTTCATACGCATCAACAACACTGCCAAACTTACTTTCTAACCAATGTACTTCTTCGGTGTACTCACCAATATGTGCATGTAAATTGTTTACGTGATCACCAATTGCACCGTTTGCAAGCGCATGTGAAGAAAACATCGAGAAAGTAACGGCCGAAGCCAGTACTAAGGCGCTTATTTTTTTCAGTGTTATTGTCATAATTTTTTCCTAAAACGTTTGTCTTTTCGCGCAAATGATACTTATTATCATTAAGCAAGTAAAGGTAACTAAACGAGGCTACACGCTAAGTAACGCAGTGCATCGGCCTTACGTTAGCCTTTAGTTTCTCTACGTTTTTGAGCCATAATAGTGCAGGTTAAATGATTAACCCTCGCTGAACATATTGATATTCAACGCAATTAGCAAACTGCTAGATCATAGTTGCGTTACATTTTAATGAAAATGACCGCCAAGTATACGCATATCTAAATTAATGAATATTCACAAAAAACTAAACAAAAAAAGCCCGCAACAATCGTTGCGGGCTTTGAGTATTTAAGGCCTTTTAAAAATTAAAGGCTATCTAACATGGTTTGGGCATCGCTCACGTCGAAACGACCAGGGTCTTCAACGTTTAGCTTTTTAACTTCGCCATCTTCTACAAGCATAGAATAACGAAGCGAACGTAAGCCACCGAAGTTACCTGTACTCATGTCTAAGCCAATTTGCTTGGTAAAGAAACCGTTGCCGTCGGCTAGCATGGTAATTTCTTCTGCATTGTTCGCTTTACCCCACGCATCCATAACGAATGCATCGTTCACACTTAGGCAAATAATACTATCAACACCTTTTGCCTTAAGCTTATCAGCAAGTGCTACATAGCCTGGCAAATGTGCTTGTGAGCAAGTAGGTGTAAAAGCGCCGGGTACAGCGAATAGTACAACGCGCTTTTCTGAAAACAGTTCGTTCGTTCCTGGGTTAGTTATTTCGCCATTTACTAAAAGGCTAAAATCTACTTCAGGCAAAGTGCCCCCAACTTGTATCATGCTACTCTCCTAGATTTTTTTGACACAAATACACATCAAATCTGTGTTTTTTGCTTTCAATAGCCATTGATGCTTTTATTCCTGCCAGCACATCTGCACTATTTGGGCGTTTAACCACTACCCGGTGCGTAGCTAGCTTGAGTGCTGGCGGTAACAGCGCATCTGCGTCTGGGTCATGACCAAGCAGTTGCTGAAACAGCCGCATTTCCTTTTTCACCAAGGCTGACTTCTTTTTATGTGGGAACATGGGATCTAGATAAATAGCGTTCACATTCTCACCAGTGAAGTATTGCATTACCTCAGCGCTATTTCCATGTTGAAGCGACATTTTAGCTGCAAGTTCTGGAAAACTAAGTGCTAACCTGCGAATACCGTCTTCAAGTAAGGCGGCAACCACAGGCGAGCGTTCAATCATAGTGACTTTGCAGCCCACGCTAACCAACACAAAGGCATCACGCCCCAGTCCTGGCGTTGCATCTACCACATGCCACGCTTCATTGCCTTTAAGGCCTATAGCTTTAACAATAGGCTCTTTGCGCCCGCCACCGTGCTGTTTGCGGTACAAACTAGCTGGCGAAGCAAAATCTACCTCTACCGGGTTTACTTTTTTCTCGCCTGCGTCAGCAAGGCCCAGCACACCATTTCGCACCTGTAAGTACAAGCCTTCGACGGGCTTTTCACTGCTACTAACAACAGGAAAGCCCCATTTTTCGCTGATTGCGCTAATTAGCCCAGCATCTTCGCTATTTGCTTTAGCGCTGTCGCCGTTATCGCAATCAATCAAAGGCACACTTTTAAGCATGACCGTATTGCTCCTTATGCCCTATCCATCTATTAATGATGGCTTGGGCGTGAGACGGGTATTTATCCCAAAGGGTGTAGGCAATTTCTTGAACTTTTGGAATAAGTGCAGCATCGCGAACCAAATCTGCTATTTTCAGCTCTGCCATTCCGGTTTGTTTCGTCCCCATAAATTCACCTGGGCCACGAATTTCTAAATCGCGCTGTGCTATGTAGAATCCGTCGTTAGACTCACGTAGTACGCCTAGTCGCTGCGTAGCGGTTTTCGATAGCGGGCTTTGGTACATAAGTACACACTGACTTTCTACCGCACCTCGCCCTACTCGGCCTCTAAGCTGGTGAAGCTGTGCTAACCCCAATCGTTCAGGGTTTTCAATAATCATAATACTGGCGTTAGGTACGTCTACGCCAACTTCAATAACCGTAGTCGCTACTAGTAAATCCAGCTTACCGTCTTTAAAGTCGGCCATAACCTGCGCTTTTTCAGCGGGCTTTAACCGCCCGTGTACCAAACCAACTTGTAAGTCTGGCAATGCGGTACGCAGGGTAACCGCGGCATCTTCAGCGGCCTGACACTCCAATACTTCCGACTCATCAATAAGCGTACACACCCAATAAGCCTGTCTGCCATTATCTTTACAAGCCTGACGTACGCGTTCTATCACATCGGCCCTGCGCGTGTCTGGTAGCACAACGGTTTGTACCGGCGTTCTGCCCGGTGGCAGTTCGTCTATGACCGAGGTATCTAGGTCGGCATAGGCTGTCATGGCCAGCGTTCTTGGAATAGGCGTTGCCGTCATGATCAACTGGTGAGGGTAGCGACCTTGCTGTTCGCCCTTATCTCGAAGGGCCAAGCGCTGATGCACGCCAAAACGGTGTTGTTCATCCACAATAACAAGTGCTAGCTGCTGGTAGTTCACGCTTTCCTGAAAAATAGCGTGCGTACCCACCAACATTTGAATATCGCCAGCTTCTAAACGCGCTAAAACTTCATTGCGCGCTTTGCCTTTTAGCTTTCCGGCAAGCCAGCCTACTTCAATACCTAAAGGTTCTAGCCAGCCACGAAAGTTATTCGCGTGTTGTTCAGCCAATAGCTCTGTTGGCGCCATCAGCGCTACCTGGTGACCAGCCCCAATGGCTGATAGTGCAGCCAATGCTGCAACTAGGGTTTTGCCCGAGCCCACATCGCCTTGTACTAGGCGCATCATAGGCCGCGCATGCTGCATATCTTTTTGAATATCCTCGACTACCCTTGCCTGCGCGCCGGTAGGTGAAAACGGCAGCTGAGCGAGCATTTTATCGATAAGCGGCTGGTTCACACTAATTGGAATACCGGGCTGTGCGTCAGATAGTTTGCGTACTTTCAACACGCTTAAATGGTGTGACAACAACTCTTCAAGAATTAATCGATATTGAGCAGGATGAAGCCCTTCTTCCATCTCGTGTACGTCGACATCAGGCGGCGGACGATGCACTAAGTGAAGCGCTTCATTTAAGCTAATTTGTTCGTCATAAATGCCTTCTGGCAGCAAATCGGCCAGCGCTCCTTTATCTAACAGCTTCAAAGCTTGGTCGGTTAAATTGCGAAGGGTTAGCTGCTTTACACCGTCGGTGGTTGGGTAAACTGGCGTCAATGATTCTTCTGTGGGTGGCGCGTCTTCGTCCACTAGTTTAAATTCGGGGTGCATCATTTCAATGCCCCACTTGCCAGTACGCACTTCACCGAAACAGCGCACCGTGTTTCCCGGGGTCATAATTGACCGCTGTACAGCACCAAAGTGGAAAAACCTTAGGGTTATAGTACCTGTGCCATCACTGAGCTTTACCACCAGCATGCGTTTTTTGCCGTACTGAATGTCGGCGCTCATCACCTCGCCCTGCACGCTTACATGGGTAAACGGACGGCACTCAGCCACGCTGTAAATACGGGTTCTGTCTTCGTAGCGATGAGGAAGGTGAAACAGTATATCTTGAAGGGTAAACAAGCCTATTTTATTAAGTTTTTCTGCCACCTTTGCGCCCACGCCTTTAAGCGCAGTTATGGGTGTAGTGGCCAGTGCTTGCATCAAGCGACATCCTTCTTTTGAAACATAAATGACTTAACCTTTGAAAAGGCACAAGCTGGTGTTATTCAACATGTTATAAGAAAAGAAGTGTAAAGGATTGTTGAGAGGTTGGCGAGTACGCTTTAGGCCAGTTTTTTACGCTGGCCTATACAAAAGTGACAGTAATAGCAAAACTTGTTCATTAGTTCTTAGTCGGCTTCTAGCGCGTTAGCTTCTGCTTTAGTAATTTGCATTTCTCGCCACCAACTATCGTCAGCATCCACTTCACCCATAGCGTTAATAGCAGGCAGTGGCAAACCTTTGCGTTGGCATAGTTTGTACAAGCGAGGATAACCGTTTTGGAATGCCAAAGCCTGACATTCTTCTTCCGGCAACTGCTGTGTATTGTACATCCCCGCAATAGTGCGTTGGCGCTGTGCTTCATAAAGAACCAGAGCTGCAGCTACCGATACATTAAGCGACTGCACCATGCCCATCATGGGAATAACGATGTCTTGATCGGCAATGGCTTTCGCCTCATCAGAAGCACCATACTTTTCCTGACCAAACAAAATTGCGGTAGGTTTGGTGTAATCGACATCACGGAAATCTACCGCGGTGTCAGATAAATGGGTAACCAACACCTGCATGCCTTGGCCTTTTAACTCAGCCATCGCATCGTTGATATTATCGTGATTGGTTTGGCGCACCCATTGTTGGCTGCCCATAGCCGTACCACGGCGAAACTGGTATTTCTTTTCCCACACGGTGTGAACGCGATGAATACCTACTGCGTCACACGTTCTTACGATTGCCGAAACATTATGAGGCTTGTGCACATTTTCAAGGCATACCGTTAAATCGGTTTGTCTTTTTTCCAACACATCTCTAATGCGCTGGTAACGCTCAGGTGACATGGCTTACTCCGGCAGTTCCATTACACCATCAATTTCAATTTGTGCACCTTTTGGCAATGCAGACACCTGAACGGCAGCGCGCGCTGGGTAAGGCTTATTGAAGTAACGGCTCATAATTTCATTAACCGTTGCAAAGTGACCTAAGTCAATAAGAAAGATGTTCACTTTCACTAAGTCGTTTGTGGTGCCGCCAGCAGCGTCACACACCGCTTTGATGTTTTCAAAAACTTGTACCGCCTGGGCTTCAAAGTCGTCAGAAACCATTTCCATTGTTTCAGCAACAAGTGGAATTTGACCCGAAAGATAAACAGTAGTACCAGCTTTTACCGCTTGGCTGTAAGTACCAATAGCAGCAGGTGCCTTATCGGTCTGAATAATAGACTTAGACATAGTAGTTCCTAAATTTTGTAGTAATTAGTGTCGTGATTGACTATGACGAGACACTTTCTGAACTTCCGGCATGGTGCGAATCTTCTTCATTACGCGCGCCAAGTGCACACGGTTGTGCGTGGTAAGTTCTAGGTCGATAAAGTAGATATTACTCTCTTTTTCTTCAGTTTGCAGACCAATGATGTTGGAATCGCACCCTGAAATAGTGTTCGTTAATGTTGCCAGTGTGCCCTGATGGTTGAATAGTTCAATGCGCAGAGACGCTTTAAATTCACCTTGCGGATTGTCGTCCCATTGCATAGGCAACACGCGCTGCGGCTCTTCACGGGTAAGCTTACGAATATTGTTACAGCCGATTTGGTGAATGGTCATACCGCGGCCGGGGCTCAATACCGCTACAATTTCGTCATCAGGAATAGGGTGGCAACAGCGAGAATAGTGAACAAGCAGGCCTTCTGTGCCGCGAATGGCTACATTACCTTTCTTATCTGATAAGTCTGTTGTGCTCTCACCTAATAAACGGCGCGCTACAATTGCACTTAGCTCGTTACCAAGGCCAATATCTACTAACAAATCGTCAAAATTAGCGTGCTTGGTTTCGGCTACCACACGTTCAATATCTTCGTTTGGAATATCGTCTAGTTTCACGCTGCCTAACGCATGGCGCAGTAGACGGTTACCCATGTTCACCGCTTCTTGAGAATGCTGCTTACGCAGATACTGGCGAATACGGGTGCGAGCACGAGCGCTCACCACAAAGTTTAGCCAGTTCGCATTCGGCTTCGCTTTCGGCGAGGTAATAATTTCCACGGTTTGACCATTTTCAAGGGGCTTACTTAAGCTGAAGTTTCTGCGCTCAACCCGCACACCTACACAGGTATTACCTACATCAGAGTGTACCGCGTAGGCAAAGTCCACAGCGGTTGCGCCCATTGGCAGTTCAATGATTCGGCCATCTGGGGTGAATACATAAATTTCGTCAGGAAACAGGTCAGTCTTAACCGACTCGATGAATTCAAACGATGAACTGGCCGATTGTTGTAGCTCAAGCAAGCTTTGCATCCACTTGCGCGCACGTAGCTGTGCAGTAGTGCCGTTATCACCAGGCTCTTTATAAAGCCAGTGGGCCGCTACCCCTTTATCCGCCATCTGATCCATTTCCTGAGTACGAATTTGAATTTCAACAGGAATACCATGAGGACCAATTAATGACGTGTGCAACGACTGATAGCCGTTAGTACGAGGTATAGCGATATAGTCTTTAAAGCGGTTTTCAATTGGCTTGTATAAACCATGCATAGCGCCAAGCGCGCGATAGCAGCTGTCCACCGATTTAACGACTATACGAAAAGCATAGATATCCATTACCTCGTTGAACATGAGTTCTTTGTTTTTCATTTTTCGGTAAATGGAATACAGGTGCTTCTCGCGGCCTAATACATCAGATTCTATCTCGTAGGCATCAAGGCGCGTGTTAAGCTCTTCGCGAATATTCTCGATGATTTCTTTACGATTGCCACGTGCCTGACGTACGGCAGATTTCAATGCGCGATGACGCATGGGGTACATGGCTTGGAAACCTAAATCTTCAAGCTCATTTTTAATATCGTGAATGCCCAAACGATGGGCAATAGGTGCATATATTTCTAGCGTTTCGCGTGCGATTCGACGGCGCTTATCTGGTCGAAGGGAGCCCAGCGTGCGCATATTGTGAGTGCGGTCGGCAAGTTTAATAAGAATAACCCTGATGTCTTGCACCATGGCCATCATCATTTTGCGGAAGTTTTCCGCCTGCGCTTCTTGTTTAGTGCTAAAGGCAAGTTTATCTAGCTTACTAACCCCTTCTACCAATTCGGCAACGGTCTCACCAAACGCTTCAGCTAAATCTTCTTTGCTGTAATGGGTATCTTCAATAACATCGTGAAGAAGCGCCGCCATGATCGTTTCGTGATCAAGGTGCATGTCTGCAAGAATACCCGCAACCGCGACAGGGTGAGTAATGTACGGGTCGCCACTTGAGCGCATTTGTCCATCGTGCGCTTCTTGGGCTAGCACAAAAGATTCCTGGACCAGCTGTACGCGCTCTGCTGGCAAATACTCTAAAACTTTCTGCTTTAAACCTTCAAACAAATACACAGTGGAGCGTGACCCTTATCTAACGTTACAACCCTAAGAATACGTTTAATTGTGCAATAAGCCAATACACCAAAAGCAAAGCGCCAGTGCTTTTTTCAAAGCACTGGCGCCAAAATATCGATAAAACCGTTAAAAAGAGGTCTTATTGATCAGATAGAATATTTGCTACTGATGCAAATTCAGCGTGTTCTTGCTGCTCTTGTGCTTGAAGTTCTGCTTGTTCAAGTGTCGATGCAGTTACAAGACCTTCTTCGATTTCACGAAGTGCTGTAACAGTTGGCTTGTCGTTTTGAACGTCAACCATAGGATCTTTGCCTTCAGTGGCAATTTGACGTGCACGGCGTGCAGCAACAAGCACTAGGTCAAAGCGGTTACCAATTTTATCTACGGCATCTTCTACAGTTACGCGAGCCATGTATTTCTCCGAAAATTAGGTTGAGCAAGTTATTCAAAAAACGGCCGCGTAGTATACACAGATACGTAGCGCGATCCTAGCATTTTGTTTGAATTTGAAGCAGTCAGATCGTACGAAATATGCAGCGATCGCTGTAAATTAAAACAAAACACTTATTGTTTGGTTAAGCTTACGCGCTACCGAGCAGTTCGTCCAATAGCACTTGATGACGCATTTGCTGTTTTACTGTACGCAAACGCTGCGCTGTCACAATGGCTTCTAAGTCACTCAATGCAGTCGCAAAATCATCGTTAATGATCACGCTATCAAATTCACTAAAGTGAGACATCTCTGCTACTGCTTGTGCCATACGCCCTGCAATCACTTCTTCACTATCTTGGCCGCGGTTGTTTAAGCGCTGCTCTAATACATCGAGTGACGGAGGAAGAATGAAAATACCACATGTGTCTGGCATGAGCTTTTTGACTTGGCGAGCACCCTGCCAATCAATATCTAAAAACACATCAATACCGCGATGCAATGTTTGCTCGATAGTCACGCGGGAGGTGCCGTAATAATTGCCAAACACTTCCGCATACTCAAAGAATACGCCTTGTTCGATAAGCGCTTCAAACTGCTCTCGGCTTACAAAATGATAATGCACTCCGTCTACTTCACCCGGACGCGGTTGACGCGTGGTATGAGATACAGACACCTGCATAGGCGTGGCTGCATTTCCTTCATACTTTTCCATTAGTGCCTTGATAAGGCTTGATTTTCCTGCTCCAGAAGGAGCAGCAAGAATAAATAAATTGCCGAGTAGTGAAGCCATAGGATATTAAAATTCTATCAAAATGTGGTTATTTCAAGTGGCAATGATAGCATATGAAGCCATTGCGCCGTAACTGCGATTATCTGGTTTATCCATTGATGGTGCATACTCTTTAGTCGCAGACCGGAGTTAGCAAAATAAATAACAATAATAATTTTCTAAAGATGATGGTGGCAGAAAAAGTACTCTGACCCCACGCCTTTTTGGAAAAGACAGAGATTGCCCGTGAGAAAGGATAACCATTGGTAATAGGGTAACAACAAAATTAGGAAACAATGAATGACTCAGCAACTTCTGCCGTGCGTAGAGATAAACCCATCCACTACGCCTGATGCCTGCGTTATCTGGCTACACGGTCTAGGCGATTCAGGCCACGGTTTTGCGCCTATCGTGCCTGAACTAAAGCTTCCTGAATCAATGGCCGTCAAATTTCTATTCCCCCATGCACCTGAACGCCCCGTAACCATTAACGGTGGAATGCGTATGCGTGCATGGTACGACATCAAATCACTGGACTTTGAAAGCCGTGCCGATTTAGAAGGCGTAAAAGAATCTGCTGCACAAGTAGAAGCACTTATTGAAGCGCAAATTGAAAGTGGTATTCCTAGCGAACGCATAGTACTTGCTGGGTTTTCTCAAGGCGGGGTAATTGCACTTCACCTAGCACCTCGATATGCCCGTAAGTTTGCTGGCGTTATTGCACTATCAACCTATATGAGTGAGCCATCGCTACTTGCAAGTGAGGCAACAGACACAAATCGTGAAACGCCTATTATGATGGCGCACGGCGAACAAGACGAAGTGGTACCCGTATTCATGGGCAATGCGGCATTTAAAACGTTAAACGAAAACGGTTTTAAAGCCACATGGCAAACCTACAACATGCAGCACAATGTATGTATGGATGAGCTAAGCGATATCAGTGATTGGCTTCAGAAAGTTCTAAACTAAGTTTCACGAAGCATTATTCAGTGTGATAGTTAGCTATAAAAAAGCGAATTATCACACTGCGTCAAGCGCCTTTGCGGCTATTCCCTTATATTCACGCGTTGCGTTCATACTTTGCATTAAGATTCTAAACAGGTCGTTTCAAACATCTCGCTATTCTGCAACGCGGTTTCTCCCCCCATTTTTAGCTTTATAGAGATTATCATCAGCGTGCTTTAAGCTAGCGTGCAGTTTGTCGTCAGTAAGCGCAGTAGCCACACCAAAACTGGCGGTAATGTTGTGATTGATATCCCCTTCTATAAATGGATTTTCTTCAACAACCTTTCTCATTTTTTCCGCAAGTTTTACGCCTTGGCTCAAAGGCGCTAGAGGAAAGAGTACTAAGAACTCTTCTCCGCCAGTACGCGCAACAATGTCAGAGGCTCTAACAGCACCTTTGATAATGCTAGTGAAGTGGATTAGCACCTCATCACCAATATCATGACCATAGGTGTCGTTAATCTTCTTGAAATGGTCTATATCGACAACCACTGCGGTAAGAGGGAAATAGGCGCCAGGGTCTTTCATGGCACGTTCAAAAAAGACGGTTTCTAAAAAGCGTCTGTTTGGTAATTTGGTTAGCGGGTCTGTGTTAGCTTGCCTCATGCGCTCTAAATTTTCACGCAGCATTTCTTTTCGGCTTTTGTGCCAGAAATTTTCGCCAATAAAGGCAACGCAAATAAAACAGAATGTGGCAATTAAAAATCGTGAAACATGCTCATCAGGGTATTTTGCAACAATAACGTCTTGGTTATACAGCATATAAATCGCCAGCCCTATGGTAACCGCAACATAAAGCATAGCGGGTTTAAATCGCACCACTATTATTTGAATAAAAAGTAGTGGAAATATGAAGTACAAGCCCGTGTTGTTCAGCCCGCCGGTATAAACCAAGGCATTGATGGTAAAAAGAACAATAAGCCCTGCGAAATAATAAAACACATCACTTTTGGGGAAAATATGTGAAAGCGCAACGTTGAGGTAAATAACGGTGGCAGATGTAGCTAATACACTAACCAACAATGGGTTATTGGTACCAAAATTGAGCCACGCCATAAATGCGATTATGGTGCCACCAACATAGGAAATGAAATACAACGTCAGTTTGCGTCTTTTTACTTCAGCTTCGTCTTGTTGCGCGTTTCTTAGTAATTGTCCAATTGGCGTGTTGTCCATCTAACAACTCTACTCCCCAAATTTATAAGCAGACACTTCGTCCAACTACAGCATAGACGTATATTTGCACAAAAACCAAGTAGAAAACTGCGCCTAATTTCAAACATTAACCCAGAAAATGCGTATACTACGAAGTATCTCGTATAACGTTGTGTTACAGCGTTTAAGTTTCTTTTTTTACAGAGTTTGGAATAGCCATGAGTCACCTCAACACTACCCGCACCGTTCGAATTGCTACTAGAAAAAGCGCGCTAGCGCTTTGGCAAGCAGAGTATGTGAAGGCAAAATTAATGGAGCATTATCCATCAATGACCGTTGAGCTTGTGCCTATGAGTACGCAGGGCGATAAAATTTTAGATACGCCATTGGCGAAAATTGGCGGTAAAGGACTGTTCATTAAAGAACTTGAAATAGCCATGTTGGAAGGCCGTGCTGATATCGCGGTTCACTCAATGAAAGACGTCCCAGTAGAGTTTCCTGAGGGCTTTGGTTTACACGCTATTTGTGAACGCGAAAACCCGTTTGATGCCTTTGTTTCTAATGACCACGATAGCCTAGATGCGTTGCCACAAGGTGCAGTTGTCGGCACATCTAGCCTTCGCAGACAGTGCCAAATTCGCAAATATCGTCCAGATCTCATCATTAAAGATCTACGCGGTAATGTGAACACGCGATTAGCAAAGCTAGATGCGGGTGAATACGACGCCATTATCCTAGCTTCCGCTGGCCTTATTCGCCTTGAAATGGAATCTCGTATTCGTATGCCGTTGCCTGCCGACATTTCGCTGCCGGCTGTAGGCCAAGGTGCAGTAGGTATTGAATGCCGTAACGACGACGAAGAGCTAATTAACTTGCTACAAGCGTTAAATCATACCGATACCAACACCCGTGTTACCGCAGAGCGCGCCATGAATGAAAGATTGGAAGGCGGCTGCCAAGTACCTATTGGTAGTTTTGCTACCCTAGACGACGACGTACTAACCTTAACTGGTATGGTTGGAAAACCAGATGGCTCTGAGTTGCTGTTTGCGTCTGCTACTGCGTCACGGGAAAAAGCCGCAGACATAGGTGTTGAAGTAGCGGAAGCGCTATTAGAGCAAGGTGCCGGAGAAATTCTTAAAGCACTTTATAACTAAGTTATATTTAGTAGAAGCGCGCATTTTTACGCACATAGGAATGCGCAGCAAACTTAAAAGGATGAGAGTTCGATAATATGCTTCTGTTCACGCGCCCACTGCCAAAATTAAAAGCGAGTGCTTCGGCTTTCGAGCAAGCGGGCATTAAAGCGGTAGGGGTAGCCACCTCTGACATAATTGATATCTCGTCTGAACGAAAAGCCGCAGCAGAATATTTAGCTTCAAATACAGTAAACGCAATTATTGTTACCAGCGTATACGCTGTGAATAGTGTTATTTCGGGGCTGCGTGACACAGCCTCCCCACTCCCTTTGATTATTGCTGTTGGCGATGCCACCGCGCGCAAACTGCAGGCAGGCCTTGAAACGTTTTCTTCGGCGAACGTTGTTACTCCAAAGGTCCATACATCCGAAGGTATACTGGCAATGCATCAGCTTAATGAGGCAAACTGTAAGCATGTCGTTATTATTAAGGGTGAAGGTGGACGAGAAGCCATAGCAAAAGGATTAGACGAAAAAGGTATTTTAGTAAATAGCTTTTGCGTTTATAAAAGGGAGCAACTTACACGCCCAGTTTACACAAAACGTTGGAAAATGGGCGAAGTTAGCGGCATTATCGCTACAAGCGAAGCAATGGCACTGCAACTGATAGAACAATTTGGTAACGCTTTGTTAGCCTTTAAATGGTTAACAGTGAGTGACCGAGTAGCCCAAACCCTTAACAGTAAAGGTGTTAAAGAGGTAGCGGTTTGTCAGCGAGCCACCGATCAGGCACTCATCGCCTGGGTAAAGGATAACTGGGAGTATTGAATGGCCAACAATAATGAAAATAGCCCACAAAAAGAGGAACTCGTAAAAGTGGAAGCTGAAAAAGAAGTAATTGAGTCTTCTGCCACGCAGAGTGAATCGACTGAATCTGGCACTAAGAAAAAGAAATCATCAGGCAATGGCCTGCTATGGTTCGTTGTAATCATTTTGTTCTTAGCCGTAATAGGCATGGCTGGCGCGGGCTACTGGTATTACATGCAGCAGCAGTCGGCTAGCGCAGATTCCGCTAACGCACAGCAAAGCAACACGGCAAAGCTAAACAATATAGAACGAGAACGTAGCGAAATCTTAGCGTCGCTAGAAGACGTGTCGCGAACGAATAAAGCCTTACAAGATACGGTAGATGAACTTAAGTCTGAGAACGAGAAACTTAGCTTACAGGCCGAGTCTACCCTTCAACAGCTTAACAATATGGAAGGTCGCCGCCCAGCCGACTGGCTAATTGCAGAAGCTGACTATTTAGTTCGTATGGCTGGTAGAAAGCTTTGGCTGGAAAACGATGTTCGCACAGCAATTTTGCTATTGGTTAATGCAGATAAGCGCTTAAAGTCTTTGGCTGACCCGTCGGTACTACCCGTTCGCGCTAACCTAGCTGAAGATATTCAAACGCTACAGCAGCTAAACCCTGTGTCGCAAAGTTCGGTGGCGCTTGCCCTTACGGGCATGATTGCGCAAATCGATAAGCTGCCACTGGATACCTTCGAAAAGCCTGAAGATGCTAACGCAGAAGACACCACCTTGTCAGAGTCGGCTGACGACTGGCAGGACAACCTTGCGAAAGTGTGGCGCTCGTTGGTAAATGATTTTCTTACCATTAAAACTATTGAAGGCCCGGTTGAGCCAGTGTTATCGCTAGAAGCGCAGTTCCTGGCAAAAGAGCAGCTTCGTCTGCAGCTTATGCACGCACAAACCGCCGCGCTTCAGGGCGATGCAGGGCTTTACAGTCAATCGCTTCAATATGCACAAACGCTGCTTATTGAAAAATACGACACTGAGAAGAGTCAGGTAACCGGCTTTGTTGACGCACTACAAAACCTGATAGCCACCGATATATCACGCCCAATTCCTACAGAGCTAGCGTCACAAAAACCGCTAGAGCGTTTGCTGGATAGCCGTGTTAAGCAGGTGTTTGGACAAGGAGCAAGTGCACTATGAAATGGTTAGCTATTGCCCTTGCGGTATTAGCCGCATTCGTTGTTGCGCTTATTGTTGGTCCAATGATACTTGGCGATAAAGGTTACGTACTTATTTCTCTAGGCAGTACTGCTATTGAAATGACCGTGATCAGCTTTTGTATTTTGGTCATTGGTGCCGTTATTGCCTGGTATGTGTTATCCCGTTTTGTTTTGTGGGCGTTAAGCTTAATTACAGGCTCACATAAATGGTTCGGCACTTTAGGTGAACGCAAGCGCAAGCGCGCATTTTACGATGGCTTGCACGCCATGGCTGCAGGTGATTTTGATTCGGCGCAAAAAGCTTTAGGCAAAACCACCAATGGTGATTTCGAAGGTGTTAACTACTTGGCCTCAGCGCAAATTGCATTTGCCAACGGCGATTTGGCCAAAGCCCGCTACTTCCTTGTTCAGGCAACTGACTTTCCGAAAGCGAAAGTAGCCGCAACGATAATGCATGCACGCATTGATCTGGCTGAAGAAAAGTTCGAGGCAGCACTCGAAAAGCTTAACGAACTAGACGAGCAAGATCGTGACAACAAGCAGGTTGTGCAATTAAAAGCGCAAATTCTTGCCAAGCTAGGTAAGTGGCAGGTGCTTCAAGAGAATTTATCAGGCTGGCGTAAAGCCTTGCCTAAAACTGACTACACCTCGTGGAGCCAGCGTATTGCTAAAGGTAAGTTTGCAGAAATTGCCAGTAAGCAAGGTGCCGTTGAGCTTAAATCATACTGGGACACCCTGCCTCGCAAATTACGTCACGACGACGCTTATCGCGCCGCTTACATTCAACAACTTCTTGACCAAGGTATGCATGCCGACGCTCAAAATTTGTTAGTTGAATGGCAAAAACGCGGGCCGAACAGCGCGCTATTCCCGCTGTTCACGCAGCTTAATATTCCTGATGCATCACCATCATTACGTTTACTTGAAAGCTGGATAAAGCAAGACGAAGAAAACGTTGAGCTTTATTCCACGCTAGGCCAAGTGGCATTCAACTCGGGCGATGATGTGTTAGCTGAAAAAGCCCTGCTTAAAGCCACTAAAATGCAGTCGCGCAAAGAAGACTTATTGCTGCTTTCTGCCATTAGTGAACGCAAGCATGACACAGCCACCGCCCTTCAGCTTTACAAAGAAGGGCAGCAACTAGCTAGCTAAATGAATATTCGTTTAGCTTTCTGGTAGTACTTGTAATCCAACTAAAGTTGAAGATATAGTAAAAGGGAATTCTCAATTCGGGCTGTTTCAACAACAAACAGCGCAAATTGAAACAAACAACTTGTCGGAGTGCTTCACTGGTAACCCAGTAAGCTGAGACCGCGAAAGTGGGATCCGTAGAACCTGATCAGGCTAGTACCTGCGAAGGGAACAAGAAAATACAATGTGCACGATGTTGAGCAGCAGTTTGGCATTGTGAGGCAAGGTTAGATTACTTAGTGGTTTGTTTGTCACTTTCATAACGGGCACCGAGCGTTAACTTTGAGATAAAGCATCAAATTTCAATGATGCCATTTCTGACTCAAAGTAAATTGCTTAAGGCCTTAAGAACAAACAACAGTAAACAGTAACGGGCTCATTCTTAGCTTCTTTACTTTCAACCTCGCTACAGTAGAAGGTTCCGCCCTTCAAACACTTACACACTGTATTCTCCTTCACTCCTGACAAGCATTTTTAGAACCTAAATTTACAAGGTAAAATGCTATGTCGAACAGACGCGAACAACGCCAACAAGCTCAGCAATTCATAAATGAACTAGCGGGCGAAGCTTACCCCAATTCAACGCGCCACTACGAGTGTGGCAGCCGCGACGATATCCGTGTGGCCATGCGCCTTATCCACCAGCACGATAGCCTAGTCGGTGGCACCGAAGAAAACCCTATCTTAGAGCCGAACCCACCAATTCCGGTGTATGACACCTCTGGCCCCTACGGCGATCCGCAAGAAAATATTGATGTTCACAAAGGCTTAAGCCCACTTCGCCAAAAGTGGATTGAAGAGCGCAGCGATACCGTTGAGCTTGAAGGCGTATCATCAAGCTTCGCGAAAGAGCGTGAAAACGACATATTTACTGAAGATTTTCGCTTTATCCGCAGCCGCAAACCGTTAAAAGCGAAAGCCGGCAAGAACGTCACCCAGCTTCACTATGCAAGACAAGGCATTGTTACCCCTGAAATGGAATACATTGCCATTCGCGAAAACATGGGCCGTCAAGCCATTAAAGATGCGGAGCTAACGCAGCAGCACAAAGGAGAGCACTTTGGCGCGAACTTGCCCGATACCATCACGCCTGAATTTGTTCGCCAAGAAGTAGCCGCAGGTCGCGCCATCATTCCATGTAATATTAATCACCCCGAACTAGAGCCAATGATTATCGGCCGCAACTTCTTGGTGAAAATTAACGCGAATATTGGTAATTCGGCAGTTACCTCGTCAATCGAAGAAGAGGTAGAAAAGCTGGTGTGGTCAACGCGCTGGGGCGCCGATACTATCATGGACTTATCTACCGGTAGAAATATTCACGAAACCCGCGAGTGGCTGCTGCGAAATAGCCCGGTACCTCTTGGCACCGTACCTATTTACCAAGCGCTGGAAAAAGTGAATGGCGTAGCCGAAGATTTAACCTGGGAGATGTTCAAAGACACGCTTATCGAGCAAGCTGAGCAAGGTGTGGATTACTTCACCATTCACGCAGGCGTGTTGCTTGAATACGTGCACCTTACCGCAAAGCGAGTTACTGGCATTGTATCGCGCGGTGGTTCAATCATGGCGAAGTGGTGTTTAAGTCACCACCAGCAAAGCTTTTTGTACGAACACTTCCACGATATTTGCGAAATTTGCGCGAAATACGATGTAGCGCTGTCGCTAGGTGATGGCTTGCGCCCAGGTAGCGTGGCCGATGCCAACGACGACGCGCAATTCTCAGAGTTACGCACCCTTGGTGAGCTGACCAAAATAGCTTGGGAATACGATGTTCAGGTAATGATTGAAGGTCCAGGGCATGTGCCAATGCACATGATTAAAGCGAACATGGAAGAGCAGCTTAAACACTGTCACGAAGCGCCGTTTTATACCCTTGGCCCGCTTACCACAGACATTGCACCTGGCTACGATCACTTCACCTCAGGTATTGGTGCCGCCATGATTGGTTGGTATGGCTGCGCAATGCTGTGCTACGTAACGCCTAAAGAGCATTTGGGTTTACCTAACAAAGAAGACGTTAAACAGGGGCTTATCACGTACAAAATAGCGGCGCACGCTGCCGACTTGGCGAAGGGCCACCCCGGCGCGCAAATACGCGACAATGCTATGTCGAAAGCGCGCTTCGAGTTTAGATGGGAAGATCAGTTTAACCTTGCATTAGACCCCCACACTGCGCGCGCTTATCATGATGAAACCTTGCCGCAGGCCTCTGGCAAAGTTGCGCACTTTTGTTCTATGTGCGGCCCAAAATTCTGCAGCATGAAAATTTCTCAAGAAGTACGCGATGTCGCTAAACAAGCTGAAACCCAAGAGATCGAGAAAGAGAAAGGCATGAAAGACATGGCTGATGCGTTTAATCAGTCGGGTGCTCAGCTTTATCACACTGCCGATAGCAAGGTTGAGTTGCCATGATAAACAGCCACCTAGCCAAACCCGTACTAGAGCCGCCTAGCGTTAGGTTGCCTGTGGTATGGTGCATAGGCGGCGTTGACTCAAGTGGTGGCGCGGGTATAACCCGCGACGCTATCACACTTGCCGATTTAAGCGCTCATGCCTGCGTGCTCACCACACAAATTACTGTGCAATCAAACCAGCAACTGCTTAGTAAAGACAGTATGAGTGCATCTGCGTTAAACCAGCAGTGGCAAGTGCTTTACGAAGATACGCCGCCACGCGCTATTAAAATTGGCGCTATCGCAAACGATGAGCAAGCACTTTTACTTTGCGCACGTATTCAGTCTTTAATAAAGCCTCGCCCGTTTGTGATATGGGACCCTGTGCAGGTGTCTTCATCTGGCGGTATGTTAAGCGACTTAAGCGAAAGCGTTGTTGACGAGTTGCTGAACACGGTTGATTTGGTTACCCCAAATATCGACGAGCTCGCTTGGCTGTCTAATTTGCCGGTAAACGACGATACCAGCCTAGCGTCAGCAATAAACCGGCTTATTGGAAAAGGGGCAAAGAGTGTTTACGTTAAAGGCGGCCACGCCGAATGGCAAACTCAGGTATATGACACCTTTGTTTCTGCCTTGCACACCCTTCGCTTTAGTCAGCCGATAATCAATAACGGTAAACTTCGGGGTACTGGCTGCATGTTAGCAAGTGCAATTGCAGCATTTATCGTTCACGACTATTGCATTGAAGATGCCCTCACCCTAGCAAATGCCTATGTATGTGAAGTAAGGCGACGTACCTTTTGCGAGCCTGATACGGACAGCACTAAGGCACATAATCATAGGGCTAATTTGCCCAACTACTTCCCGCGAACTAACGGTTTCCCCGCCCACGCCGCAAGTTTTCCAAAGGTAAATTTTCACCAAGGTAGCGCTGTTTTTTACAATAAAGATTTGTGCCTAGAGAATTTGCCGAACAGCGACCTCCCCTCAGAACGTGCGCAAGGTAATGTAGCCCGTTTCCCTACACTCACTCAGTCGAACCTAGGCATATACCCCGTAGTAGACAGTGTTCAGTGGATAGCACGGCTTTGGCCAACGGGCGTAAAAATCATTCAGCTACGGGTGAAGGAAGGGTCACAACAAGACATTCGCCAACAGATAAAAGAGGCCATTGAGTTAGTGGAACACACCAACTGTCAGTTATTTATTAACGACTATTGGGAGTTAGCCATAGAGCTTGGGGCTTATGGCGTACATCTAGGTCAAGAAGATCTCGACACTGCAGATTTAAACGCCATTCGCAATGCCGGACTAAGACTGGGCATTTCAACTCATGGATTCGCTGAGATTCAGCGGGTTCGCGCACTAAACCCTTCTTACATTGCCCTTGGCCATATCTTTCCAACCAATACCAAAGACATGCCGTCTAAGCCCCAGGGTATAGAGCGATTGACAAAATATGTAAAGCTGTGTGAAGGCATACCCACCGTCGCCATTGGCGGTATTAACTTATCGCGTATAAGTGACGTGGCTAAAACCGGCGTAGACGGGATTGCCGTGGTTAGTGCCATTACTCATGCGGAGCATCCGCTGCAAGCATACCAAGCGCTGGCACAGGAGGCGGGTTTTGCTTGAGCATCAGGACATACAGCGTTACAGCAGGCAGCTCTTGCTCGACTGTATCGACCACGACGGCCAGCTTAATTTAGCAAACGCACACGCTGTGGTTGTGGGGTTGGGCGGCCTAGGAAGCTTAACGGCCCGCTATTTAGCTGGCGCAGGTGTTGGCAATATTACATTGATAGATGGCGATACTGTCGATATCAGTAACTTACAGCGCCAAGTTAGCTACAACGAAATGCACTTAGGTGAGCTTAAAGCTAAGTCGCTGTATAACGAACTTCGCAAAGTTAACTCTGATCTAAACATTCAATATAGAAGCAAGTTTGCTGATAGTAATAACTTACCAACCTTAATTTCGTCAGCCACCTGTGTACTGGATTGTACCGACAACATTACGGTAAGGCGGCAGGTTAATGCGGCGACCTATCGCGCCTCTATTCCGCTTTTTATTGCAGCCGCCAGCGGCCTTACATGGCAAGCACTTAATTTGCCGCAAAATTCGAACTCCTGCGGTTGTTACGAGTGCCTAGTAAATAAGGTTTCCGTGCGTGAAGACTGTTTGAGCAAAGGCGTACTTGGCCCTGTTGTCGGTATGGCCGCTTGCCATCAGGCAACACAAGCTTTGTTGTTTTTAGCAAAAGGTTTTCAAGCCGACATTAAGTGGGGGCACTACCTAACTGGGAATGCAGGCCTAGGTTCGCTACAAAGCTTTGCATTACCCCCCTCTTCTACTTGCGAGGTTTGCAATGACGCAAATTAAAGTAAACGTAAACAATCAACCTATGAACGTGATTTCGCCCATCTCACTTAGCGAGTTAATTGCCCTTAAACAACTGAATGACGACGGTACCGCCATTGCTAGAAATGCCGCCATAGTGAGTAAAAAAGAATGGTCGACCACTTACCTTAAAGACAACGACACCGTTGATATCTTCACCCTAGTTGCAGGAGGCTAATATGCTAACGCTTGCAAACCACACTTTTTCATCACGTCTTTTAACCGGTACAGGAAAATTCAGCAACGCCACCACTATGAAAGACGCAGTGGCCGCTGCACAAAGTAACATTGTTACCCTAGCAATGAAGCGCGTGGCGAGTAATAGCGCGCAAGACGAAACGCTAAAGGCGCTTCGAGAGTTAGGTGTTACCCTGCTGCCTAACACATCGGGGGCTAAAAATGCCCAAGAAGCGATATTTGCCGCAGAACTTTCTTATGAAGCGCTAGGTAGCCCATGGATAAAGTTGGAAATTCACCCCGACCAGCGCTACCTGCTGCCCGACCCAATCGAAACTCTTCAGGCCGCCGAAACTTTGGTAAAAAAAGGGTTTAACGTACTGCCTTACTGTGGCGCAGACCCCGTTTTGTGTAAACGCCTAGAAGAAGTTGGCTGCGCCGCTGTTATGCCGTTAGGGGCACCCATTGGTAGCAATCAGGGCTTACAAACTAAGCCTTTCTTGCAAATTATTGTTGAACAAGCCTCTATTCCGGTCATTGTAGATGCAGGTATTGGCAAGCCCAGTGAAGCAATGGCGGCAATGGAAATGGGCGTAGATGCGGTGTTGGTGAATACGGCTATTGCCACTGCCCAAAACCCTGTTGCCATGGCAGAGGCTTTTGCAAGCGCTGTAGAAACAGGCCGAAAAGCGTTTGAAGCAGGGCTTGGTGCAACATTTGATTTGGCGCAGGCCTCTAGCCCGCTTACTGCCTTTTTGGAGCCTGCGGTATGAAGGTAGCACAAGCGCTAATGCAGCAAGACTTAGCTCATCTAGCTATGTCAATTAACAGTAAAACCGCGAGCGATGTAGAGCGAGCGTTAAACGCAAATACACTTTCGTTAGACGACTTTATGGCGCTTATCTCGCCTGCCGGCTCACATTACTTGGAAGCCATGGCAAGTCGCGCGCAGGCACTTACCCGTCACCGCTTTGGCAATACCATGCAGCTATTTGTGCCTTTGTACCTGTCGAACTTGTGTGCCAACGAATGTACCTATTGCGGCTTTACCATGAGTAACAAAATAAAGCGCAAGACTCTATCTATAAGTGAAGTGCTTACCGAAATCGAAGCTATTAAAGATATGGGCTTTTCTCAGGTGTTGCTTGTGACTGGCGAACACGAAACCAAAGTGGGCATGGACTATTTCGAGCAAACCCTCAGCGCCATTCGCGACAAGGTAAGCTACCTTATGATGGAGGTACAGCCATTAAAGAAAGAGCAATACGAAGCCCTAAAACACCAAGGCTTAGATGCTGTTTTAGTGTATCAAGAAACTTATTCGCCCCAGCAATACGCCAACTACCATACCCGAGGTAAGAAACAGGATTTTTTATGGCGACTGGAAGCCAGCGACCGTATTGGGAAAGCGGGTATAGATAAAATAGGCATAGGTGCGCTACTTGGTTTAGGTGATTGGCGGGTTGATAGCGCTATGACCGCTCTTCACGGCAAATTAATCCAGCAGCATTATTGGCAAAGCCGTGTATCTATTGCCTTCCCGCGCCTAAGAAGCTGTGAAGGTAACAACACTGGCGGTAATGCGCTCACCAACAGTAAGCTGCCAAATGAGCGAGACTTGCTGCAGCTAATTTGCGCCCACCGCTTGTTCAACCCGCAAGCGGAATTATCCCTATCTACTCGCGAGTCGGCTGCGTTTAGAGACGGCGTAATGCCGCTTGGGATAACGTCTATGAGTGCTGCATCTCAAACTCAACCGGGTGGCTATAGCGAACCCTCGCAGGCATTAAATCAGTTTGATATTGATGATAGTCGCTCGGTGCCAGAAGTGGTAAACGCGATTGCAAGGAAAGGACTAGAGCCTGTTTGGAAGGATTGGATGCCCTTTGAAGCACGAGCATAAATGTTTCCGTTGAAGTAGCAGGTAAACGCTGCTTTATCACGCGCTATAACATTAGTTTTTTTAGGGCAAAACAAATAAAAAATTTGTTTTGCTTTCGTGTAAAACCCTCCGTAGAATCCGCCCAAATTTTAGCCAGACGCTATTTTTAAGCGTCTGGCTTTTTCGTCTTATTTATCCCATATTACATTTATCAGAAGTTAAGGAATTGGCGTTGGATACTTTTGAATTTATTCAAATTCGAAAATTTATTGTGAAGCTTGGAAAAATGCTTCACAAATACGGTACGCCTGCATTTCGGCTAGAGGCCTACCTTGGCGACGTGGCTGAGTATTTAGGCGTACATGCCTCTTTTATCTCTACTCCAACCTCGCTTACTTTTGTTATCTGGAGCGACCGTCACGAAGACGAATACAACCACTCGGCGCGATTACAGCCAGGCGATTTAGATATGAATGCGCTGTCGCTAACCGATGAATTAGCCAGCGAGCTACTATCGGGAAACCTTTCGCTAGCTGAAGCCGATAAGCGCCTAAATGAAATAGATGCCATGGGCAGCCCCTACGGTAAATTATCTACCGGTACGGCATTTGCCATGGCCACCGGTGCATTCGCTATGCTAATGGGTGCAAGCTGGAGCGAAATAGGTTGGTCTGCTGCGCTGGGAATTGTGGCCTACCTGTGGACGTTATGGGCAGAACGTTCGAAGCGCGTAAACCTAATGCTAGAGCCTGTTACCGCATTTGTAGGCGGCATTTTAACCTGTGCCATAAGCCAGTACGTGGACCCAGGAATTAACATTCCCTTAGTTGTGCTTTCATCGGTGATTGTATTTGTGCCTGGGCTTGCGCTGACGATGGGCTTAGCCGAGCTTTCATCGCGAAATATGGTGTCGGGCACAGCCCGTACAATGGACGCCATTATGCAGCTATTTAAACTGTATTTCGGTGCGTTCTTAGGTGTTTCGGTAGGTTTTAGCGTGTTTGGTGAAAATGTGTATACACCAGCTGAATCCCTGCCCTATTGGGCAACCTGGCTTGCTGTGTTTTTACTGTGCATTGCGCTAGTTGCCATATTTAGAACCCGAATTAAGCACATACCTTGGGCACTGGCAGCTGCGTTTATTGCTTACAGTGCAACTGCATGGAGTTCAGATTACATGAGCCCCGGGCTTGGTGCATTCGTAGGCGCATTTGCCCTAGGCATTTTTGCTAATGCGTTCACCCGCATTGCCGATCAGCCCGCCACCATTGTTGCAATGCACGGGCTTATTGTTCTGGTGCCTGGGTCTAAAACCTATATTGGCTTGAACTCGTTTATGACCGGCCAAGACTTTGTAAAGGCCGATCATTTGGGCCAAGAAGTGTTTCTTATCTTCATGTCGCTAGTGGCTGGGCTTATCTTTGCTAACGTGGTGGTGCCCACTAAAAAAGCTCTGTAACACTACGCGAGGAGCTGCCTGAAAGAACCAAGCTTATGTTGCGCTACAACGCTGCCTTTTGAATGCAAGATTCCTTCAAACCAGAGTAGACAAAAACAGTGCAACCAAAGACAGCCTAAAAAAAGTCAGTGCAATGAGGCAGCGTGGCTAAAAGCGCTATTTAAGTAGCTTGATTAACGCTCGTCCTAAACGGGCGTTAAGCGCACCGGCGGCAATGGCTTCAGCCGAGTTTTCCATAAACTTGGCTGACAAACTGCCGCCAATCTGGTTGGCTACTTCGTCGGTGGCTAGGTCGAATACGCCCTGCGCAGCAATATTTTGTGCCAGCACTTTTAGCAGCTTCCAATTCCCCACAGTGCTTGGCCTTAGCCCATATACACGGGCCATACGGCGAATGGTACGAAAGCTAATCCACACGACAGCAAAAGTTTGAATGAGGTTATTTGGGCTTATAAATGCCAAGCTTCCTGCCGTTACCGACTCTTTATTTAGTACCTTATGCGCTTTTTCCTGCACCGGCTTCAAAACCGTATCTTCGTACAGGCCAAGGCGTTCTGGACCCGTCATGTCTTCTTGAAGCTGCTGCTGATAGCGTTCGAAACAATGGGCTGCGTAAGACCCTCTAGAAAAGCGTTTGCCGTGTTGGGTCAATACACGGTCTATTTCTTGTGGCGAGGATGGTGTATCCACTGAAGGCTGTTGGCCCGCTGAAGGCTGTTGATCCGCTAAAGGCTTTTTACCCGCTGAAGCTTGTTGATCCGCTGAAGCTTGTTGATCCGCTGAGGGCTCACCTTTATAAGCCAGTAAATCACGGATAACACTGGCGTCTTCCATCGCTGTATTTACTTGCTTATAGCCGCGCCACTCTTTAAAGCTTAAAAAGCTAAAGCAGCTAACAAAACCCACCAGCAGCGCACCCACAACGCCTGTTCCAATGGGGTGCTCAGAAATGTTCGCGGCAAGAGTTGTATAGGCTTCAAAAACAAAAAAGCCAATCAACGACACTACACCAAACCCTAGGGTTGCGGCACCTAACGAAAAGCCGTCTTTCTTAGCTTCAACTTCCCATACATCTTCACCAACCTGCTGCGGAAGCTTGGTTTCAGGCTGTGCGATATCTAACGTTTGTGTTTTTACTTTGGTTTTGTACTGCGGCTTTTTCACTGCACTACTATTTTGCTCGCCCTGAGACGCAGTTTGAGATCGCGTGCCTGCTTCATCTTGCAGGTCGCTATTTTCGCCATAAAGCGCTTCGCTTCTTTCGCTTCTAGAAATGGACGAACTGGGCGAATTGCTAAGATCGGACGAGCTAGGCGGCTCAGGGATTTCGTCAAATTTATAAGGTCTATCACTCATTGTTGCTCTCCTTTGCCCAGTAAAAATTGAAGCAATCTGTCTACACCCTTACCCGCTAAAATACGTGCTTTAAAATCGCTGGGCACACTTACATTGGGTACTGGGAAGTGGCTGCCCTCTTCCATATCTTTTAGTGTGCTGGGTATGGCTTCAAATGTAGATTCTACATAGTGACCATCAGTGTCTTTATAGCGAATAGCGTCTTCATTGCTGCCGTCGTCGGTGACTTGCATGCTAGATACTAAAAAGTGCTCGAACTGGATAGGTTTTCCATCGAACCGAGCTCTGGCCCCTTCGGTAATTTGGGTAAGCAAATTAAGTAAATTACCGCGCTGACTTACCGGCACTAAGTCAGACTTAGTGGCCACAAATGCCACTTTACCTATTTGCTCTTTTTTTAAAATATTGCGTGAAAACCACGTACTTTGCCCGTACACAAAGGTATCGGCTAAATGGCTTAAGGTTTCCTTTAACTGATACAAATGCTGCCTGCTATGATTTAGCCCTTCAAACAAGTCCACCAGAATTATTTGTTTATCGGTTTCTTTAAAAATGGACTGTTTTAACGGCGTTAGCCAAGCACTTTTAAACTTCGAAAAATGCTTATCAAATATTTTAAACCACGGGTGCGACACATCGCTGGTAATGCTAGAGGGCAGCGGCGTAAAGCCAAAAGCCTGCCAATCAAAGTCGCTCGACTCCAATAAAAAGCTGCCCGGCTGTAGCAAAGATATACCGTTAGCTTTAGCTTCAACCAAATAATCGCGGTAGGCATTAACAAGCAGTTGAATGCGCTGTTCTGTGGGCTCTTGTTCAAAGTCGAACTGATTAACAAAGGCTTTCCACTGGCTGGCAAAGTATTGTTGCGGCCCGCTGCTAAGCTGCGCCCACGCAGAGTCTGACCAATGGGCATAGGTTTTACTTAACATGGGAATGTCAGTAACCCACTCTCCCGGGTAGTCAATGAATTCAAACACCACTTCGGTATGGGGCAAAACATGGCGCTTAAGTGAAGCGGTTTCTTTTAAACGTACCACTAACTTAAAGCCAAATGCTTCTTCAGTAGCTTTAGGCCACTGGCCGTTTTCAAGATCAGCAATATTCTCTAAATGCGGGAAGGGTTTATAGCCTTCAATGGGCTCAATGCGCATATCAAGCACATGGGAAGGCGGCAAATATCGCAGCAAAGGTAAGCAAGCATAACCCTCTTCGCTACGGCTTTTCAGCATGGTGATAAGGCTGGTAAACAGCATGGACTTACCGCTTCGACTAAGCCCAGTAATAGTAAATCGGTGCGTTTCTTTGTTAAACGCACTACTTAGTTTGTCGCCGGTTAGCGACGCTATTTCCCGAGTTTTGTCAAAAAGCGTAGCGATATTTTTCTGCATTATTGTTTTATATTCTGCCTTTGCAGCTCCTATACCTTTGAGCCTATCTCAACAAACATAACGTGCCGAGAGGGGTTGCACTTACTTTGCTATAAAGTTCGCGATATAAGAGTAATGAGGTTTTGTACATGTAAAAGCAAGGGCAGTGCCATTTAAACACGCCGCTTAACAGGAAAAGCCAGGTTACCCTTAGCCTGCAAGTTAATGTTCGCGCGTTTGATTGAAGAGCTTTTTCTTTATACGGTTTTTGCTGGAGTGCCAGTGGTTCTTAGGTTTGCGAGGTGCATTCTCGATAACATGCTCAAAATCAATATCCGACTTTTTAGTTGGCGGTACATGTGCACAAAAGAATGTTTCAATTTGTGACTGCGCCAACCTTTTTAGGCTTTCACGATATTGATTGGGATGACATAGCGGATACGGTGGTACTAGCTCACCTTTCACCTGCACTAACACATCGGCAATATAAGCCTGCTGCGTAGGCATGTGCTGAAGCGTTAAGTCGTGATCGGTATGACCCGGCGTGTACATTACCTGCCAATCGGGAAAACCCGGCAACCGTTGATTGTCGGCAAGCGTGATATCTGGCGCTAATATTGGATTATACCAAATAGGCATTCTAGGCTTGCCAATACGGTTTGCCACCCACCAGGTTAGCAGCAAATCAATACCGTGAGCGGTACGCCCGGCGAAGCCCGCATACCACTTAATCGCTTTGGGGTGTGAAGCTACCTGCGCGCCTGTGCGCTTTCGCAATTTAATGGCGCCACCGGCGTGATCGGGGTGCATGTGAGTAACAACAATAAGCTTTAGGTCTGCTAAGGGGCGACCTAATGTTTGCGTGATGTACTGACACACCTTGTCTACATCGGCTCGGCTACAGCCATCTAGCAATAGTATACCCTTGCTGTCTTCAACCAGATAAATATGCTGAATATAGCCTGCTAATGTGTGAATTTTCATTACCGCTTCCTTTTCACCCGAACCTGCAACGCTTGCTAAAAGTACTTCCTAATAAGCCTAAGCACTTACTTCTACTTACCCATGTATTACCTATATATCTTGGCGCTTTTTACTGTGAAAGTTACCAGCCATTACTACGCAAAACCTTATGCTAATACCCGCATTTCATTAGCGTTGCTTGGAATGAATCCTATCAAAACCTATCTGGTATGACCAGATTCAGCAAACAAGTGTAGCATCAAATCCCGTAGCCACATCAACCCTGGCTCGCCTTCTTGTTGGCTATGCCAGTAAAGGTGTGTTTCCAATGCGGGTATTTGATGAGGGAGTTTAGTGCTAATCAGGTTATCGTCGCTCACCGCATCGGCCACCGAACCAGGAAGAGTTAATAGGGCATTAGTGTTAGCCACTACATCGGCAGCCGCACGATAGTTTTGGCAGCGCCACAGCGAGGGCCGACTTACGCCCAATTGTTGCAGGGCAATCTCTTCCACAGACGCCCCTTTAGCACGATTAGATACGGTAATGTGACGGGCCGCCACATACTTTTTCTTATCTAAACTTTGTGCCAATGGGTTTTGCTTATTCATCAGCACTTTGTAGGTATCGCGACGCAATAACGAGTGTGAAATAGGCGCGGCAACCGCACGGCCAATATCAATAACTAAGTGAAGATTTCGATTTGATAGGTCTGCCAACATGGTATCGCGATGTAAGCGAGTGCTTACTATTTCAATGTTGGGTGCTTGTTTTTCTAAGGTTGAAAGCAGTACAGGCAACACGCCTAACTCTAACGACTCCTGCATGGCAACGACAAAACGTTGATGGCTGTGTAGCGGGTCGAAATCGGCGAACTCCCCTAACGCCTTTCGAATATCGCCCAAAGCTTTTAAGATAGCTGGCGCTAGTCTTTCGCAGGCAGCGGTAGGCAACATACTTTGCTTTTCTTTTACAAAAAGCGGGTCGCCTAAAATATCCCGAAACCGGCGCATGGCATGACTGACTGCCGAGGGCGTAATGTGCAGTGCCTCGGCGACGCGGGTCATGTTTCTATGCTGCCACAGTGCTTCGAAAACCTTTAGTAAGTTCAAATCTAGCTTTTCAAATTGCCTGTTTTCTAACACCTGCCCACCATGAATAAAATTCACACCATTTAAGGATTATATTTCATTTCATTCACCTAGCAAGTTTAACTACTATAGATGCATCGAATAGTTTTTGCACCACGACGATACGAGCCTAAGTACTGAGGCTTGCTGCTTCTAAGCGACGTTAAATGCGCGGTGCAAATCACAATACGCAATACTCAATACTCAATACGCAAATAGTAAGTGCATAAAATATAAAGAGGTGCCCTATGGATTTTTCACATAATGACAAAACAAAAGCCTTGCTAGAAAAGCTAGATGACTTTATTGCTGAGCATATAGCCCCAATCGAAAATGAAGTTTACGACTTTCACCATAAAGAGAATAACCACGGCGATTGGAAAAGCTGGAAGCTACACCCGGGAACTGAAGCACTTAAAGCCAAAGCACGCGAAGCGGGCTTAGCAAATTTGTTTCTGCCCGATGCAGAGCTAGGCCAAGGCCTTACCACACTTGAATATGCGCCAATGGCTGAGCGCATGGGTAAATACTTGTTTGCCCCTGAAATATTCAACTGTAATGCGCCAGACACCGGCAACATGGAAGTGCTTTATCACTTCGGCAACGATGCACAAAAAGAAAAGTGGCTAAAACCCTTACTGGCTGGCGAGATTCGTTCAGTGTTTGGCATGACTGAACCTGATGTTGCGTCATCTGACGCTACCAACATGGCTGCAACCATCATTGAAGACGGTGACGACGTAGTTATTAACGGCAAGAAGTGGTGGTCGACAGGCTTAGGGCATCCTAACGCAGCCTTCACAATATTCATGGGTTTATCGAACCCCGACAACGACAAGCACAGCCGCCACAGTATGGTAATAGTGCCGCTAGACACGCCAGGAATTACCATAAAGCGTATGCTAGATGCCTACGGCGATTACGATGCGCCATACGGCCACGGCGAAATGCACTTTGATAATGTGCGCGTAAGTAAAAACAACATTATTATGGGTTTAGGCAAAGGGTTCGCGATAGCACAAGGTCGCTTAGGCCCTGGCCGTATTCACCACTGCATGCGCGCTATCGGCATGGCGGAAAAAGCACTAGAGCTTGCGCTTAAACGCGGTCACGAGCGGGTTGCTTTTGGTAAACCCATCATTCGCCTAGGAGGTAACCTAGAGCGTGTTGCTGATGCTCGCATGGCAATAGAGCAAGCGCGTTTGCTTACCCTTCACGCGGCGTGGAAGATAGATAACCTTGGCGTGAAACACGCTATGACAGAGATCTCAGCCATTAAAGTGGTAGTGCCAAACATGCTACAGAGCGTAGTGGATATGGCATTACAAATTCACGGTGGCGCAGGTATGTGTAGCGATTTCCCACTCGCCCGTTTTGCAGCTGGTGCAAGAGCCCTTCGCCTAGCTGACGGCCCTGACGAAGTGCATAAAGGCATGGTGTCTCGCCTAGAGCTTAAAAAGTATCAGTAATAAAAAGCCATAAAAAAATGCCGCTTCTTGTTATAAGAAGCGGCATTTTGTTTAGCTTAGCTTAATTTTGGCTTAGTAAGTATAACGTGCCTGTACGTACCACATACCACCGTTGAAACCAAACGGGCTAGACTCAGAGTAAAGCTGGCCTAGGCTTCCTGCGCTTGGGTTTTCTTCTGGGTATTCGTCGAACAAGTTGTTCACACCAATAACAAGGTCTAGGTTTTCGCTATAAGAGTACTTGGCTTCTACGTCTATCAAGATAGCTGCATCAATACCATCTACACCGTTACCCGTGTCGTCCCAACCACCGTAGTAGTTAGCGCGAACTAGAGTGCGAAGTGCGCCTTGGGTGTGTGTCCATGAAATATTACCGCGAAGGTTTGGCAGTAAGTCTTCAATTGCAGCAACACGGCCTTCGCCAATTGGGTTAAGCGTACCTACATCGTCCACTTCGGTTTCGTTGTAGTTCGCCGCTAGCGTAATACGTGAATTACCTTCCCATAAATCGAAGCTGTAGTTACCTACAATGTCGATACCGCGTGTAGTGGTGTCGAAGCTGTTCGAGAAGAAGCGGAACTGTGATAGGTCGTCTAGACCGATAAAGTCTGAACGGTCGATAATGCCCGACGCATCAAGCTCGGTAAGCGCTTCAGATACGGTTGCGTAGTCTGTACCACCACCAGCAAAGTTAAGCGCATCTAGGAAGTTAACGTTAGCACCTAGTGCAACTCGGTTTTCCATTTCGATGTTGTAGAAATCGATGGTCCAGCTCATGTCTGCCACATCAATTGACGCACCAAATGAGAAGTTAACCGCTTCCTCTGGCCCTAAGTCTGGGCGACCATTACCTTGGCTTTCAATAAAGTCAGCCGCTAGCTGGCCTGCCGCTGATGACAATGGCAGTGTACCTTGGTCAATTAGCACGCCATTTACGTTTTGCGTGGTAACGTTAGTAATGCTTGCTTGCCCCGCTGTTGGCGCGTGGAAGCCAGTTGAGTATGCACCGCGTAAACGAAAGTCATCAGTTACGTGGAAAATACCCGCTAGTTTAAAGTCGGTAGTATCACCAAACTCACTGAAGTCTTCACGACGTACCGCTGCTTGCAGGGTTAGTTGATCGGTAACGTCAGCTTCTAAATCCACGTAAACCGCGGTACTGTCTTGCGATGCGCTGGTATCGCGCGGGAAACCACCAAAACCGTTAGAGCTAGACGAGAAACCTTGGCTAGCTAGTGGGCCTAAGGCGTAAGACGCTTCATCACCGGCAAACAAATCAAATTCTTCTTTACGGTATTCTGCACCAAACGCAACGTTTAAGTCAGACGCCAAGCCTACATCTACACCGTACACAAAGTTAAGGTTAACTAGGGTTTCGGTTTGCTCTTGGCCGCCAGGCACAAAGTCACGTGGTGTATCAGGGCCTAATGAAGCGTTGATGGTGTTTTTAATGAAGAAGTCAGTACGGTTAGATCCGCGCTGGGCACTGAAGTCATAGCCTAAACCGTTACCAATTTCTAAGTCACCACGCACACCTACAGTAAACGCCATGTCTTCGTTGTCGCCACCAAAGCGAGGTACAAAACCTGTTGGGATAGTTTCAATGAACGAGAAACAGTTATCGTCAGCCTGCACTTGTGATAGGAATGTAGGATCTGGGAATACATTACCTTCACCGCCAATTGGAATACCGTCGATACAGCTTCCACCTACGCCAACACCATCAAGGTCACCCACAAGCACTGAGTGTGCGCCGTCTGGGTCGGCTAAACCTGTTAGTGGGTCAACCAAAGGGCCTGCGTATACACCGCCGCGCTGGCTACCTTCCGTTACCGGGTTACGGTAGAAGAAACCACCGGTAACTGTACGCTTGCCGTAGTTACCAAATAAGTAAAGCTCAGCTTTGTCGTTTAGCTCGTACGCTGAGTTAATAAAAACTTTATAGTCGTCTTCTACGTCTGGCTGGCCCCAATACTGCGGTACTTCATTGGTATAGGTATTGATAGTAGAAAAATCTGACTGGGTTAAGTAACCCGCATCAACCATACCTTGTACGTCGTTGCGCACTACTGAGCGTACGGTACCTTCAACATCACGAATTTCACCTGTGATATTTACAAAGCCGTCTGCACCTAGCGAGAAGCCAGCGTTAGCTGAAATAGTGTAGTTGTCGCCATCGCCTTCATAGGTAGAGCCGTAGTTTGCACGGAACTCAAAACCTTCATCGTCGTCGCGAAGCAAGAAGTTAAGTACCCCTGCGATAGCGTCTGAACCGTATTGCGACGATGCACCGTCACGTAGTACTTCTACTTGTTTTAGCGCTAGCGATGGGATTGCTGAAATATCCACACCCTGTGCGCCGTCAGAAATACCACCGCCCAAGAAAGAGATAATAGAGCCGCGGTGACGGCGTTTACCGTTTACCAACACCAATACGTTATCTGGCGAGAGGCCGCGCATGTTAGCCGGGCGCACAATGGTAGCCGCATCACTGATTGGCTGTGTGTTTACATCAAACGACGGTACGTTAGTACGCAGCATGTCTTGCACGTCACTTGATGAATTTTGACGGAATTCATCACCGGTAATTACGTCTACTGGAACAGGTGAATCGGCCGCAGAGCGGTTACTCATACGCGTACCAGTTACAATGATATTTTCAACATCTTCTGCTTTTTCTTCTGCTTCTTGCGCAAACGTAGGCGCTGACATCGCCGCAAAAAACGGTAATGAACTAGCAATAATGGCTGAGGTTATTCGATTAAGTTTTTTCCCCTTAGGGAAGTTACCTTGATCCACTGTGTTTCTCCTTCAAGACTTGTTGTTTTTTATATGGTTTTAATATTTTTATTATTGGCGTGAGCAATATTTATAAGTGGCTGCAGTAAAATTGTGTGACAGCCAAACTAATAAACACCGCATAATTAGAACAGAACAACTAAAAACCCTTACTGAAAGAGATAATTATCACTCATAAGGCGTGATTTATATTAGCCTTTAGGATAATGCTGCTATTGAGCATTTTAGAAGAATGGGGTTAACACCGGATTTAACGGTAGAACACGCTAAACGTAGAAGGATTAATGATTCTTAAGGTTTTGTAATTAGGGGAGTTATTAGACAAGCGGTAGCTAACCCTAAACGATTAGCTACCTTTGCCAATTAATAGCGCTTTAATTAAAAGCTATACGAAGCACTTAGCTGCGCGTTAATACCTGCGCCGTAGTAACCCACGGTATGTAGGCTGTTAATGTATTTCTTATCAAAGATATTGTTGATGTTCATGCGAACGGTTAGGTTTTCAGTAAACGCTTGTGATGCATACACATTACCCAAGAAGTACGCACCTTGTTCAACGTTGTAATCAACATTGCTTATCTCAGACTGCCAACGACCACCAAAGCCTACTTCTACCTCTGGTGCTTGCGGTACTGTGTACGCAAGCTGGAAGGTTACTACATCACGCGGTGCCCATAGGTTAGCATCGTTACCTTGCTCGTCTTCTACGTCGATAGCGGTATAAGACGCATTAACACGCAGTGCATCGGTTACCTGCCCCGCCACTTCAATTTCAAAGCCGTCAGACTCTACCGACACGCCTTCATAGTAATACTGTAGCGTTTCTGGGTTGGTGCCGGCGTAGGCAGCTAGGTTGTCTTGCTCTGCGGTAAAGTAAGCGAACGTTGTTAATAAACGGTCGTCGAACCACTGCGCTTTAACGCCCGTCTCAAAGTTTTGACCTTTTGTTGGGTCTAGGTACTGGCCGTTAATGTCGTACTGCTCTTGCGGCTGGTACACATCTGAATAACTTACATACGCGTTCACATCTTCTGTTACCGCGTAAGTAGCACCAACGTAAGGGCTGGCTTCGCTTTCTGAGTTATCGATAACCGCGCCTGCGTTTTGCCCCGTACGCTCAAAATCAATAGCATTGAAACCAGCAATAACATGCATTTCATCGGTAACGCTGAAACGTGCAGAACCGAAGTAACGGGTTAGGTTTTGCTCAATGTTTGAGTACTCGGCAGCAGCTAGCCAATCAGGCTCGGCAATAGCATCTAACGCATAAGGGAACGCAGGCGTTGGGCCATAGGCAGGAGTTGCAGCGTAATCAAATGCGTGAGCATAAGACACATCGTCGCTGGTAGCGTGACTTACACCAAAGTTAACTTCATGATTGCGACCAAACAGCTCGAAATCACCAAATACACGGCCTTCTACAAGATGAGAATCGCGCTCAGAGTCGTAACGACCCGGCCAACCAATAAGGCCTAAGCCCGTGTCTTTATCAATTGCGCCGTAGGCGTAAAACAGTTTGCTTTGATCTTCAAAGTCGCGGTAGTTATAGCTAAGCAGAAGCTGCCAATCGTTATCGAACACGTAATCTAGCTCTACAAACGCATTGGTAGTTTCGGTATCCCATTTCGTCCACTCTTGGGCCGTGGTATCGCTAATGTCCCACTCGGCTTGGGTGCCATCGGTATAGTTAAATACTAGCCCGCCCCAGGTGTTGCCGTCGGTATTAGCATCTTGATAAGACAAACCAAAGGTTACGGTAGCGTTGTCGGTTAACTGACCATCGATAACACCGTAAACAAAGCTGCGATCGTTCTCTAGGCCATCAAGGTGTGACTCTTTATCTTCAAGGCTTGCTACCACGCGGGCTGCCCAGCTGCCGTCTTCGGTCAGCAGCATTGAATAGTCGCCCTGTACGCGCTTAAAGTTGTACGAGCCAATGCTTGCACCAATTTCACCGCCCTCTTCATTGGTTGGGCGCTTGCGCACATAGTTAATGGTACCCGACGCGTTACCCACACCGGTTAGCAGGCCATTGGCACCACGAATAACTTCAATTTCTTCATAACCGTAAGCTTCAACAGAACCGGTAACAATGCCCCAGTCGTTCGGCAGGCCTACACCGTCAATTTGAGTGTTTTTAATTTCAAAACCACGAGCCGTGTAATTGGTACGGTTAGTTTCCCACTCTTCTACGTTAATACCCGGCGCTAGCTTAAGCGCATCATTGATATTAAACGCACCGAACGACTGCATTAGGTCTTCAGAAAGAATGCTAATAGACTGCGGCGTTTCGCTAATTTCCATGGTTAAGCCCGTTGCACCGCGGCTAACGCGGTTTTGACGAACGCCAACAATACGAATTTTTTCAACGTCTGCTTCTTTAACTTCTACCGTATCGCTTTGCGTAGTTTGCGCATTTACCGACAATGCAAACGCGATAGGCGTTAGTGCAAATAAACTGCTTAATTTCATGGTTTTCTCTGTTGTTGGTTTTGAAGGGTTGGTTTTTTTTCGAGCGGGAGTATAAAACAGCTTAAACTTAATTTAAATGATAATTGTTATTATTTACTAACCAAAGATTAGAGAAACTTTGTAACACTGGCTGTGCTAAGGGTAATGCGATAACCTGTACTTCAGATCAGGGAGGCATCGACGTTTTGACCAGCAGTACAAAAAACACCATTACGCATTACAGCGAAAAAGCGCAGCACTATTTCGATTTGTACAATTCAGTAGAAGCTGAGAATGTACATAGCGATTGGAAAGCATTCTTACAAAACGCCAACAAAGGCACGGCGCTAGACGTAGGCGCTGGCAGTGGCCGCGACGCCAACTGGTTAGCCGAGCAAGGATGGAAAGTAACAGCATCAGAACCTGCTGATGAGCTAAGAAACCTAGCCCAGGCCAATTCACATAACAGTGTTACATGGTGTAACGCCAGCCTACCCGCGCTTACCGCCCTACCCCAACAACCAAAAACATACGACCTAATACTGCTCTCAGCGGTATGGATGCACTTGCCTAAAGATGAAAGGCCACCCGCGTTAAAAAGGTTAGAAGAATTGCTTTCAGAAAATGGAAACATGTACATAAGCCTTCGTTTCGGCCCCAATGATGAAACAAGGCCCATGCACCCTGTTAGCTATGAGGAGTTGGCTACCTTGGCGAAAGATAATGGACTAACTGCACGTAATTTAAACCCTGTTCCGAGTCAGGATGGTTTAAAGCGAGATGATGTTAAATGGGTTACGGTTGAAGTGGTGAAGGGATAATGACTGCTACAAATTATTTGGTTACCGGAAGAAACCAGCAATACCTTCTACATGAAATTCGCAATGCCCTAAAAAACGCGACGAGTATAGAAATAGCAGTTTCGTTTATTCGTATGTCGGGCCTAAACCTTATCATTCAAGACATTGAAGATGCGATGAATTCGGAAGAGCGCGACGTAAAGTTGTCACTGCTGACTTCAGACTATATGAATATAACTGAACCACAAGCCTTAAAGCGTTTGATGTTGCTTAAGGAACGGGGCGCTGATATCCAAATCTTTGAAAGTAAGCAAGCCACCAGCTTTCATTTGAAGTCATATATTTTTGTCAAAAATAGTGGCGAAGCACTAACCTCAGCTAGAGCGTTCGTTGGCTCTAGCAACATCAGTAAAACGGCACTTACCGACGGTATAGAGTGGAACTATCGAATTGATTACCCAAATCATAACGACAAAGAAGCCATAGCCCGAATTGAAGAAATTCGAGAGCAGTACCACTACCTTTTCACATTACCCCAAGTTAAGCCACTAACTTATGACCTAATAGCTGATTACGAAATTAGGTACAACACAGCAAGAGTGGTTACACCAATTCAATCTGCTGCATCATTGCCAGATGAAAAAGAGCATGAAATTCCGGAGCCAAGAGAACACCAAGTAACAGCACTAGCAGCACTCAAGCAGGCCCGAGAAGAAGGGGTTATGAAAGGTTTAGTGGTACTAGCAACAGGTATGGGTAAAACCTACCTAGCGGCTTTTGATTCTGCGCAGGTAAATGCTAAAAAAGTACTTTTTGTAGCACATCGCGAAGAGATCTTACTTCAAGCAGAAGATAGCTTTCTTAAGATACACCCAAATAAAAAGGTTGGTCGATACAGCGGAAGGCAGAAGGATGAAGAATATGACTTTCTGTTTGCCTCCATCCAAACAATCGGACAGTCGTCTCATCTAGCTAAATTTCCTCCTGTTGCTTTCGATTATATTGTTGTAGACGAGTTTCATCATGCCGCAGCGGGTGGTTACCAACGTTTACTGCAGCATTTCACGCCGTCATTTTTGCTAGGTTTAACCGCAACACCGAACAGGACTGACGGTAGCGATATTCTCAAACTATGCGACAACAATCTTATTTACCAGCAAGACCTGTTTGATGGTGTTAAAGCAAATGCGTTGTGCCCTTTTTCTTATTTCGGTATTTTCGACAAGGAAGTAGACTACGAGCACCTGCCCTGGCGCAATGGTAAATTCGACCCTGAAAAGCTATCTAATAAATTAGCGACCAAAGGCCGTGCAAAACATGTTCTCACTGAGTGGAAAACTAAGTCGCAAGATGTATCACTGGCTTTTTGCGTCTCGCGCAAACACGCCGATTACATGGCAGATTACTTCAATCAACAAGGTGTCGCAGCAGCTAGTGTTCATTCGGACTCTTCACTTACGCGCAGCGAAGCCTTAGAAAAACTTAACGACGGTGAAATTAAAATATTATTTTCGGTAGACCTATTCAATGAAGGCGTCGATTTACCGAAGATAGATACCGTATTAATGCTTAGGCCTACTGAATCGAAAATACTTTTTCTACAGCAAATGGGCCGAGGCCTTCGTAAAAGCGAAGGAAAGGACAGGCTAATTATTTTAGATTTTGTGGGTAATCATCATAGCTTCTTAAATCGGCCCGAGATGTTATTAGCTAGCATTATAGATGGACCGCAAGGCCGTAAAAAAATGGTCGACCTAGCAAAAAATGCCAACAAGCTACTTCCAGCCGGTTGTTACGTTAACTTCGACTTAGAGTTTATCGATTTCCTTACGAGCCTCTCCGAAGACGAACTTGATATCCAATACGATAAGTTAAAAGAAACCTTAGGTAGAAGGCCTACTTATACAGAGTTCTATCAGTCGGGCGCGAGCTTAGAAAAGCTTAGACGAAACAGAGGATCATGGTGGGAGTTTGTAGATAGCAAAGGCGACCTTGAAGCTGGTGAACTAGAAGTGCTTGAAGAACATCTACAGTGGTTTAAAGACCTAGCTGTTACTCGTACTTCGAAGTGCTACAAGTTGGTATTACTTGCCACGTTGATTGAGCATAAAGCTTTTCAATCGCAGGTAAGTGTTGATGATTTAGCAGAGTGGGCACGACAGTGGTTTTTAGACAACCCAGAATGGATTTCAGACTTACCGGAAAGTAAACAGCAATTAGCGTCGTTAAGTAAATCAGAATGGCGTGCACATTGGCGCAGCAACCCAATCAAATTTTGGTGTACTGAAGAGCCTGAATCGAAGGTTTCGTGGTTTAGCATTAGTAATCAGCAATTTCATTTCAAGCAGAGTATCACAGCAATTCAACATGATTTGTTTTTAGCAATGACCGTTGAGGTTAATAACCAGCGCCTTGCCAAATACAGACATAAAAAGTTAGCTATAGCGGCCCCTTCTTCCAACAACATTGTTCAATTTCCCGAGAAAGTGCAGCTTCCCTTTTTCCCCGACATCAGAATAGCTTGCGGGCATTTCAAAACGGGCAATGCGGAGGCGTCCGAACTTGTAAATGCACCATATGGCTATGGAAATATAGACAACTCGCGACATTTCATCGCTCGTGCATCTGGTAACTCTATGAACGGCGGTAAGAACCCTATTTATGATGGTGACTACCTACTTTTAGAGCAAATCACTCCAAATAATGCTGGTAGTATTAGCAATACAACAGTAGCTATCGAAAGGCAGGATGAAACTGGCGACAATCAATACTTGCTAAGGAAAGTACTTAAAAATCCAGATGGCTCTTATACTCTGAGAGCAGCTAATTCAGATTATGATGATCTCATAGCAAGTGAAGAAATGGTGACCTTCGCGCGCCTAAAAGGAAAAGTCGACCCGCTTGAGCTTTTTGTAGGGCAAGAACTAATGCGCGAAGAGATCCCGCCGCTGTTCAACGAAGAGTTCAATCCTGGTAATTGGCAATCGGGGCATGTCGTACTCAAAGAAAAGAATGTTCAAATTTTGCTAGTTACCCTAAACAAACAAGGAAAAGGCAGCGAACATCAGTACCATGATTATTTTATTGACGATAAACATTTTCATTGGCAGTCGCAAAATAGCACTTCACCAAGTAACAAGCGAGGAAGAGAAATAGTTGAACACCAGAAATTAGGTAGCCGCGTTTACCTTTTCGTTCGAGAGAGCAAATTAAGAGGGAAAACAGCTTCACCTTTTATGTTCTATGGCGAGGTGAAATATATTAGTCATGAGAGTGAAAAGCCGATGAATGTAACTTGGGAGTTACTAGGTTGAGTTTTGAATAATTTAGATAAATGCATAGGTTCGCGGACTCATCATTTCAACTTTAAATTTTAAAGTGCTTTAAAACAAGGACTGTACATGGAAATACTTTTCGTAATGGCGATATCTCTTTGCCCCTTCGCGTTAGTGATACTTTTCGCCGTTTGCTACAACAAGATTACAGATAAAAAATCACGTATACCTTTTGACTATGCACGTACCGCACGAATCCCAGCCTTTACATTGTTGCAGCAGCATAGAGATGCAACGTTAGACATGCTGGTATATTCACTACTATCAACTTTATATTTCCAACTTCCTTTTTCACTGCCAACCATTGCAGACTTGCTAGGTTTCGTGGACGTGTCGAAAAATTGGTTAATTTATGTCACTATTTTTTTTGCAGCTGCTATTTATTCACTATTTAAAGCAATAAAGGCCTTCAATAAAATTAGAATCACTAGATTAGGAATAGAGGCCGAGTGGGCAGTATCATTTGCTTTGTCGAAAATAACAGATAGTAGAGTACGTATATTTCACGATGTGCAGGCACCTAATTTTAATATTGACCATGTACTAACGTTTCCTGGAGGTGTACTAGCTATCGAGACTAAAGGAAGGCGGAAACCAAACGTAAAAAATTCTAAGAGTTCACACAAATTAACTGTAGAAGGCGACAAAATTCAGTTCCCTCATTACACAGACACGTCGACGGTTGAGCAAGCGAAGCGACAAGCAGATTGGCTTAGTAAGCAGTTAACTCAAAGTACCGGTATGAGTGTGGAGGCCAGCCCCGTGGTTGTTATTCCTGGCTGGTTCATAGAATATAAACAAAAGCCTATCATTCCGATTATGAACCATAATTCATTAACTAAACACTATGCTTTGTCTAAAAAAACTATACTAGACAACTCATCGCTAGATCGTATTAACCATCAGCTAGAAGCTCTCACTCTACGAGGAACAGATCTATTTTGATGTGTGCCTGGCTCTTAAAGATGTAAAGAGCATGAACCTACGACCTTTGCCTCCGGAGCCTGATTTTGGGGTATTTCTCGGTAAACAACCATGAACAAGGGTGCATCAAAAAGAACACTATAACATTGATTTATATAGATTAAACACATTCATAGTTTGTTCATACTTGTTCATGTAAACTCACCCAAAATCACTCACTTTGCTACATATTTGCTACATATTTTTCCTATGGCAATCAAGAAAAAGATAACGAACAGCAGCATTAATGCACTTAAACCCGAAGATAAAAGGCTAAATGACTCAGAGGTTTCAGGCTTTCATGCGCGTATCTCTCCAAAAGGTAGGGTGACCTACTATTTGTATTATCGCCACAATGGAAGACAGCAGAATGTTAAGCTGGGTACACACCCAGAAATCACACCCGCACAAGCGCGAGATGCCGCAAAGATGGCTAGCGCTTCAATTGTGCAAGGTGTTGACCCACACGAAAATAAAAAAGAGCTAAAAGCACAAGAAAAGCTAGCAAGGCTCACCACACTTCAAGCTTTCATCGATTTGGAGTTTGAAAAGTGGTACACCGCGCAATATCCACGAACGGGGGAGCGTGAGCTAAAAAACTTAAGAGTCAACTTCCCTACTCTGCTGCCAATGCAATTGCGTGATATTAATGCTTCTTTGCTAGAAAAGTTACGAACTGAAATGCTTAACCAAAAGAAAAGCAACGCGACCATTAATAGGCGATTTACCACTTTAAAATCTGTATTGAGCAGGGCTGTTGAATGGGAAGTTATACCTAGCCATGATTTAAAAAAGTTAAAGCCATTAATTGAAGACAATAGCCGTATTCGTTATTTGAGTTTTGACGAAGAAGAACGCCTAAGAAAAGCATTAACAGCAAGAGACTTTAGAATAAAGCGTGAACGAGAAAGCGGCAACAAACATAGAGCCGAACGGGGCTACGCGCTTCTACCTAACTTAAGTGCACGAACATTTGCGGACTACCTGGAGCCGTTGGTGATACTGGCAATGAATACCGGAATGAGAAGGGGTGAACTATTTTCGCTTAGATGGCAAAACGTGAACTTAGAGCGAGGTTTTCTAACGATTGAAGCGGCAAATGCTAAAAGCGGAAAAGCTCGGCACATCCCCCTTAATGAAAAAGCTAAGTCAGCACTAACAAACTGGAGAAATGACTGTGAAAGCCTACTGTGGGTTTTTGAGGGTAAGCCAGACCAACCCCTTAAAGATATAACGAAAGCTTGGTCTACAGTCTTAGAGGAAGCGAAAATAAAAGATTTTCGTTTCCATGATCTACGCCATCATTTTGCAAGCAAGCTTGTAATGGCTGGTGTAGATTTAAATACAACTCGTGAGTTGCTTGGTCATGGTTCTTTAGATATGACGCTCAGGTACTCTCACTTAGCACCTGAGCATAAGGCAAAAGCAGTAAGCTTAATATGATTAAGCGCTTATATATTTGTTAGCGTCTTGAATCAGCGCTTTAACTATTTCAGTATTCAATTCATTTTTGATTTTTTGATCTTCAACATTTTTTGTCATCTGTATTCCCATTGCCATATTTTGAGAGATTAATAGCTTTTTGTGATATTCGGACGCTTTATTGATACTCTCTTTGAAAACCTTAAATATGGTCAAAGCGATAAACTCAGCTAAGACACCCGATACAGCGGTAATGTAGGCCGACTCGGTCTTTCCAAAAAACATTAATACAATCCCAATGGCGAGTAAACTGAAGCCAAGAAAGCACATTGTAGATGCAGATATAAATGACTTTGAAGACTGAGCCAATGACTCCTGATAGTAAGCACTCAACTGTTTGAAATTTCTTTCCAGAATTCTCAAGTTAAAATCTTTTTCGACAAGGTTATCTACTTTTTGATCCGCTTCACTTAATAGTGACTCCGCTTTTTGTTCCTTAGCTTTGTAGGCCCTGACCGCAGTCACCATTGTTGCCAAGAAAAATCCAAAAACAGCACCATAAAAAAGAAACATAATGCTCAACGCAAGATAAGTAGCCATTTCCCCAACTATGGCATCCAAGATATTTTCAGGCCAGACTAAGGCAAAAAGATAGATATTGAGACCTATGAAAAATAACGATGCACCGCTCCCCATATAACGTGCGTAAGATGGTCCAGCCTTTTCGCTATTAAGTTTGCTACTTGTTTTCTCCGCATTGCTATTTGCTTTTTCAACTTCTTCAGTTTTTTCAGCAGCGGTCAATAGCTTATTATCTTGTGCGCTCGCATCTGAGTTCGGTTGGCCATCTGCACCTTCCTTTGGTGTACTCACATTGCTCATTCAAAATTCCTAAAAAGCGTTTTAACTAGCTATAAAATTACTACTTTTCATGAACTTATGTCAAATTACGGTGCTATTTTTTTCTTGCAAGCGCATATTTATTCAAAGCTTTCTTAAATGGAATTGAACCTCTTACATCATCATCAGGGTCACCGTAGAACGCTCCTGCAGTCCCAAATGGAGCCTCCTTACTTAGGCGAATTGTTTGAGTTGCGCCTCGCTCGAATTCGTCGTACTCCTTAGATCCTTCACAATAAGGATTACTGGAATACTTACCCGACCTTTGTCCCTCTCTGTATGCTTTACTAACAAACTCCATTTGAACCTCTGCGTACTGTATTGTTTATAAATAAGTTTCCGTGAACTAGATTGAAAACCTGATTTAAAACAATAGTAACGAGCCAAATATAAACAGAACATGAACAAGGTAATTTTTGCGCCAGTAAATATTCAGCCAATAAAATACAGTGAGGCGGCGCTTCAATAGAAAAGCTACGACTCTTTATCTATTGAAAACATGACTTTAAATGCAGCGGGGGATAACTCAGCAATTTCATAAAGTTCGTCAGCTTTTTTTACATGAATATCGACTGGCTTCATATCCTTACCGAATTGAACCATATAAAAATAGTAGCTTTCACTATTGTCGAGCGATACCTTCTTTTCATTTTCAGAAAGAAAAAATCTATAACCGCCTTTACCCAAGCCCTTTGAAATTCCTAGCGACTTAACCTCGATTTGACGGTTACTTCCATCAGCCTCGAACGACAAGAAATCGTAGCCATTTGCAGGTTTCTTTGTTTTATCTTTTATTTTGTTTGCCAAGTCTTCACGGCCTAAACCGCGTAACCTATTTTTTTCCCAGTCGAGAGCGAAATCCTCACTTATTTTTCCTAGCTCATTTCTAACTTGCTGAAGCTCATCAAAGTCAACTTCTTTGTCAGTGTCCTTACGCGGCTTAGAGAGAAGAGAGCTAGCATCTGTATACAAATTTTCACGAATGTACTTCATGTAGAGGAACGACATGAATTTTGGATTACTCCAATCCGCTGTAAGGGGATTAGCACTTTTATGCTTCAAAAATAAATGCTGATATTCGCTAATTGGAAGCCCCTTTTTTAGTCCCATTTCTACGGCAAGTTGTTCGATGTGCTCCTCGCTACATATGTTTATGTATTGCTCTGGAAAATAAAGACTTATCACCTTTGCTTTGAACATTTGGGATAGAGCATTTTTATCAACTTCCTTGTATCTTTCGGCTTTGGCATCCTTGATTAGCTTTATTAGGGCACTTTTGACACTTAGAAAGGCTTCTTTGTGGTTTGAACCAAATTTCTTCGCGAATCTATACTTCTTTGATTCATCCGGTTTCATTTTCCCATAATAAACACCAAACTTTATTGACGTTGAGCCCTGAATTGTTGCCCACGCCTTAGTCTTTGCCTCAACGTAATTGCAGAATGAAGCCGTACCTCTTCCTGTAACATAATCCTCAATTTTTAGATCTTTTATGGAATTAATTGGAAATTTATTGAGAAAATCACCTCGACTCGCTAGCGCTTTTGCTTCCTTATTTTCGTCATAAATTCGTTCAAAATGCGATATGTCTTTCTTTAATGATTCCGTGACATTCATTAGATATTCCTTTTATCAAGAGGTTTATTTCGTACAAAAAGCAGTGTTAACCTCAATAGTCTTGTTGAATTTCATTTGCTCTAACATTACTCCTAACACCATGCTTTTAAAACATTTATTACTCTCCGCATCACACTTACTGTATTGAATATGCTTTAATACAAAAAAATATAACCAAAGCATATTATGGATAATAAAGTTTATTACAGATTGGGTGAGCTAGAGTTCCATCACCGTATCACAAGGGACGAACTCAGATATCATGTTGAACAAAACTCTTTAAAGTTATCGTTTTTGTTCAAAGAGAAGCAATTCATCATTGGCACAGCTAATAATTCTGCATTTGAATTGATTGGTCATGGCAAGTTGAGTGGGGTGTTTTCAGCTTCTAACGAGCACTCAGCAGTGCTTTTCACAAAGACTAAGATTAAAACTAAAACGCTCGAAATTAGGAAGCTAAACTCTGGTACGTACTCGCACAACTACCCGTTTGCAATTAAAGCGCCCAATAGCGAAGTTTCCAAATATTCACCCAAAAAGTTAGAAGACCTCAAAGACAAAACGTATCTGGTTAAAAATTATCCTAGGTTACAACCATCAAGCGCAGCAGTCGGAGTAGCGTTTTTCGATATGCTTAAGTCTTTTGGTGACGGCAACGATGAAATTGAAAATCCGTTTTCAAAGAAACTCGAACAGGGAAATGCTCAAGAACTCTATTGTGACGAATTTACGCTTAACTTTTCCGATGCTTGCATACTTCACGATGATTTGGTTGCGCTTAACCTAATAGGCTTAAACAAGCCGTATAAACCGCATTCTGAAAGGTTTAAGGTCGAAAAAGTTGAACCAAAGGTTAAACCTAATAGGCTTAATGAAGAAAAATTAACTGACTATTATTCGAGAGGGTCTAAAACCAAGCGTATTGTTTCTAACCTAATAGGCTACGCTCCAAATAAAAGTGCATCAGAATTGTGGCTCATTCTAAGAAAAGCAGTAAGCGATGATGCCTTAACTGACCTAATAGACCCTGAGAGCGATATATTGGAAGTTACTCGAGACAAGATCTTGTGGAATGTCCCAGATGAGGCACATTCGAGTCAGAAACAAGTTATCAGACGCACATTCAACAACGTTGTAACAGAACTAAAAAAAGATTTGTCACGAAAACCATCACGTGATTAGTCGTGACAAATAAGTTCGTTCCTGAAGTTAGATTTAATTACTACAGGAACCGTCATGATGATAGATATAACACCACGACTACTATCTGAAAAAGAAGCCTCTCAGTATATCTGCATGAGCCGTTCTTTCTTGCGACAGGCAAGAATGGACGGTAATCGCGAAAATCGCACACCAGCCCCACCTTTTATCAAAATTGGCCGAGCTGTTCGTTATCTTCGAGAAGACCTTGATGCTTGGCTAGAAAGCTTCGTGCGACGCACCCACCTTTATCAGGATGAAGGTGTAGCGTAATGAAGAAACTATCAATACACCAAATCGAATTGCTCACCTTCTTCTATAACGGCGGAATTGTTGAGTTTTGTACCAGCGTGAGCCCCAAGTTAGGGGATTATCACTTCCCTGCCGAAAAGCCGATAAAGTTTTCTAAGACGGTATTCTTTTCGTTAGTTCGTATCGGGTTATTAAAAGAAACCAAAGAGGAAATGGAGTTTGGCATTCGTTGGAGCAATTTCTCGATTTCTAAAAAGGGAATGAAGCTGCACAACGAACTGGAGGGTCGTGATGAAAACGCATAAAGAAACTCCAATCGCTCGTTCTCTTGACGAGCTGGATAAAATTAATGGTGATTTTTACCGCTCCATATCAAAAGAAGATCGACTGTTTGTAAAAGAACGTATTTCGCATTTTAATGAAGTTATCCAGCAAATACTTATCAACCAATATCAGACCTTTGATAAGCCGTATAACGCTAATAGCTATTTGCGTGAAAAAACTGAAACACTTAATGCACTCATTCCAGAAAAGCTTATTCGTTATTTTAACGCGGGTGAATATGAACTAAGAGAACTTTCAGATGAGTGTTCGAAGCGCTGCGAACGTTTTGCGCTTTACACCTATCCGCTAGAAAACCGTAACGTAACGGGTCAAAAACCCGTTAACGGGAATATGGCGCTTTATAACGAATGCGCGCAGTTCGTTAACGGGTACGGCATCAACCCTCCAGAACTAAACAAATCCGTTAACGTTAACGGTGCAATCAAAAGAATGCAGGACAAATACTGGTGGCTTCGGAAGTTACGAAAAGTGCTACGCCGTACAGAAGAAAAAGTGCTAATTCACCTAGGGCAGGTACACAGTCGAAAAGGAAAGTACTGTAGTGATAACACAGTAAAACATCGTTTAATTCAAAAAGAGCTGCAAAGGCAGATGCTCGAAAATATCGCTATCGTTAACGAAAATAATGAGTCGTTTTCGCTTGCTGAATTGTCAGATAAAAATGTATCTAACCCCGTTAATCGTAAAAATGAACTTATGACACGTATGGCTGGTTATGAAGAAATAGCTAAGGAACTTAACCACAAAGCCTTGTTTGTGACGATTACATGCCCTTCTCGCTTTCATAATACATACGCTAAGTCTGGTGATAGAAACCCCAAATGGGATGGCTCAACACCTTATGAAGCGCAGCAATATTTAAATGATATGTGGGCGCTTGTGCGCGCTGATTTAAACCGTAAGGACATTAAGCTATACGGCTTCCGCATTGCTGAACCACAGCATGACGGAACACCTCATTGGCACATGCTTATTTTCTTAGAGCAACACCAATCGAACGAGCTTAAAGCCGTTATCGAACACTACGCGTTAAGAGAAGACGGCGATGAAGCAGGCGCTATAGAAAACCGTTGTGACTTTAAAGATATTGATTATTCAAGAGGCAGTGCAACGGGCTACATTGCTAAATATGTAAGCAAAAACGTTAATGGTGCAAACCTAGATAGTGATATTGACGGCGGCAATGCTGTTGAAGCGGCGCAGCGTGTTGAAGCATGGGCTAGTTGTTGGGGAATACGTCAGTTTCAACAATTAGGTGCAGGGGCTGTTACTGTATGGCGTGAACTAAGAAGACTTAGAGCGCTTTGCAACGAAACTAAACTCTTCTCTGATATTTTCGAAGCAGCGGATAAAGGCAAGTGGGCAGACTTTGTAAAACTTATGGGGGGCGTATTCTGTAAGCGCAACGATCAAGCCATTCGCCCTCTGTACAAAGAAAAGCTCGATACAGAAACAGGCGAACTTAAACAAAGCTATTTTGACGGAGTGGTTTCAATTTCTCTTCGAGGAATAAAGCTAGGCGAAAAAGAAGTGATTACTAGAATTCACGAATGGCGATTAGAAAAGCGTGGCACTAGAGCCGCATAGCGGCTCAGATGCTTTTACTTGGAGTTCTGTAAATAAGTGTACTAGTAACCGCTTTTTCTATACTACTACCGCTGTTAAAATGGGACTCTATTGATAACCAGTATATGAACAGAGTAATTTATGGCTGACGCAAAACGTTTTCTTGAAAATGACATTAAAGCGTTGGTTCTCGAAAAACTAAAAGCTAGAAGAATATTAAACCCCGGCGACTGCGTTATTAGCGAATTCACTGTGGACAACCATACACGCCGTACTGACCTACTTCTGGTTCGTAGAAAAGACATTTGGGCGGTAGAAATTAAGAGTGAATTTGATTCACTTGTTCGACTAGAAGAACAGGTCAAAACGTATTCTTCTTTCTTTGATAAGGTGATAGTAGTTTGTGCTCAAAAACATACTAATTCGGTTCTAAATATTTCCCCAATGAATATAGAAGTTTGGGAACTCAATCAGCAAAATCATATTAGAATTGTTAGAAGAGGTAAGATAGCTAAAGTTGTTGATAAACAAAATCTTTTGCGGCTTTTTAAGGTAAGTGAGCTACGAAAACTTGCTCGTGAGATTGGCACTTATGACCCCTCTGCAACAAAACGACAACTGTTAAGTATCCTATCTCGTGCACCGCTAGTGATGATAAGAAATACGATAATTGACGGAATAAGAAGCAGATATAAACTCACTTCGATGCATTTTTGGGAGAATACTAAAAATACAGCTGTATCTACTAAAACAATAAAACTGCTTAGTAAAAATACTAACAAAAAAATTGTTCAGGTTGACTGTGATATGCCGAAATGGCTTTAATTTATTTCATGAGAATTGAATAAGCGTCCAAGCTCAACAAAGGTCAATCAATCCATTCATCATCGGTGTCAATTTCCTCAATCTTCGTATTGTAGTGTAGCTGAGTATGCAAATGGATATTAATTCTTACAGCAGTTGCTTTAGCGGGAGAATTTATACCAAATTTATCTCCAAGTGCTGTTTGCTCAATCATTTGCGTTCCCCATAGCCTCAAGTCAGGCGTCCAATATTCTTCCGCCATTATTTTCTTCGCACACAATGTATATAACTCCTCTTTCTCACCATCAAGCGGCAAATTAGAGTCTTTATATTCTTCCCTTACATATCTCCAGTCATTTTTTAAAGGATAGTCTATCCGTGGGGAGGGAATACCGCCGCCGCCAGTAACTTTCTCAGCCCTAGCACCTCCTCTATCGGAATAGAATAAATTGCTGTTATGTCGCTCCCTTTTTAACTGATTAAACAGAATCCTTTCATGGATAGGATTCTCTCCCTTGTTGTATCCAGAAAACTGTGAGGGGAACGACGAAGCAGATATAGATATTGTGCTTTTTGGTAATACTTTTTTTATTAGGTCAATTCTTCCAGTTAAGTCTTCAACTTTAAAATCTTTTCCAGATATTTGACCTAAATCTAACATGATATGACAATTTTTAGGAGAGTATTTCGCGAGAGCTTTTAACGCTTTATCGACCTCATTTGTACCATTTTTTCTTGTTATTCTTACGACAACTCCTCTGCCAATTGAGCTGAGGCTTTCAATTTGATTATATAAATTCTCAATGCTACCCCATTGAACAGTGGGTATTGCAAAAGGCGTCTCATTAATAAAATTAAACCAATTTGAATATCCATTATTTGGATCCAACAAAGCATTAATTTCGCTAAAGACTTCACGCTCTGGATACTTACCAGTTAACAACCACTCCGCATTGTTTCTTACAAATGTTTCATCAATATCTGCAATCCAATACCGCTCACCGATTGATTTCTTTATTCTATCGATTGTTTTTTCGAGGGTTTTTGCTGTAGCCCAGCCTTTCAGTTGAAATAACGGAAGGAGTTTATTTTTGTCTTTATTGGGGAGCTCTTCCAGTGCATTCATTTCTGAAGGACTTATTGCTAAATATGGTATGTAGTAAAAACTTTCCATTTCGTCTATCGATAACAATTTTAGCTCCTTATTCCTTTCCTAGCCTAATCTTCATTGCAGTGATTGACACTTGAGCATCTGCCGCCAATTTCTCTATTTTTTCTTCCATTTTTTGAGCTTCGACATTTGCCATGGCTTCATTTACTAATGCTATGGGCATCAGGATATCCGCTGCTAGTCTATTAGCTTCAGTTTCCAGATTACTTGGAAGCTTCGATCTGTAAAGCACATCATCTACTAAACCATCTCCAATTAGGTCACGATGCAACAGAAAGTGAGCGATTTCATGAGCGACTGTAAACCTTTGACGTTCTTTCACATCATGACGGTTAACTCTAATTACATACTTACCCTCTTCAAGTCTGATCTCGCCAGAAATCCCTGCACCTAGTGTAGAACTTTTAACTGTTAAACCTAATTCCTTTGCAATGTTTCCAACCTTTACAGGAAACTCTTGATGGTATGACGCGATTATATTGCGGCTATCCTTTTCTAACTTTTGCCACTCATAAGAATAATTAGGCATGTTCACCCTTAGTATTATCTATTGCTCATCGTTATCAAAACTGTACAACTGACCGATTCCGCGATAAGTTTGCTTTTCCACTTCGAGCGCTATAATCCTATCAAAACGCCCCTCTTCTATATATTTTATCAACTGACTATTTACAGCACTATTTGCGACTTCTTCAGCTTTATTTTCAGCCGCAGTTCCTGCCACTTCACTTGCTTTCTGAGCAGATTTTTTCAACATATTACGAAAGCCGAACAATGAGAGAATTGCAATTCCGATACCAATAATCGTTAATAAAACGGTTACACCTGTAAGCATGATTGCCATCCAAAACTCAAAATCGAAGCCATTCTCCTCGTTAAATTTGTTTTGGAGTTTTACGATTTCATCTTTTTGGGCATCCAAGCTACTTTTTAGTTTAGTGATTCTGTCATCGAAAGAAGACTTTGCGGAGCCTAGATTTTCACTAGACTGAACTTGAGAGCTTAATTCATTTATCATCAATTGTTGCTTCTCTGAGCTAACTTTCAGTTCAGCCAGTTGCTTTTGAATTAAAAACTCAAAGTCTTGGGGATTAGACGTTTGCTGTTGGATATTAACATCTGAAACTCGAGCATCTTGTATTTCTGCACTGATTACGTGACAACAAAACGAAATGCTATAAATAATGAAAATTGTTTTAAGTTTTATAGATTTGAATTTGCTCATCCTTAACGCCACTTCCATTTTTGAACGACGTCCATGTTAGTCCAGTTTGTTGTAGATGCAAATAACTAGTTTTTTATAACGCGTGAAACTTTCTGCTACACATTTGCTACATATTTAAAAGAAGAGATTTTTAAGAAAACAGAATCAGGCTACAGCCCTTTAAAAATGGCACATCCGGCGCGATTCGAACGCGCGACCTTTGCCTCCGGAGGGCAATGTAATGAATTAGCTTTTCATGGGTTAGCCCTCAATCGCCCTACCAAAGCTTTTATCATTATTGAACACTTTAAACACCTCACACTGTTGTTTTTCCACCCGCTTTTTAATACGGGTAATTATTAGCGCTAATTGGGTTTATAATAGCGGTTAAACAGTTTTTGAATTACATCGACCAACTTGAGTAGAACATGGCCCATAAAGTACGTTATAAGTTTAAAGGTGTGGCAAAAGAGATAAATTTTTCTTACAGCCTCCATCAAAATATGCATGAAGCTGTGGCCGATGCTGAGGGAATAGACCTTTCCCAGTTCTTGCAAACTGAACAGCAACTCGCTGCTATCAGTAAAGACAAAAAAACCGTAAGAAACTTCAGAGATACCGAATTTGCAAAAATGGGGTTTTCTGAATTGTACTTTTTAAAAAACGGTCAGGAATGATGGTTGGGCCCGATAGGGTTCAAACCTCTGATACCGGAGCGCAATGCCATCAATCAGTTTTTGATTGATGGTCTTCAACCAACCCATGAAAAACCTCAATAGCCCTATCAAAGCTTTCATAATTGTCGAAATAAAGCTGGCTTAATCGGCTTTTCTTGATTTTGTAGGTAGCGCTGGCAAAGGCTAGCGCTTCTCTAAAGCTGTTGAACTCTTCATCGAATACTTTGAACTTTTCGCTCTGTGGTTTTGCCACCCGCGTTATATTGCCGTTTACTTCATAGTCGAACCCAGCAAATTGAAGGCGTGAAAGGGTTTCTTTACCTAATCGCATGCCGCCTTTTAGGCTTATTTGAAATGCGGCATCCATTTCTTCAATTTCTTCCATGCTCCAATGGTTATATACCCTAATGGCCTTTTTGTACTTTTCTGCCAATAGCTTTTTTAACACGGTAATTCTAGGTTCTAACGTGGCGTTATTTTCGTTTTTTAGCAAGTCAAAGCATTCGTTACATGAAGGTACGGAAATAAAGTCGGCCTGTAGGTGTCCGCTTTGCCAATCGTGAATGAATTTTATGGGCGGGATAAAGTCTTGGCGGGCCGCTTCGCAGCCGCAGTAAATACAGCGATTGAAGTCAGCCGAATGCACTGCGTTTAAGGGCTGATAGAATTTTTGATAATTCTTTACTGACATACTGCTACTTTTTCGAATGGTTGATGCTATTCGGGTGCTATTAATCCTGGCTACGTTAACACAGCGCACTTTATGTGAAAGTGAAATGTGTGGCATTAAAATGAAAAAAGCGCCACCTTTCGGCAGCGCTTTGCTTTATAGCTTAATCACTATTTATAACTGAACCACCAAAAGCTACAACCGCGACGGTCTGCTATGCGGGTCGCCTTCTATGTGATCTTTCGGTTCACGAGGTTTAGGTTTGGCCGCAATAGGCACATCTTCTTCACTTTCCTCTTCAATGTCCCATGTGCCTTCTTCGCTCCATGGGTCGTCGTCAGGGAATTCGCCAATGTTGATTTCTTTCACTGAATAGTCGGGCTGATAGCGCATGTCGTAATTAGCTGCCCGCACTATGGCAATACACAGCATTAAGGCTACGGCTAATAGCGGCACGCCCCCTATTATTGATGCGGTTTGTAGCGTTTCTAACCCGCCCACAAACATAAGCACAATAGGCATGAAAGATAGCGCAAAGGCCCAGAATAAGCGGTTCCAGCGTAGTGGTTCTTCGTCTACTTCTTTTTGCACTACAGCTGCCAGAATGTAAGAAATAGAGTCGAAAGTAGTGGCGGTGAATATTAGCGCCAATAGGGTAAATACAAAGATAACCACATAGTCCATAGGCAGCGTGTGAAGCATGGCAAAAATAGCCGCTGTTGGGCTTTCTTGGTTAAGTATGGTGACTACGTCTAGTTCGCCTGAAAGCTGTAAATACAGGCCGTAATTCCCCATTACCATGAAGAATAAAAAGCAGCCCATGGTGCCGAAGAACATAGAGCCTGCCACCATGGTTCGAATGGTACGCCCCCTTGAAATGCGCGCTATAAATAAGCCTACGCTTGGTGCAAATACTAGCCACCATGCCCAGTAGAATATGGTCCAGTCTTGCGGGAAGTGGGTGTTTTCAAAACCGTTAAATTCGGCGAAGGGTTCTAGCCATGTGGCCATTTTTATGATGTTGCTAAGTACTCGACCTAGGGCATCTAAACCTGTATTGGCCATAAACAACGTTGGGCCTACAATGAATATGAATAGCAACAAACCAACCGCCAGCCAAAAGTTTATGTCTGACAGCAGCTTAATGCCTTTTTTAAGGCCAACATACGCGCTGTAGCCGAATATGGCGGTACAGGTTACAAGCACAATTACTTGGGTAGTTAGCGATTTAGGTACCCCGAAGAGTTCGTGCACCCCTTCGTTTATCATAGGTGCTGCCAAGCCAAGCGTAGTTGCCCCGCCGCCTAACATGCCGAATATAAAGCTGATATCGATGATTTTACCTAGCCAGCCGTGGGCCATTTTCTCGCCTATTACCGGCATTAGGGCTTCGGATATTTTAAGTACGCTGTGGTTACGCACGTAGTAAAAGTAAGCAATAGGTACTGCAGGGATAAGGTAAATAGCCCAAGCTAGCGGGCCCCAGTGAAATATACCGTAGGCCGCGGCCCATTTGGCAGCTTCTGGGGTTTCGCCTTCTATATGAAACGGTGGGGCTTGGTAGTAGTACACCCACTCAATCATAGACCAGTACAAGATAGACGCCCCAATACCTGCGCAAAACAGCATGGCAGCCCAGGATACTGGCGAGAACTCAGGCTTTTCTTCAGGTTCGCCCAGTTTGATTTGCCCGATGTCGCTAAACATGATGTACACCATGAAGCCACCAGCCCCCACACCAAGTAGAAGGTACAACACACCAAGTTTACTGGTAACGAAATCTTTAGCAGCTGCCACCCACTGTGCGCCTTGGTCGGGCCAAATGATAAGGGGAAGAGTGACAGACAGAAGAAGAATAAGAGAGCCAAAAAAGGTAGGCTTATCAATAACGCTAAATGCGCTTTCCTGTTCAGTAGAGGCCTTCGGCGAGGCCACATCTCGGGTATTACTACTCATACACGATCCTTTGTTTTGTTTTTTATCGATGCCATTGTGCAATGAAGCTTTAAACGGGCAATCTTATTAAACAGTTTATCAGAATTATGTTATGCATGTTTTATTGCGGCTTTTAGCTGGTTGATAAATTAAACGCTAAAGCGGGACAGATGGGTATATTTGCGCGATTGAATTAACAGACTTTTCGCTGTAATAGCCGTAAAATATAAATATAAGATAATTTTTATATAAAGATTTGGGTTACCCATTTTTTATTGGTGAGTATTAAGGAGAGTGCGTTGGAATACTGGACAACAACACCATTTGAGCCTTTAGCAGGGCTTGCCGGAGGGCTACTTATCGGTACGTCGGTCGTATTATTGCTTTATACGCTTGGACGCATTGCCGGTATTTCAGGTATTGCCGCAGGGGCCATAACGCAAAACGGCATTGAACGCTATTGGCGACTGGCCTTTTTAGCAGGCATTGTTTTATCTGCCGTGCTTTACATGGTGTTTGTTGGTGATTTACAGATTCAAACTCAAATGAGCTCCACATGGCTGGTTGTGGCCGGCTTATTAGTGGGCTTTGGTACACGCCTTGGTTCTGGATGTACGTCGGGTCACGGTGTGGCAGGCTTATCTCGATTATCCCCCCGTTCTATTGTGGCAACGCTTACTTTTATGACAGCTGCAATTGTCACCACGAATATCATCAGACACCTGTAAATTACCGAGGAGCATATACTTATGAGAGCAATTATCGCCTCGCTTATTTGTGGGCTTTTATTTGGTTTAGGCCTTATTGTTTCGGGTATGAGCAACCCTGCCCGCGTACTTAACTTTTTAGATTTCAGTGCAAATTGGGATGCTACGTTAGCCTTTGTGATGGGCGGCGCTATTTTAGTGGCAGCACCGGGTATGTATTGGGTACGCAAGCGCAGCAAACCCTTGTTTGCGAATAAGTTTGATATACCTACCAGCAAAACCATTGATGCAAAGCTAATTCTGGGCTCTGCGGCTTTTGGCATTGGCTGGGGTATTAGCGGCTTTTGCCCAGGGCCTGCCGTAGTAGCGATTGCGTCGCTTCAAACTGATGTGCTGTTATTTGTAGGGGCCATGATTGTCGGCATGCTGGCCCAGCATTTGTTGAAGCCAAAAGCGGCTTAAAACATAAATACCACTACCCTTGCGGCTTTATCCCCTAGTGGGGATAAAGTTGTAATTATCCCTTTAAGGGGGTAAACGTGCCAGTCACTAACAAAAATGAAAATAGCTGACTTATCGTTTTGCGGTTTTCCCTTTCAATACACCTACCCCCAATGCGGCCATAGTTACCGCAACAACGCCGTTTAAGTAATTGAAAAAGGCATAGGGCGCATAGTCGAGTACGTCAACGCCCAGGGTCGCAGAATAGAACGCACCGGCGGTTGTCCACGGAATAAGCCCTGTGGTCATGGTTGCCCCCTCTTCTACCGATCGTGATAGCACCGCAGGGTCAAGGTTCTGCTGTTCATATTTTGGTTTAAACAGTTGGCAATTTAAAATAATAGAGATATAGGCCTCGCCCATAGCTAGGTTACCTAAAAAACCTGATGCTATGGTAACTGCAATTAAGGTTGCCGTACGTTTTACCCGTTCAACAATGCCCGCCAACAGCGCCGATAAAAAGCCCGCACCGTGTAATATTCCGCCTAATGCTATTGCCATTAAAGCAAGTAGTAACGTCCAACTCATACTGCTGATACCGCCCCTACCTAAAAGAGTATCTAAGTTCTCGATGCCCGTATTTTGCGGAGTGTTTTCCCACAGCGCGTTAAGCACATTAATGGTGTTGGCATCTTGGTAGAAAATGGCGATGATAACGGCAAGCAAAATGCTGCACGACATGGTCACTTCAGCCGTAACTTTTTTAATACTCAATACCGTAAGCAATACTAGCGGTAACAGTGTTATATAAGGCGCAAGATTGTAGTGGCTGGTAAGCGCTGCTCTAATTTCAACTACCTGTTCTACATTTAAATTCTGGTTTGCGTAACTGAACCCTATTACTAAGAAAATAACGAAAGTGAGAAGAAAACTAGGCAGCGTAGTAAGTAACATGGCGTACATATGCCGATAAAGGTTGGTGCCCGCACTCATGGCCGCAAGGTTAGTGGTATCAGAAACCGGAGACATTTTATCGCCAAAGGTTGCACCGCATACCACCATGGCCGCCACTATAGGTAGTGGTATGTTCATGGCGGTACCAATGCCCATTAGCACTACGCCCATAGTACCCACCGTTCCCCACGATGTGCCCGTAGCTACCGACATTACCCCACAAAGCACTAATCCCACTGCTAGAAATATGCTGGGGTTCAGCCAGCTTAAACCGAAATAAATTAGCGTTGAGATAGTGCCGCTTTGCATAAAGCTGGCGATAACCATGCCTATAAGAATAAAGATGTATATTGCAGGTATGGCCCGGGTTAATGCGCTGGTCATTAATTCGCGGATTTGCAGGTATGTGTGCCCCAAACTAAACGCATTAATACCGGCCCATAATAAACACATAAATATAAGCGCGTGCAGGCTAATACCTAGGCCAAACAACCCACCCGCTATTAGCGCGACAATAACGCTAAAACAAACCAGTGACTGAGCAAAACTAGGGTTACGTAAAGACTGAGGCGACATGAAGGGCTCGTTGATACGTTTTTAAAAAAATGAAAGTAGTGAAAACCAGTATAGCGACTTTGCTATGCGTTGGAACGACTTTGATAAGCTTTAAAAAGGAGTGAAACTGATCATTTAAGAGACTTCCTGCTTTGTTCTTTTGCAGGCGCGTAGAGGTGCTATAAACACACAGCAGTCAACTTTAACTTAAATCACGCGCTGCAGGATTAAATATCATATGTTGGCTGTGGTATAAAACACATATATACCATATTAGGTATATTTTAACTTTATACCAATTTAAGCATAAACTTGTTTTATACCATATTTGATATAAGCTTTATTTATTCATTATTTTGCACAAAAACCGTTATGAAAGTTAACACGCCGAAAGATTTAAGCGCTGTAATTAGAGACTGTCGGAAACTTAAAGGTTGGACTCAAGCCGAGTTAGCAGAGCGTATTGGCGTGTATCAAAAGGATGTTTCAAATTGTGAAACCAAGCCTGAAAAAATCTCGGTAGAGATGCTTATCAAACTGTGTGCTGCACTTAACCTTGAGTTTAGTGTTGGCAAGTTACCTAGCGTTGACGTATCAGCACCAGCAACTGCAAATACGAAAAAGTCACTGAGATTTTAATGGGACGAAAATCACACACCCGCACACTTTATTGTTCAATGAACGGGTTTCCAGTAGGTGAGCTTTATTCAAAAAAAGGACGTTTGAGCTTTAAATACACCACAGAATGGCTTGAAGTTGAGGGTGGCCGTGCAATTTCTCTCAGTCTGCCGATGCAAAACGCAGAGATAACGGGCGATGCCGTACATGCTTATTTTGAAAACTTACTACCGGATACAGGCGCTATAAGAGAACATATAAAAGACCGTTTAGGTGCAGATAGTGCCAAACCTTTCGACTTGTTGGCTAAAATTGGCAAAGATTGTGTTGGAGCACTCACATTCACAACAGAGCCCACCACTCGAGAAGCTCCCTCGCTATCACTTACTCCTTTGTCTGACGCTGATGTAGCCCAAACCATTAGAAATACTCGCCTTAATAAAATGTTGGGTATGAACTCAGAAAATGATTTCAGAATTTCTCTTGCTGGTGCACAAGAAAAGACAGCGCTAACCCTTTGGGAAAATAAATGGTGTCAACCACAGGGTTCAACGCCAACTACACACATAATAAAGCCTCCTATTCTTCACCACGAGAATTTAGGAATAAACTTATCTTCGAGTGTAGACAATGAATGGTTCTGCCAAACATTCATGAAAAACCTCGGCTTGAATGTGGCAAATTGTGAGATTGCACAGTTTGAAGATCAGAAAGTACTTGTGGTTGAACGATTTGATCGCAGAATTGATGAAGGTACTATTTTCCGACTTCCTCAAGAAGATATATGTCAAGCACTAGGGAAAGTGAGTGGTTCAAAGTATGAGGAAAAGGGCGGCCCAGGCTCTCAGCAGATAATGAACCTGCTATCTGGTTCTAAAAACGCATACGAAGATAGACTCGAATTTCTGCGTGTCCAAATTGTATTTTGGCTACTTGCTGCAATTGATGGACATGGGAAAAACTTTAGCATCGCATTAGATCAGGATGGTTATCGACTAACACCCATTTATGATGTGTTAAGTGCTTACCCATACTTTGGACAAGGAAATATTCAAGCGAAGAAAATAAAGATGGCAATGAAAGTCCACAGCAAGAATACACATTACAAGTGGAACGAAATTTTGGCCAGACACTGGCCTGAGCACGCTAAAAAACAAGGGATACCTGAAGCACAAACCCTCGCTATCATGGCATATTTGAGTAAAAAGGTAGAGCCAGCATTACACGCCTCTTTCAAGCAAGCAAATACGACTTTTGACATGTATGTTGGTGAAATTATTGCCGAGCGTACACTCACCTGCTTACGCAAAATAGCGAGTTTTCTAGAAAATTCCTCTGTCTAAGAAGCCGTACATGCTTCAATAAGCAAAGACCCACGGACTCATCAAGTCTTTCCCAATGGGCAGAATAGAAAGACACATCATTTGACACATAAAACACCATATTTGACCATTAAACCCATAACTCGCCATTTTTAATTAGTTAACTAACGCTTTTTATTAAGTGGCCATACTTAAAGGGTTACGTCACTACTAGCTATATTTGGTGTTTTATTAACAAAGTTGAATACAAGAAAAAACTGCTTGGCAACATAGCAAAACAAGCGAAAGCCGCCTCTATGGATCAAGAAGAGTTAACGCTATCTTGGAAAAGGTAATGGCCCGCCCTAGAGGATTCGAACCTCTGACCTCGGCCTCCGGAGGGCCGCGCTCTATCCAGCTGAGCTAAGGGCGGTTTATAGAACTAGTGAGATAATCACCGAACGTTTACAACAAGGAATACGCGACTACACGTATGCTGCAAACGGGGCGTAATAATACTGACGCCACGGGCTGGCTTCAACTCATTTATTAAAATCTCTTTAGATGGCTTGGCATAAGTGTTAAAAATCCTTACTTTTTATGGGTAATTGGCCTCAAATAGTTGTTCAGCCCCAATTAACCGTTATAATCTGGCCAGTTATATTTTAAACAAATTCATCATTGCCTGGAGACAGATGTGAAATTAAAGACTTGGTTAACTGTTGCTGCTACTGCGCTAACTGTTTTTGCAGCACAAGCACAAGAAATGAGTAACGATGAAATTGCCGATCGCATTAAGCCGGTAGGTCAGGTACATGTTGCAGGTGCAGCGGCAGAAGGTAGCGCTGCAGCAGCTGGCGGTGCAAAGTCTGGCGAAGACGTTTACAACTCTGCATGTGTAGCTTGCCACTCTGCAGGTGTTCTGGGTGCTCCTAAAGTGCACGTTGCAGCAGACTGGCAGCCTCGTTTGGACGAGCGCGGTCTTGACGGTGTATGGCAAAACGCTTTGAACGGTATTAACGCAATGCCTCCTCGCGGTACCTGTGGCAACTGTTCTGACGACGAAATTAAAGCCGCTATTGAGTACATGATTGAAGGTATCTAATACCTACACAATCACAACAACTTGATGGAAAAAGTAGCGTTTTACCCTCTAATCGGGTAATTTAACCTGTTGGGAAACGTTACTTTTTTTACTGGCGAGCGGAATGTCACAAGATTCGACGCAACACGAGTTGACGGAAGAAGAACTGCGCGAACTTATACCGCAGCTTCAACAACTCACCGAAAAATATAAGCGCGCTGAACGTGTTCAGAAGGCGCTATTTGATATTTCCGAACTTGCCAGCTCTGTAAGTCACCTTAACCGCCTTTACTCCGCTATTCACGAAATCATTGCCGATTTCATGAATGCCGACAATTTCTTTGTTGCCTTTTACGAACCTGAAAGCAACGTTGTCGACTTTGCCTATTTTATAGATGAATTCGACGAACAAACCGTTCCTCAGCTTCCTGCCGAGTCTTTGATGGACGGTATGACCGGCTATATTCTTAAAACCGGCAACTATCTATTTTACAAACGCGACGAAGAAGAAACCTTTGCTTCTGAGCACGATATCAAGTTGGTAGGCTCCCAACCTTTTGAACTACTAGGCGTTCCCCTAAAACGCGGTAGCCAAGTGATTGGGGCAATGGTTGTGCAAACTTATGATGAGGGTGTGCACTACAGCCAAGAAGATCTAGAGGTTTTGCTTTTTGTTTCCCAGCATATTGTTACCACGGTAGATAGGGTAAAGAACCGAGAGCTTACCGAACGCACCATTCGCGAACGTACCCGCCAACTTCGAAAGATTAACGACGACCTTCAAGAAGAAATTTTAGAACGTCAAAAAGTAGAGTCGTTACAGCAAGCGTTGTTCGAGATCTCTGAGTTGGCGGCAAATCTTGAAGGCGATATGAATGCCTTCTACTCAAGCCTTCACGATATTCTTGCACGGCTTATTAGCGCGCCGAACTGCTACATTGCTATTCTGGACAAAGAGAAAGAGATGCTGGAGTTTCCTTACTTCAGCGACTCCAAAGAAAAAGATATCAGTGCTAGACCGCTTGGCTTAGGGCTTACCGAATATGTATTACGTACGGGCCAAGCCGAGTTGATAAACCCACCCAAGGTGTTGGAACTTGCTGAGTCGGGTGACATAGATGTTTCTGTTGCTCAAACCATGTTAAATAGCGCTAACTCTTGGCTTGGTTCTCCCCTTGTTGTTGAGGGCGAAATAGCTGGTGTTATAGCGGTTCAAACTTATGGCAAGCTGGCAAAATATAATGCTCGCGACCAAGAGCTTCTTCGCTTTGTATCGCACCATATTGCGGTAGCCATTGAGCGCAAGCGCAACACTGAGTCGATGCAGCGCTACAACATTGAGCTTGAAGAGCGCGTGAAAGAGCGCACCGCAGAGCTTAACCGCGCGAACAAGTTTTTAAAGCAGCAAATTGAAGAGCGTAAAGAGATTGAGCTTAAGCTAATTCACGACGCCCACCACGACTCGCTAACCGATTTACCCAACCGCGCTATGTTCACAAGCCGGTTAGAGCTAGCCGTAGCTAGCAAGCAACGTTACAGCGATAACTTATTCGCGGTGTTATTTATCGACTTAGACCGCTTTAAAGTTATTAACGACACGCTAGGTCACCACGCGGGCGACGAGTTTTTAATTGAGGTCGCAAGACGTATTGCGCTGTGTATTCGCGGTCACGACCTACTTGCTCGGTTAGGTGGTGATGAGTTTGTTGTTCTGCTGGATAACTTTGAAGATGTGGCAGATGTTGAAGAAGTAGCCAGCCGTATTATTTCATCAATTTCAGAGCCGTTCTTACTAGATGGTCGCGAAATGTATTCCGGCGCCAGCGTGGGTATTGCCCACTTAGAAACCTATTATCGCAGCGCCGACGAAGTCTTACGCGATGCAGACGCCGCCATGTACCAAGCGAAGACGCTGGGTCGTGGCCGTTACGTGATGTTTGATAAGAGCATGCGTGAAAGACTAATAGAAGAGCTGGAGCTTGAGAATGAATTCAGGCGGGCCCTGCGTGAAGAAGAGTTTGATTACTTTTTGCAGCCAGTGATTGACTTAAATGACAAGAGCACGCTGTATAAAGAAATGTATATTCGCTGGTCTCACCCCGCCTACGGCAAAATAGCCCGCGAGCAATTTAGGCAAGTGGCAGAGCACAGCGGCCTAACGCTAGACCTTGATTTATTTCAGCTAAACAAAGCGTGCGAGTTACTCAACCACTACAAGAATACCGATGAGCCTATTAACAAAATAGCGGTTAATGTGTCGATTAACCATTTATTGCAGGCTTCTATGGTTAATCAAATGATAGATGTAATTGCAGCATCTGATATTACACCAAGCCAGCTTGTGTTTGAATTTGATGAAAATGATTTAAATCGGCGTTCGCAGTTTATCTTACCGGCAATTAAAAAGCTTAAACGCGCTGGCGTAACGCTTGTTCTTGATAACTTTGGTAGCGGATTAGCCTCGCTAAGTTATCTGTTTGCTTACCCTTTCGACTTCATAAAGATTGATCACCGATTTGTAAAATCACTCCCCCGCTCTCAGCGTAACTTGAAGCTTATTCAATCGGTGATGCTGATTTCTGAACACTTGAAGTTTCAGGTTATAGCCGAGGGTGTGGATTCTCGAGCCCAGCTTGACGCCTTAAATGAAATTGAGTGTTCGTATGGTCAGGGCAAGATATTAAAGCACGCAAAAGTGCTCGATATGGCACTGCTAGCCGGCTAAAAGTAAGTACTTACTTGCACCTCTAACCATACTACTTTTTCCCTAAAATACCTCTTAGGTTAGCAATACCCACCTGAGCTTTTTGCTGGCGCTCTTCTTTCGTTGCCTTTGGCTTTTGGTTTTCCCATTGTACGTCATCGGGCGGCAGCTCGAATAAAAAGCGGCTTGGCTCTGGATTAATCACTTCACCAAACTGACGGCGTTCTTTGGCAAGGCTGAATATAAGCTCACGCTGAGCTCGGGTAATACCTACGTAGGCTAGTCGGCGCTCTTCTTCTACATTGTCTTCATCGATACTGCTTTGGTGAGGGAGTAACCCCTCTTCCATACCCACTAAGAACACAATGGGAAACTCAAGACCTTTTGAGGCATGCAAGGTCATTAACTGAACCTGGTCCCCTTCCCCGTCGTCTTCGCCCCGCTCCATCATATCGCGCAGTATTAAGCGATTTACTACCTCTGTTAAGGTCATGGGTTGGTCGAGGTCATTGCCTTCTAGCATGTCGTTAACCCAGCCGAATAAGGTACTAACGTTGGCCATCGCCATTTCAGCGGCCTTGGGGCTGGCGCTGGTTTCATAAAGCCATTCTTCATAACCCATTGTGCGGATCATGGTGCGCACTGCATCTGCGGTGTTGCCACGTTCGGCGTTGTCCGACAGCTCAACTACCCAGCGAGCAAAGGTGGAAACCGAATGAAAAGCTTTGTCGGGCAGCACGCTGTTTAAGTTAGGATGCGTTGCGGCTTCAAACATAGACACGCCCAAACTATTAGCAAAGTTGCCTAACTTTTCTAGCGTAGCGCGACCTATACCGCGCCCTGGCGTGTTTATTATGCGCAGCAAAGCGTTATCGTCGTCCTGATTCACCAATAGCCGTAAATAGGCCATGATGTCTTTCACTTCGGCACGACCAAAGAACGACATGCCACCACTTATTTTGTAAGGAATGCGGTTGCTCATTAACAGCTTTTCAAAGATACGGCTTTGGTGATTCCCACGATACAAGATGGCGTAGTCTTTAAACTGAGTACGGTTCATGAACTTGTGCGCCAGCAGTTCAGCCACCACCCGCTCACCTTCATGTTCTTCGTTCTTCGCCTCTATCACTTTAAGCGGCTCGCCGTACTGTAACTCTGAGAAGAGGGTTTTATCGAACAAGTGTGGATTGTTCTGAATAAGAATATTCGCGCAATGTAGAATACGACCTGACGAGCGGTAGTTTTGCTGCAGCTTAATCACGTTTAATCGCGGAAAATCTTCTTGTAGCAAATGTAGGTTTTGCGGCTTCGCACCACGCCAAGAATAAATAGACTGGTCGTCGTCGCCAACCACGGTAAAGCGTGCGCGCTCGCCTACTAATAACTTTACTAACTCGTACTGACTGGTGTTGGTATCTTGGTATTCATCCACCAGCAGATAGCGAATTTTGCTTTGCCATTTTGCTCTGATCGTTTCGCTGCTTTTTAAAAGCAGAGTGGGCAGCAGAATAAGGTCGTCAAAATCTAGTGCGTTATAGGCTTTTAGGTTGTCTTGGTAGCGCTTATAGGCCTCTGCAAATTCTCTTTCGCCTGTGCTGGTTGCCGACTTTAATAAGGCATCGGGCAAGATAAGGTCGTTTTTCCAGTTCGAGATACAGCTTTGCAGCAGCTGAAGCTGATCTTTATCGCCATCGAGGGTGTCAGAGGTTAAGTCGTTAAGCAGGGCAAACGAGTCTTTATCATCGAACAGCGAGAACCCCGGTTTTAGGCCTAAGTCTTTTACATGGGCTTTAATAATGGTTAAGCCCATAGTGTGAAAGGTAGATACCTTTAACCCTCGCGCCTCTGGCTTACCCAAGGTCTGCGCCACACGTTCTTTCATTTCACGTGCTGCTTTGTTGGTAAAGGTTACCGCTGCAATATAGCGTGCCGGCATATCGCAGTTTCTAACTAAATGAGCAATCTTGTTCGTAATTACACGAGTTTTACCACTGCCCGCCCCTGCCAGCACCAAACATGGGCCAGACACATAGGTTACGGCAGATTCTTGAGCTTCATTTAGTTTCATTTAATTCCTAAAACAACGTACATTTGGGCGTAACACGGTTTTCATTGCATGTCGCGACGATACCGATAGAATAGCTTTCATATTTTGAGCTGCGCATTATAAGGGAATTCCATGTTGGATCCGAAGAAACTCGAAGATTTAGCGAAACAAATTGCTGATGCCGTACCACCAGGCGTTAAAAACATGGCTGAAGAAGCAGAAGGCCGAGTGAAAACAGTATTGCAGTCGCAGCTGTCGAAACTTGATTTAGTGACTCGCGAAGAGTTCGATATTCAAAGCCAAGTGCTTATCCGCACTCGCGAAAAGCTAGACGCTATGGAAAGTCGCATTGCCGAGCTAGAAGCGAAACTAGCAGAAAAGTAACTGTTCACAGCTTATAGAAAACTCAAAGGCGCCTTCATGGCGCTTTTTTTGTGGCTGAATACCATTCACAATGGTTTGTATTGGGCTAGGTACTTTTACTGTTACACCAAACAAAAATGCAGCGCCGTACCAAGCGTGATGGCTAAGCCAATGTAGTGGTTTTCAATAAACGCTGTGAAACAGCCTTCACGCTGGCGGCGTTTAATAAGTTGATATTGGCGCACGCATAGCAAAGCAGAAAACAGCACGGCTGTGTAGTAAGGCCATGTCGCATTGATTGTTACGCCTATACACCACAGAATAGTTAGCGCGCAGGCTTGCAACAACATTACTATTAGCACATCGTTTTTACCGAACAATATAGCGGTAGACTTAACGCCTATTTGCAAATCGTCGTCGCGGTCTACCATGGCGTACATGGTGTCGTACGCTACTGTCCATAGTAAGTTAGCAATAAATAACCACCAAGCGTACGTTGGGACAGTTTCTAGCACGGCCATAAAAGCCATGGGAATGGCCCAGCCAAATGCCGCGCCTAATACCACCTGCGGCAAGTGGGTATAACGCTTCATAAAGGGATAGCTTGCAGCAAGCAAAAGCGCTACAACAGATAACGCGATAGTTTGCCAGTTAAGAAACAGCACTAACACAAACGCAATGGCGATCAGTGCGCCAAATAACTGCAGCGCTTGTTTTGGCTTAACTTCCCCAGTTGCCAAGGGGCGCTGGGTTGTGCGCTTTACGCGTCCGTCCACTTTTCTGTCAGCATAGTCATTGATAACGCAGCCTGCTGAACGCATTACGACTACGCCAGCCACAAAGATAAGCGTAATACCTAAAGGCGGTAAACCTTGCGCCGCCATTAGCAGTGCCCACAATGTAGGCCATAGCAGTAAATAAATACCTACAGGTTTATCTAGGCGCATAAGTCGCGCGTATGCATTCCAATTGTGTTTCATAATTGTTGTTCGCTTTCCTTTTCGCTTGTCGCTGACTGACCGTAAGCCGGAGAATGAGGAAGAAAAACTTCTGCCACTATCATGCTGTAGTTATCTAACGTAAACAACGAGCGTCTTCCCCACAAGGTTTGGTTACTATTGATGCCAAACTGGGAGGCTTGGGCAGTACACAATTGGAACTGTGAGCGAGTGAACCGCGTGTCGTTAAACAAACGTTTTCCCAGTGGCTCGCGGCCTAAGTCAGAAAGCTCACTGTCTACAAATGCTTGAGGAATAATAGAGCGTGCAAACACCCAAGGTTGATGATTACCACACAGTAGAATTTCCCGAGCTTGATAACTGGTATTGCCGTTGTTGTGTAATAGCGATAACTCGTTGTCGTGAGGTATTTGCGTGCGCTGCCCAATAAGCTCCAGCGAAAAATGGTCACTTAAGGATTGCACTCGCTCGGTTAATGACCCTGTGTCTAACAACCAGTTTTTAAGCTGTGCATTAGGAATTGTGATGCCAGAAGGTGCTTGCCAGTCAACCGCCAAACCCACTGGAAAAGTGGCATTAAAACTCACACGAAAAGCCCGAATAATGAATCTGTTAGTATGATAACACGTCATGTGAGAATATTTTCACTTGGTTAAACTTTTGCAGTAGTGTGTTTGATTAGAGATTTGCTACACTACCAAGTGAATTTATTACTTTGGTGTTTCGGACTCCACTATGTTTAAGTCACTAGTTTTACGTGTATTTGCGGTTAGTTTTTTTGTTTTAGGGTGCAATTCAGCGCTGGCGCAAGATAAAGCCAACTATGCTTATTTGGGCTTAGAGCCAGAGATTGTTACCAACTATATTAGCGATAGCGCGCAAAAGCTGGGGTATGTTCGCGTGTCGGTTGAGTTGATGATTCACGATGTGAACCAACTGGAAATCGCTGAACACCATATGCCGCTACTACGCTCTACCGCCATTGAAATTTTCGGGCAGCAGCCAGCAGAAAAAGTAAAATCGTTAACCGGTCGTGAAGATATCCGTCGCTCTATTTTAAAAGCACTTCAGGATCACATGATGCAGGAAACCGGTGGTGAAGTGATTAAGAACGTTATTTTTACTAAGTATTTGTACCAAGGTGCTTAAGCAGAATAAAAGCTGCCTAAGCGACTAAAAAAGCGAGCTTTTAACGAGCTCGCTTTTTTGTTTCTATAGCAGTTTTACCGTTTTTATTAGCGTGTAATACGCTAATTATCTAGGTAAGCGCGACTTGCTATCCCATACCTATATGCTGCAGTACTAGACGCTTTAGTACCTTTTTAAGCTAAGGCCAGCGCTGACTAACTGCTAACGCTTTGCAGAACCCAAGCTTAGTATGGCGGCAAGTAAGCAGCCTGAAATAAGCCCCGCCGTATGTGCAGCATTTGCCATGCTCACCCACAGTATGTCGGCATAGCCAATTACCAACCAAACCAGCATAAAGCCTACAATAGAGTTTGGTAACGACAGCCCCCAACTAGGGCGCAACCAGCCAAGCCACCACACGAAGCCCATCACCGCATATACCACACCAGACAAGCCGCCAAACAAGAATAGATTACCTTGTACAGGGTCGCTAAATAGCGCTTGAGCGGCATTTGAAATTGTGGCTGATACTAAAAATACAATAAGCAACATGCTGATACCTAGAGTACGTTCAATTTTGGCCCCCAGCATGCCCCACCACAATAAATTGAATATGATGTGAAGTGCAGAGAAGTGGATGAACGCCGGGCCAAGCAGCCGCCACCACTCGTGATTTTGTAACAACACAGAAAACGGCTGCATCAATAAGTGCTGTGCAATGGGGGCAAATAACCCAAATAAAGACAATAGATAAACAGCAGCACACAGCACAAACACCACAGAAGTAAACGGCGCTTTAACCGCATCGGACATTATTTTGCTTAACGAAAAGCCGCTACCTGATGGGGCTAGCTGTACGTTTTTACCACTGTCCCATGCCGCTTGCTGATATTTAGGGTTCGTTGGATTTGCTAAAAAGTCTTCTGCGATAACTTTTGCGCGGTCTATATGCTCATTGTTATCCAGCACAACCACAAACTCTTTTTCGTGCTGTACTACGTTGGCCTTTATATGCTGACTGGTTAAATAGTTGGCAAGAAGGTGCGCCGGACTTTGCTGATTAAACGCAATTAAAGGATGACCCATAAGCTAGTTGTTACCCCAAAAGCTAAAAGAGTGTGAAGCGATAAAGATGTACAAGAGCGTGGAATTTAGCTCTCGTCATTGACACTTTATACTGAAATAGTGAAAGACCTGCAAAACATAAAATAAAGGTGCACATTGTGCACCTTTATAAAATCGCTATTCGGTTACTACCGGGTTCGCCTGTCGCCACGCTTCAAAGCCCCCGTCCATACTATAAACGGTCTCAAATCCTTGCTGAGCAATCACTTGCGCAGCCTGCTGGCTGCTTACGCCGTGGTAACACACTACAACAACTGGAATATCTTTGGGTGTTTGGTCAATAAACGCCCCAAAGTTATCGTTGTTAAGCGGTGCCGCATTGGGCATATGGCCATTAGCAAACGATTGAGGATCGCGAATATCCACAATAGTTACGTCGCCTTGAAAGTTAGCCACGTCGTTTACGCTAATGTGTGAGAATGTTGTCATTATTGCCAATCCAAAATAACTTTACCTGAGTGTCCTGACCCCATGGTATCAAACCCTTTCTGAAAGTCATCAATGGAAAAGGTATGAGTGATGATGGGTGAAAGGTCCAGACCGCTTTGTAGTAAGCTCGCCATTTTGTACCAAGTCTCGAACATTTCTCGGCCATAGATGCCTTTTATCACCAAACCTTTGAAAATAACTTGGTTCCAGTCGACAGCAACGTCTTGCGGAGGAATACCCAGCATAGCCACTTTGCCGCCGTGATTCATCTTGTCGAGCATGTCTCTGAAGGCTACCGGCACACCAGACATTTCAAGGCCCACATCGAAGCCCTCTGACATACCCAGTTCGTCCATAACGTCTTGTAAGTTTTCTTTACTTACATCAACAGCACGCGTAGCCCCCATCTTTTCAGCAAGCTCAAGGCGATACGGGTTGATATCAGTAATCACTACGTGACGGGCACCTACGTGTTTGGCGACCGCAGCCGCCATAATGCCAATAGGCCCTGCACCTGTGATAAGTACATCTTCGCCTACTAGATCGAAACTTAGCGCGGTATGAACGGCATTACCAAACGGGTCGAAGATAGACGCGAGGTCGTCGCTGATATTGTCTGGAATTTTAAACGCGTTGAAGGCAGGAATAACTAAATATTCGGCAAATGCGCCAGGGCGGTTTACACCCACACCTTCGGTGTTGCGGCACAAATGTACGCGGCCAGCGCGACAGTTACGGCAATGACCACAGGTAATATGTCCTTCACCGGATACACGGTCACCTACTTCGAAGCCTTTTACTTCTTGCCCCATACCCACTACTTCGCCCACGTATTCGTGACCGACGACCATAGGCACTGGAATAGTGTTTTGCGACCACTCATCCCAGTTGTAAATATGCATATCAGTACCGCAAATCGCGGTTTTGCGAATTTTAATCAGTAGGTCATTGTGCCCTACTTCAGGCTTTGGTGTGTCTTGTAGCCAAATACCTTTTTCCGCTTTCGCTTTTACTAGCGACTTCATGAAATCACTCCCATTTCACGGCCAACTTCGATAAACGCATCGATGGCTTTATCAACGTGTTCAAGGCTATGACCTGCTGACATTTGCGTACGAATTCGCGCTTGTCCTTTTGGTACAACAGGGTACGAGAAGCCGATAACGTAAATGCCTTTTTCTAACAGTTTGTCGGCCATTTCACTGGCTAAGCGGGCATCGCCCAGCATTACAGGAATAATGGCGTGATCTTTACCTGCAAGGGTAAAGCCCGCATCTTCCATGCGCTTGCGGAAATGGTTGGCATTTCGCCATAGATTAGCGCGTAACTCATCGCCTTCTTTCATCATTTCAAACACTTTTAACGATGCTGAAACGATAGGTGGCGCAACTGAGTTAGAGAATAGGTAAGGACGCGAGCGCTGACGTAGCCATTCAACAACTTCCTTTTTGCCTGACGTGTAACCGCCTGACGCACCACCAAGGGCTTTGCCTAAAGTACCAGTAATAATGTCTACACGACCCATTACACCGCAGTATTCATGGCTACCTTTACCATTTTCGCCCAAGAAACCCGTGGCGTGGCAGTCATCAACCATTACCATGGCATCGTATTTGTCGGCCAGGTCGCAGATTGAGGCAAGGTCGGCAATAACGCCGTCCATAGAGAATACGCCGTCGGTAGCAATGATTTTAAAGCGAGCGCCATCAGCATCGGCTTGCTTTAATTGCTCTTCTAACGCAGCCATGTCGTTGTTGGCGTAACGATAACGCTTGGCTTTACACAAACGTACGCCGTCAATGATACTCGCATGGTTTAGCGCATCAGAGATGATGGCATCTTCCGGTCCAAGAAGGGTTTCAAACAAACCGCCATTGGCGTCAAAGCAAGACGGATAAAGAATGGTGTCTTCGGTGCCTAAAAAGTCACTGATAGAGGCTTCTAGTTGCTTGTGAATGTCTTGCGTTCCGCAAATGAATCGCACAGATGCTACACCGAAGCCATGGCTATCTAAGCCTTCTTTCGCCGCTTCGATTAAGCTTTCATTATTTGCTAGGCCTAAGTAGTTATTAGCACAAAAGTTTATAACGTGCTCGCCACCAGCAACGCCAATATCCGCTTGTTGTTGCGACGTGATTACGCGCTCTTTTTTGTACAAACCATCTTCTTTCGTGGCTTCAATTTGCGATTGCAAATGAGAAATAAATGCCGCAGACATGCCATTCTCCAAGTGTGGGTATATGAAAACCGCTAGTGTAATGAAAGCGCATGAAAGGGTACACACCCTTGCGCTGTATTTAATGGGTTTGTCGACTAAGTTTGTAAATTATTCAGCACACTGACAACAAACGCTTAGATCACGCTCATTTTTTTTAAGTGCTAGGCAAAGTCTTTCCAAAAGCCGTTTTCTACTTTGTCTTTTAATGTGTCCCAAAGGTTTACTTCAGGTATAGGTCGGCTAATAAGATAGCCTTGGCCCTGATGGCAGTCGAAATGACAAAGCAACTCGTATTGCTCATTGGTTTCAATACCTTCAGCTACCACCTGCATGCCCATATTACGCACCATGGATATGGTGGAATGCACAATGTTTCTGTCATCTGCACTGCTGGCGATGTTGGCAACGAAAGAGCGATCTATTTTTATAAAGTCGGCGGGCAATGATTTTAGGTAACTTAGGGATGAATAGCCGGTTCCAAAGTCATCAATCGCTAACATGCACCCCATATCACGTATGGTTTGCATTATACCCGTAGCCCGTTTGATATCTGAGACCAACACGGTTTCAGTTAGCTCTAGGCAAACTTGATCTGGAGCGATATCGTTTTTAATAATTTGATGCTGTAAAAACTCGGGCAAGCTGGGGTCGAGGAACTGCCCCGCTGATAAGTTAATCGCCACCTTGATATCTGGGTAGCCGCTGTTTTTTAGCTCGTTAACTAGATGGGTGGAGCGCGTGATCACCCAATAATCTAACTCGAGCATAAATGACGTATTTTCAAGCAGAGGGATAAAGTCGCCTGGCGATATATGCCCTTTTTTAGGGTGATACCAGCGTAGTAGTGCTTCAAAGCCCATGAGCTTGCCGCTGTGCATGTCTATTTGCGGTTGTAAGGCAAGGCTAAACTGATTGCCTCTTAGCGCTTCGCGAGCTTCAGACTCTAATTCAACCTTTTGCATTACCTTAAGGTTCATAGTGGCGTCGTATACTCTAAACTCAGCACCTTTCTTCGCTTTGGCTTCGTACATCGCAATATCGGCGTGGCGCAGCAGCTCTACCGGTGTAGCGCGGGAGTGATTAGTAATGGCTATACCAATGCTGATTGAAACATAAAAAGTAACGCCGTCGACAATAATGGGCTCTTGAAACTCGTCGATAATTTTTTGCGCGACCGTATCGACATGTTTTTTGCTCTCTATATTCGACAGCAAAATAACAAACTCATCGCCCCCAAATCGCGATGCAATATCAGACTCCCGAATAGGACGGGAAATTCTCATTGCCGCAGCTTTAAGTAGCTTGTCGCCGACATCGTGCCCATGGCTATCGTTAACTTTTTTAAAGTCATCTAAATCCATAAACATGAGCGCTACTAACCTGTCATCTCGAATTGAGCTGGCCAGTTGTTTTTCAATTTGAAAGGTCAACATGTTACGGTTGGGTAGACCTGTCAGCACGTCGAACATGGCCATTTTCTCTAGCTTAGCGGTGTTTATCGCCATTTGACCGTCAAAGCTTTCTAGCTGGCGCGCTAAATCGTTCGCCGCTTCCTCAACCACATCGAGCTCGTCGGTAAGTTTAAATACAGGCAGCTTTTGACGCTTTGCCGCAACCGTATAAAATTCGCTAAATTTATGCTCAGCCAACATAGGCAGGCGTTCGCTTATGTCTAATAACCTTGTGCGATATTGATTTAAGAAAAGATAGAGCAACGACGAGAAAAGAAGAAATAATGCGATAGCGCTTGAAATAACTACGTACTGATATTGCTCGTTCTGACGTATCATTGCCGATACATCTTGAACGATAAGCAAATAAGGATGATCGCCTGCGGCATGGTCGAAAGGCAGAAGGCTAACCAGAAGCTGCTGGTTTTCTAACTCTACGTTTACCCCTTTTATTACGAGGTCGTCAACACGCCAGTTTTCAGGTAATGCCTTAATAAGCGAATTCAAAAATTGTTTGTTCGCAGCGGAAACCTGACTTGCTACCTTTAACTCAAGTTTTCCAACCTGAGGTTCATCTACCTGAACAATCGCCACTTTATATACATCGGTGGCACGGCTAAACAGATACAGTAATTCTCGCATGGAAGTAGACACAATAATAACCGGCACTTTATCGCTTGATGCCATTATAGGTATGGAAATGTAGTGAGTGCATACGCTTTCGCAGACCAGTAACGAACGGCTTTCAAATGATGCCCGAGTAGAATCCACAAGCTGCTTGATGGTGCCGTTAACGGGGTAAGCAGGTTTTCCAACAACACCGTTTTCATCGAATAGGTAAAGAGTTTCTACCTGAAAATTGAGGGTTAGGTATTCACTTAGGTCATCTAGCGTACTACGTAAATTATCAAGGTTATTAGAATACGCACCATTTTTACGGCTAATGATATCAATGAGGGTGATCATACGGCTATGAAGTATGTCTTCGAATAGCTGAACCCTGCGCTGGTTGCTAATTTGGCTTTCCCGCTGCTGCATCACAACCTGTGCTTCAGACTCTTGAATTAGCACGGTGGATATAACGATAGTAACGGTTAAAACCATAGCCAGTAAAATAGCAATGGTTTTCGTGGTAAAAGATACCTGAACCTTCATCTTTTACCCTTAAAACCAATACATCAATTGTATTGACCACATTTCCCAATGCTTATCAGAATGGGATGCCACATCTCGGTTTAATAAGCTGACTACACGCGTTGCTCCTTCAACCCAGTGATATTCGCCTTGTAATCGCCATTTAGGTGCAATATCCCAGCGTAAACCCACCGTGTAAGTATCTTGATACCCGAAGTAGGCAGGGATAAGGCCTCCCGTGCTTGCCTCTAGTTCTTTACCGTCACTGTCGGAGGTATCGTTAATATATTTATCGTAGCCAATAAGACCGCTGATTTCGTTGTTAAACAAATATCTAAACTGAACGAAACCACCTTCACCGGTGCGTTTTTCGGCAAAGTCAGGGGAAAATAGCCCCTGGCTGTTTTGTTTGTCGCGAATTATTTCTGCAGAAACTTCCCAGTGTTCAGCAAAGTATTGCGCAGATAACATAAGTCGCTCTATGTTCGCGGTGCCCGGCAAACCATCTTCATCCCGTGATGGCGTGTACTTAAAATCGGAATTAAGCCAACCAGCACCTATTTTCCATGTCATAGATGAAGGCTGCAAAAACACGCTTGCTTGATGTACGAAGTCTTGTCTGATTTTGCCTTTAACTTCGTTACCTAAGAGAAATTCGCGCTGAGAATCGTTTATATTCGAGCGTCCGTAGCTCCAATTAAGTTCCCAAGTATATTCCTTACCGTAATTAGAAAAACTGGTCAGTATGCCGTTACTGCCCAATGCAACATCGCGAAACCCGTCGTTATATACCGATTGAGGCAATATTGAGGTATATCGCGTTTGAGGGACATCTCTGGTCGATGAATAAAGCCAGTGGATGTTTTTAAAGCGTCCAGCGTGAATTTGCCCACGCCACCTGCCAGGTAAATTAGGCAGCTTCCAATCAACAAATAAATAATCGAGGCGAGCACCTTGCTCGAAACGATTCCCACCGTCTAAATAGTTAACTTGCCCAGCAATGGATATATTTTCAGCAAGCTGATAATAACCGTTCATACCAATCTCAGTGAGTTCACCCGTCACGTTATTATCATCAGTTATAAAACTACTGTCTTTCGACTGAGTTAAGCCCTGTGAAACATAGCCATGCCAGGTAAAATCTGATTGCGCGCTAACGATATGCGAGCTGAAGAGCCCAAGCGCTAAAGCGATGTATATTCTCATTCTAAATCTACCTCAACGCGTCTAAGCTTAACGATTTCCGTTCGTTCAACATAACCAATAGAACCCACCGTATTTTCCAATGCATCAACTAGCGCTTGATAAGAGGTTACTCTGATTGGTGTAATACCTTGACCAGAATAGGTAATTTGGTCCCAAAGACGAGACAGCTGATAAGGGAACATCTGAAGAATATCGCGGCAAAATTGACGGTGTAACTCGTCGCTGTCTTGCAGTACGAAAACGGTAATTTTAGTACCATTTTCCCAATACTGGCGCTGTCCCGTAAAAATCTGACGAAGTTCTGAGCGACTAAGCTCTTCAACCATTACACTTTCGTTCACCATGACGTTAAGTTCCGATGCATTTACTTTAGGCAAGCACATAAATAGCACTGCTAGTGTTAGCAGTACTTTTTTACACGCAGCAAAAGTATGAATCTCGGACAGCCATCGCAAAGCGGGCTTTTTCATTCAGTAACGACTCCCTGCTTAAAAGAAGTACACAGCACAACGCTAAGTGTAGATAATAGTTGGTAGTTTTACCTTACGATAAAAAAATTAAACGAGGAACGGCGCAACTTTTTGCTTAACCATGTCTACGGTAATTTTTTCCATTAACTGGCTTCCTTTGGCTCGCGTTCCCCACGGTAAGGCGCTCCAAGGCTTCCCTTTTTGCTCTTCTATGCATTCATCATAAATCGATACCAACCTTTCAAGATTGTTGTAAGGCCCTGTTCTACGAGGATTAGAGTGTGCGTATAGCCCAATAACAGGCGTGCCCACGGTAGTTGCCATGTGAGCAGGCCCAGTATCTGGTGCAATAACTAGGTGAGCATGCTTTAGTAACATAAGCAGCTGATGCAATGTTGTTTGCCCAGTAAAGTCTCTAAGCGGATATTTCACACTCGCTTTAATTGCATCAGCAGTTTTGCGGTCTAAATCTCCTGGACCGCCGCATAATATCACGGTGACACCGGCCTCTTGGATATAGTCAGCAATACTTGCGTATCGTTGCGGCAACCAATTTCTTTCAGCCTTACTTGCCGCTGGTGAAATAACGACATATTTACCCAAGGTTTTAGCTTGTTCTTCTCCCCACTTTGCATCTTCTGATGCAACTGGAATGTTCCAAGAAACTTCTTTTGGCTCAGGTACGCCCAATGCATCGGCGAAATCCATAAAACCTTTAAGCACATGGGCGTGCTTTGTGGCAGCCACACGTTTATTGGCAAACAACCAGTGCAGCTCCTTACTTCGTGCCCAGTCAAAACCTATGCGCTGTTTTGCTTTAATCACTCGCGAAGCTAAGTTTGCCCGTAGTGCCACCTGCATCATTAATAAAGCATCAAAAGTTTCACCGGCCACTTGTGCTTTGAGCGACTCCACCGCAGCCTTACCTTTTGATTTATCAAAAATAATAAACCGTACGTTTGGCATCAGCTTCACCAGCTGATACTCCACTTTCCCTATTACCCACGTAATTTCAGCATCGTTCCACTGTGATTGAATTCGAGTAACCATTGCAACGGCATGACACACATCCCCAATGGCCGATAAGCGCATTAAACAAATCTTTTTTCCCACAGAAGCTCTCTCGTTGCTGAAAAACCAAAATAAATCATTAGAATATGAAATTTACCATAAGTTGTGGGCAACATGGCGACAATGCGACGAGACATAGGTGCTGGGCACCACTTTATTTTCGATAACACCCTGGTCAGTCAGCCTAATACAGAAATGTTCAGCCCTGAATTTTGGCAGCTACAAAACAAGATAACAGGTCAAGCTAAGGGACGTGGTACAACCATCTTCATTGAGCATGAAGGTCAGCACTGGGTTTTACGACACTTTATGCGTGGCGGACTGATAGGTAAGCTACTCAGTGACCAGTACTTGTTTAATGGTATTGAACGCTCTAGACCTTTTGAAGAGTTTACATTGCTCGAATACATGCGAGGTGAAGGTCTTTTGGTACCTATACCTGTCGCTGCACGTATCCACCGCAGGGGCTTAATTTATCGGGGCGATATTATCACCCTTAACATTCCTAATAGCCAAGATCTGCACCACGTTTTGTGCCAGCAGCCATTATCAAAAAACGAATGGCATGAAGTGGGCCGAGCGCTGGCTCGAATGCACAATTGCCAGGTTTATCACCACGATGCGAATGTTCGAAATATTATGATTGATAGCGATAAGCAAATTTGGCTTATCGACTTTGACCGCTGTTCGAAACGTAAAGGGGATAGCTGGAAACAAAGTAACCTAGATCGTCTATTGCGCTCTTTGCATAAAGAGCAAGCCAAAAACCCGGTATTTCACTGGAAAGAAGACGATTGGACGGCATGCTTAGATGGCTATAACGAATTGGTGAAGCGTTAAAAACCGCGAATAATAAACATAATTACAGCAGTACTTAGCATTACTCGTTAATGTGGTACAGTAGCCTCGTTGAACCTATAAACCCTATACGACAATAAGATTCAATTTATGCACACTAGAGCACTTTACCCAGGTACTTTCGACCCAATTACTAACGGTCATGCAGACCTTATTGAGCGAGCATCTCAGCTATTCTCTCACGTTATCGTGGCTATCGCTTCTAACCCCAGTAAAAAGCCGCTCTTTACATTAGAGGAACGGGTAGAAATGATAAAGAAAGTTACTGCCGATCTGCCTAATGTTGAAGTAGTAGGATTTACTGGTTTACTAGCGGACTTTGCGGATGAACAAAACGCGACTATTTTGATTCGTGGTTTACGCGCGGTATCGGATTTCGAATACGAATTCCAGCTGGCCAATATGAATCGACGCCTAAACCCGAAGCTTGAAAGTGTATTTTTGACTCCAGCTGAAGAAAACTCGTTTATTTCTTCAACTCTAGTGAAAGAAGTAGCCTTACATCGCGGGGCTGTAGGTGGCTTTTGCCACCCCGTAGTAGAGCAAGCATTAAGAGACAGGCTAGGTAAAAAGAGCTAGGTAAACCGGCGTTGTTCAGCACAGCAGGTTTACAGAGTTGTGTTGCTTTAAGCTATCCTTCTAGCTGTGAACCTTTCTAGGTGTGACTCTTTTTTAGCTATTAGCGCTGGCAGCGAGTACAGAAAAAGGTGTTTCGCTGTCCTATTACCTTACTTTCAATAGCTTTGCCACACACTTCGCAAGGCTCACCTTTTCTTCCATACACATTTAAATGCTGAGCAAAGTAGCCTGGCTTACCATCGGTTTGTGCAAAGTCTTTAAGCGTAGTGCCACCTTGCTCGATAGCTTTCGCGAGCACTTGTTTTATATTTGCAGTAAGTGATTTGTAACGAGCGGCACTGATATTGCCCGCGGCTCTTCTCGGGTCGATACCTGCAAGAAACAGGGCTTCGTTCGCATAGATATTGCCCACACCAACAACGATAGCGTTATCCATAATGAAGTTCTTCACCGGACCTTTGCGGTTGCGCGATAAGCTGAACAAACGTTTATCATCAAAATCGTCTGTAAGGGGTTCAGGGCCTAAGTTGTCAAACATTGCTTGTTGCGTATCGGGCGCCTGAAATAAAACCGCTCCAAAGCGTCTAGGGTCGTTTAAGCGTAAACACTTACCAGTATTTAAAACAATGTCCACGTGGTCGTGTTTCACAATGGGTGTAGTTGCGTCAATGACGCGCAGTTTGCCAGACATACCTAGATGTAAAACCAGTGTACCTGTGGCCGTTTCAATTAGCAGGTATTTCGCTCTACGTTTTACCGCTATTACCTTTTGCCCCTCAACCAGTGAGACTTCCTCTGGTATGGGCCAGCGCATTCTACGTTCTCTTACCACCACCTGAGTAATGGTATTGCCGATTAGATGAGGGGATACGCCCAAACGGCTTACTTCAACTTCTGGTAATTCAGGCATTTATAGTGTCCAAGGTAATAATTTATCAAGGTCGGTATTGGTTAATGTGTACCAGTTATTTTCGAATTTGATCACTACCGGTGATGTATTAGGATAAATAGCGTAAACCTTGCCGTCGCTATTACCCGCCAGCCACACCACTACAATAAAGGGCTGTGTATTCAAGACCGATTCAGGTACTTCAGTTGCTGGATTTAACATAGCCCTTTGCCAATGTGAAAACTGCTCATCAGGTTTTACTGCAAGGCTGGTGTTAAGACTTTTTTGACGCCATTGTTGCCCTACACGCTCCAGGCTGTTGTTATCATGCTCAATCTTTAGCACGTAAGCATCTTCAGGCAATAAGCTGCGCGTTTGTACAGGCTCTTTCTTTGGCACCAAACTGTCTAAGTTAAACAGTGCAATCATAATGAGCATTGCAATGATAACGACGTTGTTCATTGCCCGCTGAGAAATTCTTGCCACGCGTTGTTCCTGTAAAATGGTCGGCTATAAATACCAGAATATAGTAATACCTCACTCTCTTATAAGCTAACTCAATATTTTTAGATGGCTTTGAAAATGTATGGGCGCTTGTTTACATAAACTATGAGTGGCTTAGCGTTTGACGCTGAGTTTTATGTGTCTTTTTATTTTAGAAGCAGGCTTTTTCAGGCTGATGGTAGCGTCTGATCTGATATAGACAAGGCCATTATTGGCCTATGATTTATTTGGGATCATTTGTGCGCTACGTTGCGATCTCGCAGAGATCTGAGAGGTATACGAGCAATTGCAGAGGATATAAAAGCAAAAAACCCAGCAAAGGCTGGGTTTTCGTGGAGACAAAAGCAAGCTAATTACTTGATTTTGGCCTCTTTGAACATAACGTGCTTACGCACAACGGGATCATACTTTTTGATCTCCATTTTGCCAGGCATGTTACGCTTGTTTTTGTCAGTGGTGTAGAAGAAACCTGTACCTGCTGAAGAAACTAGTTTAATTTTATCACGCATTTTCGGCTTCCTTAGATTTTCTCACCACGGGCACGGATGTCAGTTAGTACTGAATCAATACCTTTCTTATCGATGATACGCATGCCTTTAGCAGACAAACGTAGTTTTACAAAACGGCTTTCGCTCTCAACCCAAAAACGGTGTGTTTGAAGGTTTGGTAAAAAGCGACGACGTGTCGCATTTCGTGCGTGTGAACGGTTATTACCAACCGTTGGACGCTTACCTGTTACTTGGCATACTCTTGACATTGTATTTGTCTCCAGAACAACGATAACTGTCGCGTCAGTTAATCCCAAGCGCTCAAACAGTGGTTGGGTCAAATGACGTATTACTATAAATTAGAGGGCGCATTTTATACAGCAAAGGCAGGATCATTTCAATAAGAAAGTACAAAAAGGTTACTTTTACGTACTATTTTTGCACAAAATACCACCAGCACTCATTTTTCACTGCCTGTATTGTACTTTTCTCTTCGCAGTTAAGCTACGAATAAATACCCAATCTACACTTTAATTTCGTAGCTGAATTAAAATATCTACGGGCAAAAAAAAACGCCACATTCACGTGGCGTTTTTCTATTTAGTCAAAAAAAGGCGACCTTGTCTCGGTTAAATCTATCAACCTTGAAGGTCTGCGTAATAGCTGACCACCGTCGCGAGAGATTGGTACCCAAGGGAACAATCCACGTCCTTTCGATGGTTCTAGTAAGAACAAATCGGTAGGAATGGAAATATAGAAGCCTTTAGTAAAACTCCCCTCCCCATATTCTTCTGACGAAACATCGGTAAAGGCTGCATAAGCGCCTACTATAATGCCGCTATCAAAGCGCTTGGCGTAATCAATATTCACGCCTTTATCTTTCGCCAAGAATTGACCTGCACTAACCGTAATTTGCGTATCATCTAGGAATTCAGGCTGCCAATAGACACTTGCATGACCAGTTATTGTGTCGTAATCCTCTAAGCCTGTTTGGCTGTAAGGGTCACGCTGCTTAACGTAGTTGATATCGATGCCGTAGGCGACATTACTATCGACAGGACGATAAAGAATTTCACCGCCTACACCAGCAAACATGGTTTCGAGATAACCTGCGTATGCTTGAGCATAAAGATCTTCAGCAATATTGTCTTTGTAATTTAAAAACGCGGTATCTAACCATACATCGTTTTCAGACACATACTCACGCACCCGGGTACGCACACGAGGTAAAGACACGTCTTCACCATCCACTAAGTAATTAAACTTATCGAAGTTATCAAGAAGCGTCACTCGGGCGCTACTCACCACCGAGAAATTTTCATTAAACGCATAGCCACCGTTGAGTAATAGCCCAGTTTGATAAAGATAGAAATCTTCTGGGTTACCAAATGACTGAGTGAAAAAGAAATCGGCGCTATAGAAAATGCCCGACGTATTTTCAGGGTCGTAAGCTTCCATCACTTCTTTAGAAGGTGACGTTCTTATGTAAGTCTCAGCTATTTCTGCATCCACTGACTCATAGCGGGCAGCAGAGATAAAGGCTTCAGCATCTATTTGTGTATCGACCATAGGAATGCCGCCACGACTATCTACCATATGATAAGTTTTAACACTATCAGGCAGCTCAGAAGCCGCTACGCGGCCCACGCGCTCGATAGCTTCACCTTGATCGCGATACTTAACCTGCGTTCCATAGAAAGTCGCACTGTCCTCTTTAATTTCAGCATCAGATAAGATGAAACCACCCGATCTGAAAAGATCATTATAAAGACGCGATTTGTTCACACCTTTAACATTGGACGGGGCATTTCTTCCCATCAAGCTTCTAGGCGCATCATCGAATTTAATCTGAGAGGCGGTATTCATATTGAATCGATATGTAACACCAAAACCAATGGTATTTCCACGTTGGTAATTTAACGAGAAATCAAAGTCTTTGTAGCGATATACCGCGCCCACATTCCAGCGAGAATCTTGCTCTAACTGGCCTGCTCTGTCACGTGAGTAATCGTTCCCTTCAAACTCTAGCTTTAGCGTTAACGGCTCCCAAGGTGTTTGATACTCTACGCCACCAAAGAAGGCTGTGGTACCTTTGAAAAATTGGTCGTAATCTACCTTGCCACCGCGGCCTGAGAACCCGCCAGGACGCTCACAAAAGCTGTCTCTAACCTCACAAAATGGGTTAGTAATATCGTCTGCTGTACCTAAGTAGCCCCAACCTAAGCCTAAGTGGAAGTCGAATGGCCCCACCGATTTACTGGCGTTCACGTACTCACTTTCAAAGAAGCCTGTGCCACCAAAGTCTCTAAAGCCAACGCTGATATCAGGTAGGTAATAACTTTCTTTCCAAAGCCTGAATTTAACGTCTAGACCTTTATCTTTTAGGGTTTGGTCGCCACTGAATGATTCGACTTGGCTATATAAACGTGTACGTACGTCGGTATAGCGAGCGGTCGCTTCCATCCAATCATAAAGCTGGATATTAACTGACCAGAAGCGGTATTCACCGTTATCGGTATAGTTGATGGCCATTCCGCCTTCATCTCGCATACGTGCGGTTGGCGTTTGGATTAAGCCATTACCGCCTTGCACCATCTGCGAAGGCGTTACGCGAAGTTGAGTATCAGCAAGCGTGGCAGAAGATAATGCGCTGCCAATTACCAGCGCGAGTGTTTTTTTCTTGGATATTAATGGCGCACTCATTGAGGTAAAACCCTATGTACAGCTAACGCGGCAACCCGCTCATTTAATTGCTTAAGTTTATTGCTGAAAAGCTCTGAAGAAATAGGTACATAAACCTGGCTACCCGGCATAAGCTGAGCAAAATCTAAATTCCAGTAAGCAATACCCTTCTCTTCTATATTACCCATGGGGTCAATGACATAAACAACGCTTCTGTCGGCGTCTACCGCCTTTTTAACCGTATGAGCCGCCGTATAAATTGAGGTATCGCTTTGATGTTGATAAGCACCTGGCTTTATTACCGCGCCCGAGAAATGCACTACGTTTGGGCGCCCATTCAAACGGATCCAATATTTACCCGGTTGGAACATAGGGTTGTCTTCGAAGAACAACCTAGCTCGGTTGTAAGAAATAGGCATATTGATGCGCGTTGACACTGTCCATGACGACACTTGTTCAAACAAATTTTGCAGTGCTTTGTGAGTGTCTGAGTCTTTATCAAAGCTGGCCAGCAGTTCTCTTATTTGCGACAGCGCTATTTCTTTTTCTCTTTCAGCTGTTGGATTGGTCAAATCAAATGCAGAAGCTGTAGGCCAATACCAATCGCCATTATCAGCCACTATAGACAACACACTTGATAACCTGATTGGTCGGTCGAACTGATAAGTTTGCTTGTTCACCATCACGCTTACAAGACCGTCATTGGCGTACAAACTAGTGGATATAATAAGACCTAAGGCAATAAAAAGCGTAGAAATAAACTTCATTATTGCGTTACTCCTTGTTTGTTCATCTCACGCACTACACGGCTTAAATAAACCATGTCGTATACGTCTCCCTCAGGGCTGAACTTTTGTTTTGTGGCCATCAGCTCTTTCGTATGTTTGTGCAAGAAGTAGGTATTTTCCCACGACAGCCCAACATCTATAAAGGGGGTGTATTCTGAAAAGTCTACGGTTTCTACGACTTTAATAAGGGGCACAGAAAAACCTAGGTATTCGTGATTTTCCTCTCCCACAATGCGCCATGAAGAGTCTACTGGAACACCATAGCCAATTGCGTCGATATCCACTTTACGCTTCCAGCTAAAAGGCAAAACATCATTGGTGGCTAACGGATTATGCTGCAAATTACCTGTATAAAAGAGGTCGTTATCTAAACCTTCAGTTTTAACAATTATGCCGTGGTGCATGGTGAAGATAACTCTATCACCCGATACCCATTTATACTTATCACCATCAATATAGGCTAAGGCAAGAGAGGCTACGTCTCGCTCCCCTGCTTTAATTTGCATAATATCCGCCTTACTCGCCGCGATTTCTTCAACGGTGTAAGTTACTGTGCGGTCTTTTAAAGCAAGTTTAAGCGTATTGTAATAAGCGAGTGTTGTTGTGGAACAGCCCGAAAGAGAAAGGCAAAGGAAGCCGATAAAGGCCGATAGAATATGTAGTTTCATTAAAGTACGCCGACAAACACTAAGAATGTTGAAATTTTGCTGTAAAAATAAAAAAAGCCGCTAAAAGAAGCGGCTTTTTCGAATACTCTTAAATTTACTGTACGGTCGGCGCGTAAGTAAATGTAACAGGCACAGTAATTGTTTTAGTTACAGTGCTTGTACCAGAAGTAGTAACAGTAACAGTGTTAGTTGTACCAACACATACGCCGTCTACTAGTGGATCATCACCTTCACAAGTTGGTGTAGTTGTGATTGGGCCAGTCGGTGCATCGGCAGAGTTGTTGTTTGCAATACCAGCGACAATACCAGCAGCAACAACACCAGTAGCAATCATGCCACCACTTACACCACCAATACCTGAAGTTCCACCTTCGTTATCTTGTGCGTTAACACCAGCTACCATAGTAGCAGCTGCAAACAATGCAATAATTGACTTCTTCATAACAGTCCTTTAATAAAATTACCCACTAGGTCCTATGCTAAATCATTTTCAACCATTTGACTAGATTATAATCGACAAATGACTTAGAAATCTTATGTTAGCAAGCCACGCTGCGCAAATGAAATGGTTTCTTTATCTCCAACCACAAAATGATCAAGCACGGGCACATCGATCGATGCCATGGCATTTTTGATCTCGGCTGTTAGCCGAATGTCTGCATGGCTAGGTTCTGCTACGCCTGAAGGGTGATTATGGACCAAAATGATCGCCGCCGCGTTGTCGATCATAACCTGCTTGATCAATTCTCTCGGATACACTGCAGCGCTATTGATCGTTCCGTTAAACATGGTACGAAAAGCTATAAGTTGATGCTGGCTATCAAGCATCAAAAGCGCAAACTTTTCCCTTTCGCAGTCTCTTAATTTTGCCTGCAAGTAACGCTTAGTGTCATCTACGTTGTTAAATACATCTTGGCGTTTGAGTTTTATTTCCAAATTGCGCTTAAAAATTTCAAACCCTGCTTGGAACTGGGCATACTTACACGGCCCAATACCTGACACTTTTGAATAGCGTTCTTTCGTTGCGGTTACCACTCCTCGCAAACATCCGAGTTCGTTTAACAATTCATGCGCTACAGATAAGGCGCTTTTTCCTTTAACCCCTTTGCCCAGCAACACGGCGAGCAACTCAGCATCACTTAAGCTTTCTGCACCGTGCTGTAGTAGCTTTTCTCTTGGCCTTTCGCTTATCGGCCATACTTTTATCGACATGTACTTGGTCCGTTAACTCAATAAAACAGTGGTTATAGATGAATTGAAAGAGATTAACGACTGTATAAAAGGCGGGTTTCTTCTTTTGAAGTTGAGCAGATAAAAGACAAACAGTACGCAAACACCAAGATCGACTTTTGTTCAGCTATCCGATTTTTTGTCACCATGGTAGGCTAATATTAATATTTAGATTTCGTGTTCTTTTATGTCTATTGCTAATAAAAACATTTTGTTGGGCGTGACGGGTGGTATTGCCGCATATAAAGCTCCAGATTTAGTGCGAAAACTCACCGCATTAGGTGCAAACGTACGTGTTGTTGTCACCGATTCTGCCGCAGAGTTTGTGAGCACTTTATCGCTTCAAGCTGTGTCGGGAAACCCGGTGCATCAGCATCTTTTAGACCCAGCTGCTGAAGCTGCGATGGGGCACATCGAATTAGCAAAATGGGCCGACATCCTACTTATTGCGCCAGCCACAGCAAACACTATCGCTAAACTTGCTCAGGGCATGGCAGATGATTTACTAACCACGCTTTACTTGGCCACAACCGCTACGCTTTTTGTTGCCCCAGCCATGAACCAGCAAATGTGGAAAGCATCGGCGACACAGCGCAATATTGCTACACTTCAAGAAGACGGTGTAACTTTTATTGGCCCAGCAAGTGGTGAGCAAGCTTGTGGTGACGTAGGCTCAGGCCGCATGGTTGAACCTGTAGATATCGCCAATGTATTAAATGCCAATGAAGATAAGTCTTCAGAGTTAGCATTAGCGTTAAAAAATTTAGCGGGAAAACAAATTACCATTACCGCGGGGCCAACTAGAGAGCCGTTAGACCCGGTACGCTATATCTCTAATCACAGCTCTGGAAAGATGGGGTTTGCCATTGCGCAAGCTGCGGCCCAAGCGGGTGCGAGCGTAACGCTAGTTGCTGGGCCTGTAACGCTTTCTACGCCAGCCCTTTGTAACCGTATTGATGTTACCACTGCAGATGAAATGCTTAAGGCTTGTGAAAAACTTGTACCTTCTACAGATATTTTTATCAGTACCGCAGCGGTTGCCGACTATAGGGCATGCTCAGTGGCGGACAATAAAATAAAGAAAACAGGCGATGAGTTAACACTTACTTTTGTTAAAAACCCTGATATTCTAGCAACTGTATCTAACAGACAAGACCGTCCATTTTGCGTAGGCTTTGCAGCTGAAAGCCAAAATGTGGAAGATTATGCCCGCGGCAAGCTTGCCAAAAAGAAGCTAGATATGATTGCGGCAAATGATATAACGGCTGAAGGTCTGGGGTTTAATAGCGATAAAAACGCACTGCATGTGATATGGCAAGACGGTGATAAACGACTGCCCGCCACCAGCAAAAATGCGTTAGCCGAACAGTTGCTCGCACTCATTGCAGAACGTTTCGCTTTCAACAATAAAAATTAACAGATACTTTTTAAGTGTCGATAATAAAAACGATAAATATAAACGCTTTGGCGTAAGCCAACTTAACATGGAGCCCGGGTTGCTATAACTCGGTAGCGGAGGAATCACTTTCGTCATGCCTGCTGTCAAAAAAACAAATCGCAGAGCCCAAATTCTGCAAGCACTTGCTGGAATGTTAGAAACCAGCCCAGGTCAACGTATCACTACTGCTAAGTTAGCGGAAAAAGTCGGGGTGTCTGAAGCGGCACTATATCGCCACTTTCCCAGTAAAGCGCGAATGTTTGAAGGGCTTATCGAGTTTATTGAAGAAACGCTTTTTACGCGTATCAACAAAATTGTTAACGAAGAAAAAGACTCGCTCACGCGCTGTCAGCTAATTCTTCACCTTATTTTAGGCTTTGCCGAGAAGAACCCAGGCATTACCCGTATTTTGAACGGCGATGCGTTAATGGGTGAGCAAGACCGATTACGTGCGCGTATCGCTAAGCTTTTTGAACGTTTAGAAACCCAGCTTAAACAAGTGCTAAGAGAGCGCAAACTGCGCGAAGGGAAAACCCTTTCCGCCGATGAAGCGATTATCGCCAATATGATGATTTGCTATACCGATGGACGTATCAACGGCTTTATTCGCAGCGGCTTTACCCGCAAACCCACTGAGCAATTCAATGAACAATGGGCCGCGTTTAAACAAATGTTTGTGTAAGGCGCTAAATTTAAACTAAGCATCAGTTTTTTGTTTTTGCATATTACTGATGCTTTATTCTGGTCCATTACAACACAACTATTCGCAGTTAGTTTTTCTCAATATAATCAACTATGCGTAGCGAGCTTTTACCATCAGTAGGACCTACGTGATCTTCGGTATATGCCTCACGCTCTTCTTTATATAAATCTCTATTTTCTAATTGCTTTTCTATCGCACCTCGTAGTTCTTTATAGCTGTTTATATGAAGCCCAATATTTTGATAAATCACGTTATCTTTACCAAAGCGCTTCTTGAAGCGGTACTTGAAAATCCCCCGATATGACCACTTCAACTTAAAGAAATTACATACGATCACAGGTTTAGTTAACGCGACAAACTCAAAGAGTGTGCTCGATGCTTCACTGACCAAAATATCTGCTTCTTTCATAAATGGAAGTAACGATATGTCTGTTTCGGCTGCTACATAGGTGTTACTAAACTCTTCCCACTTTTTCAGTTTTTTCCGCTGATTTTTATAAGCTTCACGGGAGTAGGTAAAGGTGTGAGGCTTGATAAGAATATTGAAATCAGGAAAGTGGCTGGGCCAATTGTCAGGAAAACACTCAAGTGAACTTGGGTTAAACGTGGGAGCAAACAATAGGGTCGGCTTATTCTCATCTAAACCCAGTTCATTGTACTTTAAACCTGTTTCTGTATTGTTGAATAAGGGGTCGAGCTTGGAAAAGCCAACCTGAACAAACTCGTCATTCGGGTATAGCTCTCTAATCTTAGCTAAACGTAATTTACCCTCTATAAACCTAACAGTCATAGGCGTAGCTGATTTGTGATAGTAGCTAGGTTTAGGCCCAATACCATGACCGAGTTGGGCGGTTTTACTGGCTTTGTGAATATCATCTAAATAAGGAAAGCCATTGCCAAAGAAAATCCAGTCAGGGGTCTCTTTCAAATAAAAATCTCTAGCTGCTTTATCGTCATCTACCCAGCAAAACTCATAGCCTAGCGACAATAAAACTTGTTCGAATTTCTGAACGTTGTTTTTATTGCTATAGCAAACGAGTTGAACTTTATGACCGCGTTTAGCAAGTTCTTCACATATAGGAATAAATTGAGGTAAGTAATATACATTAACGGTGTCAAAAGCTATTTTCATAAATTTTCGTATTATTATTTATTGTAAGTATCAAAAAGAAATAAGCGACTGTGCGTAATACGTTATTTGTATTACAGTGTGCAAAATGCCATTCATAAAAAATGATCTATGCTTAACACTACCTTATCTAAATTTGGTTATCCCGATAATCTTCTTAAAACATACGACTACTGGCATGTTTTACTCAGACCTGGACAGGTAACCCTTGGTTCATTAGTTCTTATTTGTAAAGAAAATGTCTTTAACTATTCCGATATTTCAGAAGAGGCGGCTAGAGAACAAAAGATCGTTGTTGCGGATATAGAAAAAGTGCTCAAAAAGCGCTTCAACTTCTGCAAAATAAACTATTTAATGTTAATGATGGTAGATCCTGCTGTCCATTTCCACGTTATCCCTCGTTATGAACATCCAGTAATTTTTTGCGAAGAGTCTTTTGAAGACAAACACTGGCCCAAGCCACCTGTCTTAAGCGAAAAGCTTGAATTAGATGATGATTATTTTGCTGAATTAAGAGCAACGTTACGCGCTGACTTTGCATTACTTTCATCTACAAACGCATCCGAGACGGGCAAAAAATATCAAAGAATGTATACGTCAGGCTGCTTTGACATTTTTCACCAAGGGCATCTAAATATACTGAAGAAGACAAAAGCGCTTTGTGATTATTTGATTGTAGGTGTCTCTACCGACGAGCTTATCGAGAAGTCTAAAGGACGCCCACCACTTATTCCGTTTGAAGAACGAATTTCCATCCTCGAGTCTAACCGATATGTGGATGAAGTTATCCCTCAGGTGGATAAAAACAAACAAAGAGTGGTAGATGAATATAACATTGATGCGATTTCAGTGGGTTCTGATTGGAAAGGAAAATACCCTAGCGTAACCTGCGACATGGTCTATTTCGATTATACCCCCAACGTTAGCTCTACCGTGCTTAAAAGAAAGCTATAACAAATGTATGAGCTAGCAGTGATCTGCTAGCTCAAGCATAGTATTTTACTTACTAAACGTGTTACCGAAGAAGTCGCCCTCGTTCCATTTCGGCTTATCTTTTTGGTTTGCTAACGTCCAACCGATTTGTGCGTTGACCTTAGTGAAGGTCTCTGCAGCATTCCAGTTGAAAGGCTGATTAATATCATCACTAGGCTTGTGATAGTGCGTAGATAAGAACTTACCAAATACCTTGCTGCCATCTACGTTAGGATCTTTTGATTTAAGACCCGGCACCATAAATACTGAAGGTACACCTTGTTTTACAAACGCATAGTGGTCTGAGCGAGTGAAAAGTGCCTGCTCTGGCCACGGGTCCGGGCTTAGCTCGATATCTGCGTTAGCAGCAGCTTTTTCCACTGATTCTTGCAAATCACTATGGTTGGCACCAAAGGCTATAACATCAGCAAACTCGTAGGTCAGAATTGGCATATCTAGGTTTACGTTTGCCACCATTGATGTAACAGGTACGGTCGGGTTACGGGCAAAATAGTCTGCACCTAACAGGCCTTTCTCTTCACCGGTTACCGACACGAACAGAATTGAGCGCTTTGGCTTTTCTTTCATTTCGCTAAACAAGCGTGCAGTTTCTAACATCACTGACGTGCCTGACGCATTGTCCATAGCACCATTGTTAATGTTGTCTTTCTTCACTGTTTTGGCAAAACCAATGTGATCAGAGTGAGCAGAGAAAACCACGTATTCGTTTTTGAGCTCGGGATCTGAGCCTTCTAATATACCTACAACATTTGGGCTTGTAATGGTGTCGTGCACGCTCTTCTTGCTGATATCTACCACACCGTTTAGCGCAAAACCTTGCGGTACTTTGTCTGCTTCAAGCTGTGCATAAACGTCATCAAGGCTCTTTTCTGCGCCTTCAAATAACTTACGCGCAGCACCTTCACTCATATAAGCGCCGCCTTTAAGCTGAGAAAAGCTGTTAGCAGGCTCGCCGCTATCATCTAACCAGGCCATACGCGGCGTATGAATATAATTTAAGCGGCTTTGATAAGGGCGTACTTTTTCATTTTTGGGCGTAGTGATAGTAATCATGCCAATAGCACCATTGTCTACCGCATACTTTTGCTTTTGATAGCCAGACGCAAAGTGAGCGCCCTCTTCTGATGGAAAGTCACTTGGCTTGCCCGCAAGCGCTACTACGATTTTACCTTCTACATCTAGGTCTTTGTAATCGTTGTGTGATAGCTCGTCAGCTACAATACCGTAGCCAACAAATACCATTTCACCTTTTACATTGGCCTCAGTGCTAAGCAAACTCGGGCTAGCTAAGTATTCTTTGGGATAATCAAAATCGATGGTCTCGCCGTTTTGGGTGAAGGTAAACTTAGGAGACTCTTGAACCAGATTGGCTTTACGAAACGATACGTTTTGTACGTAACCATCTGTACCTGCCGGCTTCAATCCATATTTGGCAAATTCGGTAGCAATATAAAGCGCCGCAATTTCATGACCGCGAGAGCCAGTATCACGACCTTCAAGCAAATCATCTGCTAAGAAAAACAGATGTGATTTAATTCGCTGTGTATCAGGGTTAAAAGCATTGTCTGTCGATGCATGGTTGTGAGCAGTAGCAGCAAAGGTCATTGCTGTCATTGCACTACCTATTAGTAGTTTTTTTATCATTGTAATTTCACCGTATAACTAAGTGTGCGTCATGGTAACGCAGTTAATAGGCGAAATACCATTAAACTGCATACGTTTACCATGTGTTTCCTACCGTTGCTCGCATTTTAGGAGCAAGGTAAAATTGTTAGCCAAACGCCGGATCAGATTCCGGGAGTATTTATATTTTTTAGTGAAGAGCAGCATCCATGTCGAAAGACGATATTCTTTACCGCGTAAAGTTCATCAGCAACGGAGAGCATTACGAGTTATATGTAAAAACCCTTATACAAGGTGCTTTATTTGGCTTTATTGAGATAGGTGACTTTGTATGGGATAACCATACGAGCGTTGTTGTCGATCCTAGTCATGAAAGGTTAAAAGCTGAATTTTCAGAAGTAACAAAAACTTATATTCCTATGCACAACGTTTTACGCATTGATGCCGTAAACAAAAAAGGAACAGCCAAAATTACTAAATTAGAAAATAAATCTGATAAAGTAACTGCTTTCCCTAGCCCAATATATACACCAACGAAAGAGTAGCCACCGGCGTCAAACCGGTGAAGGTTACCGGAGACCCTTATGTATCGCCATCTGTTAGCAGCATTACTATTTATTTGCAGCGTTAGTTCACCTGCAAAAAGCCTTGATGATGAAAGCTTATACCAACTACTTGATGACATTTGGCAGTATGAGCTTTCGGTTTCCCCTCTTTTAGCCTCTCGCCAAGGCGATAGTTCCTTGGCCCATGTGCTACCTGATATTTCGCCCGAAGCACTTAAAGCACAAAATGAACAATGGCGTGCGTTTCAAAAGGCCTTAAGTCAGTACGAAAAAGACTCTATCTCTACTGAGGCTTATATTGCTTTGCTAATGCAGCAATACCGTTTAGCCAACTATGTGGATGAGTATACCTATCGCGCGCACTTAGTGCCCATCAATTCAGAATATGGCTTTCATGGTGCCATGGCCTCGCTTCCCAATTTATCAACCTTTAAGCGCGTAGAAGACTATCAAGCATACATTAGCCGCTTAAACGCGCTTAAGCCTTATTTTGACCAGCAAATTACTTATATGAAGCAGGCATTAAAAGAAGGCTACACGCAGCCTAAAGTCGTGCTGAAAGGGTTTGAAGACTCAGTTGCGTCGTATATTGTTGAAAATGCAGTGGACAGTGGTTTTTATTCTCCGTTTACTCGTTTTCCTGAGTACTTTACTGCCGAGCAAAAGGCAGCGCTTGCAGAGAAAGGCAAAGCAGCAATAAACAACAGTGTACTGCCTGCATATCAAATGTTTTACGACTTCATGGTAGAGGAATACATTCCTAACGCCCGTGAAGATATTGCCGCAAACAACTGGCCTGATGGTGTGGCCTATTACGCCAATAGAGCCAAGCATTACACCACTACAGATATGACCCCTCAGGAAATCCATGATTTGGGTTTGTCTGAAGTAAAACGCATTCGCGCGCAAATGCAGCAAATTGTAGATGAGCTTGGCTTTGATGGCGACATTAACGACTTCATTAGGTTTTTACGCGAAGATCCACAGTTCTATGCCACCAGCGCTAAAGATTTGCTAAAAGAGGCGTCGTTTATTGCAAAGAAAATGGACGCGAAACTCCCTTCTCTTTTTGAGTATCTACCAAGAACGCCCTACGGTGTAGCCCCCGTGCCAGATGCTATTGCACCTAAATACACAACGGGCCGTTACATCCATCCTAGCCGCGATGATCAGCCAGGATATTACTGGGTAAATACTTACGCTCTTGATAAGCGCCCTTTATATGCGCTGCCTGCTTTGACATTACACGAAGCGGTGCCGGGCCATCACCTTCAAATTTCATTAGCAGCAGAGCTTGAAGACTTACCTATGGTACGTCGCAACACTTACATTTCAGCGTTTGGTGAAGGCTGGGGTCTGTACTCTGAGTTTTTAGGTATTGAAGCAGGTATTTATGAAACGCCGTACGACAACTTCGGTCGCTTAAGCTACGAAATGTGGCGTGCGTGTCGCTTAGTGGTCGATACCGGTATGCATACAATGGGTTGGAGCCGAGAGCAAGCGGTGGACTATATGATGGAAAACACCGCGCTTTCAGAACACAACGTTAATACGGAAATAGACCGCTATATCTCTTGGCCAGCGCAAGCGCTGTCATACAAAATTGGTGAAATCAAAATAAAAGGCCTTCGCGAAAAAGCAGAGACTGCTTTAGGTGAGCGTTTTGACGTGCGCAAATTTCACCGCGCGGTGTTAGAAAATGGCTCAGTTCCACTTTTCATATTGGAACAAAATATCAACACGTTTATAGAAGAACAAAAGGCAAAATAAACATGATCGTTGCATTTGGAGTTATAGGATTACTTATCCTGTTTTTAATTTACTTTGTGCTGCGAGCGCAGAATTTGCAAAAAGAGCTGGCGCTGTTGCGCCACTCGAATAAACAGACCAGTAACAAGGTTACGTATGCTTATCGCAATCTTGTTCTTGTTACAGATGCGTTGGAAAAAAACCTTACCGCGCGTATTGAAAGTGCCTATAAAAGCCGTCTTATTGACCAAACTCAATACAATGCGCTGCACCCGCTTATGCGCAACTTTTCAACCATTATTATGGCTTGTTGTGAAAAAGGTATGTCCCTTGAAGAATCTTTAAATAAGGCATTACAGAATGAAGATGCCACTCTTGAGGAAATTCGTGAAGTGGTGAAGGCCCTACCTAGCAACGTTCGCATGGTATGGGCAAAAAATACAGCAGACGGATTTATTGCTTTTTGCCAAACCGTTACAGCAACCGTAAGCGGTACTGCAGCAAAATCACAAAAAGAACCGTCATCACAAGAGTAGCCTCTTACTCTTATCCCCATGTTAGCGCCGATAAAGTGCTAATTACGCGTTAGGGTCGCCCGCTTTACTGTGTTGTTAGGATTGGCGACCCTCGTCTATATCACTACTCTTTTAAAAGTTTAATCTTTTTACCTTTCCAAACTAATCAGTAAGTTAGCAGTTAAAACAACAAGACAAAAACCTTTTATCTTGAAAAGGGTTGTTGCTGGCCTATAATACTGTATAAAAATACAGTTTATTTTGAGTGCCATGAAAAAGTCGTTATCCGTACTTAACAAGCATCCCCATATTTGGCGGGCCAGAGATAAAAAGCAAAGTGAAGCTAAGTTTTCGCTGGGTTTTCCGTGTCTGGATAAAGCGCTTAACGGGGGCGTGGCTTCTACGGGGCTTGTACGTATTTCCTCACTAACCGGCGTGGGTGAGCTTTCACTCTTTAAACGGGTTATTTGTCAGCATCGCACCCACAAACTGGTGGTGTTTATTAACCCTCCTGGGCTACTTCAATCGCCATGGTTAGAAAATCTGGGGCTTAAAGCGCAACAGGTACTGGTAGTAAAAACAAGTGAAGAACAAGAGTCATTGTGGGCAGCAGAGCAGTGCTTAAAAAGTACGGCTTGCCATTGCGTGGTGCTGTGGAGTAATGCTGTAAATCAAAAAGAAGCACGCCGCCTACAAGTTGCAGCAACGCATAACGATGCGCTGTGCTTGCTGTATACTCCCCCTCAACATCAGACACTACAGACAAGTTTACAAGCCAGCACACCAAGCCAAAACGACAACTCATTGCCCATCACTTTAGATATTGCGCTACTTGGCAAACCCCACGCCTTGTCGGTGAATATACGCAAACAACGTCATGGGTGGCCAAAAGATAACATTGTTATTTCTCATCGGTGGACCCCTGACAATCACGCCATTAAATGGGCCATGGCACATAATACGCTTTCCGATCAGGCTTTACATTCTGTGAGCTAATAATGTTGTGGGCCTATATTTACTGCTATCAACTTACTTTAGACAGCCACTTCAAAGCGGCTACAAGTACACGTGCGCACAGGAAAGGGCTTAGAAACGAATCTGGAGACGAATCTAACGGAAATTCTTCGTCATTACCCTCGAATACACCTATTGCTGTGTATTGCAGCAAAACGAACAAAATTACGCAATGTAATGATATTGCGAAAAAAGAGGGCATTGAAATTGGTCATGGACTTGCCCAAGCCGCGGCGCTGTGCCCCTACGTGCATATTCTGCCTTTCAGTGAAGAAGCCGAAAAGCATATGCTGACGCAGCTAGCCCATAGGCTGTACCCTCTTGCTTCTGACATCGTACTAGACAGCCACATTCATTCGAATAGCGTAAATGGTCTGGCAGTTAGACTAGATAACCTAATCCATTACTATGGCGGGCATAAACCGCTGTGGAAAACCCTAACCCAAGCACTCGAAGAGGCAGATATTCGTTATCATTTTGCTAGCGCATGGACAATTGAGGCTGCAAAGGTATTAGCCCTTCATAAACATAACACCTATTTACATACGCAAAATGACATAAAGAAAGCACTAAGTACGTGCCCGCTTTCTATTACTGCTTTGTCACCTAAAGTCATTGACGCCTTGGCAAGGGTGGGTGTTACCCGTGTACAACAGCTATTGGCCATGCCGGTACAAGAGCTGGGACGGCGCTTCGACAATAACACCATTATGTATCTTACTGCGCTCAGAGGAGAAACCTTCCCTCGCGTTACGCTATTTAGGCCTTTAGAGCACTTTGATAACTTTACTTTATTGCCTTTTGATATTGAAAACACGCAGCACCTAACGCCTTTTGTCACGCAGCAGTTTGAGCATTTGTCTCACTATTTACGGGCCAGGAACTTGTATACATCGAGCATTAGCGTGCACATTCATTTCAGAGAAGCCCCTGTAATGGAGATTAATATTCAATCGGCACTTCCTCAGTCCTCAGTACAAAGTTGGCTACCACTGTTTACCCTTAAAACTGAGAACCTAGAGCTACCCGAGCCTGCCACAGCAATTGCGCTCACCTGTCAGCAGTTTGAAGAAATAGATTCGCAGAATGGCGACTTTTTTAGCGATAGGTTTAATGACGTTGCACAAAAACAATTGATTGGCCGCTTAAATGCCAAGCTAGGCGATAACAGTACGTTCCAACCTCGCGCTGCCGACAGCCATCAGTTTGAATATATGACGGTGACAGAGCCGAGCACCGGTAATTACGCTTATAGCAGTGACATTACGCCCACCTTTACCTTTGATACACCTAAGCCGCTTATTCAGGCGACCCAAATTTGCTTTGGCCCCGTGCGGTTACACAGTGAGTGGTGGCATGACAGCTCAACAAAGCGAGATTATTTCATCGCCCAGACTGAGCAATGTGTAAGGCTTTTAGTATTTAAAGACGAAGAGAGCCGCTGGTGGGTACAGGGCCTTTTTTGTTAGCCGCATGCGGTTAAAGAAAAGGTAAAAGCTAAATCATGAAATACAGCGAACTCTTTTGCCAAAGTAACTATAGCTTTCTTTGCGGCGCCTCTTCTCCCGCAGAGCTTGTGACCACGGCTTCTTTTCTTGGCTATGACGCGCTTGCTATTACAGATGAGTGCTCAGTAGCGGGAGTCGTACGGGCTTTCGATGAAATAACCCACCAAGGCCTGCCTATTAAGCTTATTGTTGGCAGTTACTTTGTATTTGATGACACTTTATCTTTTGTGCTGTTGTGCCCGAACAAAGCAGCCTACAGCGAACTGTGCCGAATTATAACTAACGCCAGGCGTCGCTCCGAAAAAGGAGAATACCAACTGGCCGAGTGGGATTTGCGTACCATTCGCCACTGCAAATTTATTTGGCTACCAAGCGGAAAAGAAGCCCACGACAAGCATTGGGCTGAGTGGCTGCAAAAACATCCCGGCATCGATGCCTATATTGGTGCTCAGCGTCTATTAGACGGACGAGATCATCAGAGGTTTGCGCACTACAATCATTTACAGTCTACCTACCCCTTTCCGGTTATTGCCTGTACAGGTGTACTCATGCATCACGCTGACAGGCTACCACTTCAACATGTTTTACATGCCATACAACAGCATACCAGTGTAGATAAAATAGGTCGGGAAGCATTGAGTAACGCAGAGCGTAGCCTGCGCACCATACAAAAAATAAAAAAGCTCTATCCTGAGAAGTGGATAGCCAATACCAATGCCCTAGCCCAGGTATTCACGTTTACTTTAGAAGAGTTGCGCTATCACTACCCTTCGGAACTTGTACCAGAAGGGTATACGCCTACATCGTATTTACGGGAGCGCGTAGAAGCCGGTATTAAAGTGCGCTTTCCAGAAGGTATAACCTCTGAAATCCGCCAAATTATAGAAAAAGAACTGACACTTATTGCCGAGCAAGAATACGAGTATTTCTTTTTAACCATTTACGATATTGTTCAGTTTGCCAAGCGGCAGCGCATTTTGTATCAAGGGCGAGGCTCTGCGGCTAACTCTGTGGTGTGCTATTGCCTAGAGATAACAGCCGTAGATCCTAGGCAAATAAGCGTACTATTCGAGCGTTTCATATCCAAAGAACGTAACGAACCACCCGATATTGATGTGGATTTCGAGCATCAGCGCCGTGAAGAGATCATTCAATACATTTATCAAAAATACGGCAGAGAAAGGACCGCTATCGCGGCTACCGTTATTTGCTACCGCTTTAAATCAGCGTTTAAAGATGTGGGTAAAGCGCTTGGTTTTAGCGAGTCACAACTTGATTTTGTAGTTAAACAAATCAATCGCCGAGACAGCGTTATTCCGTGGAAGTCTCAGCTAGCGGGGCTTGGACTAAACCCTGAAGAGCCTAGAGTACAGCAGTTAATTACCCTTACCGAAGCTTTACTAGGCACGCCCCGACATTTGTCGCAGCATGTGGGTGGTTTTGTTATTAGCGCAGGTCCACTTTACGATCTTGTCCCTGTTGAAAATGCCGCAATGGAAGACCGCACCATCATTCAATGGGATAAGGATGACATTGAAACCTTGGGCCTGCTAAAAGTGGATGTACTAGCGCTTGGGATGCTAAGCGCTATACGCCGCGCATTTTCTCTTATCAATAAACAGTATGCTATTGAAACCAGTATCCCATTTATTACCAAGCTCGGGGATGACAAACAGGTTTTCGATATGATTTGTCGGGCAGATACAGTCGGCGTTTTTCAAATAGAATCACGGGCTCAAATGTCTATGCTGCCAAGGCTCAAACCTCGTCGCTATTACGATTTGGTCGTACAAATAGCTATTGTACGGCCAGGACCGATTCAAGGCGACATGGTCCACCCTTATCTGATACGTCGCCACGGCAATGAAACCATTAGCTACCCGTCTAAAGATGTGGAAAAGGTGCTATCTCGCACTATGGGTGTGCCTATCTTCCAAGAACAAGTGATTCAACTTGCTATGGTTGCCGCTGGCTTCAGTGGTGGAGAAGCCGACCAGTTGCGACGCGCTATGGCTAGCTGGAAAAAAGACGGCAGAATTTTTGAGTTCAGAGATAAACTCATTAAAGGTATGACGGATAAAGGCTATGAAAGTACGTTCGCTCATAACTTATTTGAACAAATCAAAGGCTTTGCAGGGTATGGTTTTCCCGAGTCTCACTCAGCGTCTTTTGCGGTATTAGCTTATGTGTCTTGTTGGTTGAAGTTTTACTTTCCCGTAGAATTTTACGTGGCGCTATTAAATAGCTGGCCTATGGGTTTTTATTCTCCTTCTCAGTTAGTTCAAGACGCTAAGCGTCACCATATACGAGTAGAGGCGCCCTGCGTGAACCAGTCAAGCGCAGAGCACACTTTGGTTGTAAAGGGCCAAGAAAAGTACATACAGCTTGGCCTTAAGCTTATTAAAGGTTTAAGTGAAGCGTCGTCCCAAATTATTGTGAAAAACCGTTCAGATAAAGGCTACACAAATGTTGAACAGTTACAGCAGCTATCTTTAAAAAGCAATGAACTAGAGGCACTTGCCAGTGCAGATGCACTTCGTACTATATCAGGAAACCGGTACGAAACTCGTTGGCGAATTATGGATACCCAAACGCGTTTACCGCTATTTGATACCGATGATTTTTATGCAGATAAAAGTGCCGCAACCCTTGGCGCTAAACCCTCTGAAGCAGAAAACTTGCTTGAAGATTATGCCTCGACAGGCTTGTCTGTAAATAACCATCCTATTTCACTGCTTAAGCGACAACATGAGCTTAAAGACATAAGCTGGTCAAATTCACTTAAAGACAAAAAAAATAAGTCTGTTGTTAAAGTACTTGGGGCAGTAACTGGTCGACAGGCCCCAGGTACTGCCGCAGGTGTTACCTTTCTAACTTTAGAAGATGATATAGGCAATATGAATGTTGTGGTATGGCAAGCTACTGCGCGTGCTCAGCAACAAACTTTTTTGAAAGCAAAGCTTCTTCAGGTTAACGGTATTATTGAACGTTCAAAAGAGGGGGTTATTCACATTATCGCGGGTAAGCTTATCGACCGTACATCTTGGCTCGAAAAGCTAACTTTAAACTCTAGAGATTTTCACTGAACCTTTTACAGAGGCAAAGCAATAGATTATGGTGTGCGAAACGGTTACTTTTTGAATGATAATGCCTTTTTTGTTAAGTAACATATAGATGAATCCGCTATACCTGTAGAGAACAGTTGTCATTTTTGGAGTATAAAATGAAGCGATGGATTGCGCTTTGTATTATCTGCTTATTCAGTCTTAGTAGTTACGCAGATAAATATATAGTTGGCGCACAAAATTTAGCGTACTTCCCTCACTACGATTTTTCGTCTCCAGTAGATAAAGGCGTAGCCTGGTCAGTTCTAGAAGCCTTTTCTGAAGCTTCTGGGCATGAATTTATTTATTTGAGTTTGCCCATTAGACGGCTTCAACTCGAGCTAGTTAAAGGTAATGTTGATTTTGTATACCCTGATAACAGAGGCTGGTATAACAGCATCACCACTTCCAGCGATAAGCATTTTTCACTCCCCTTAACCAATGCAGTAACAGGTACTATCGTTAAACAAGAAAATGCTGGGCTAGGTATTGATAAGATAAGGCATCTAGCCATGCCGCTAGGGTTCACACCGGTAAACTGGCAACAAAGAATAGACGATAAACATACACAAATTACTTGGGTTACGAATATACAACAGGGCTTAGCCCTTTTATATCAAGAACGCGTCGACGGATTAGATTTGGAATACTTTGTTAGTCAAAGCTCTGCACCGCTAGCATATGAGAAAGACGCGTTTACTTTAGATTTAACGCTTCCACATAACGAAATCCCTTTTTCTTTGTCTACCCTTTATCATAAAGACATTATTAGTGAGCTGAATGATTTCATATCCTCAAACCCCGAATTAATTGATAGTATTAAAGCGAAATACGGAATAACCCCGTTTGAGCAATTATCTCAGCAGCTTCTTAACGAACAAGGATTGGAAATTGAAGAGGTTTGGAAATAATGTCTGCCGCTTTGTAGGTGTCGTCACTTTATTACTGACGTTCACTATTTCAAGCCCATTTGTTTGTGCCGAAACCTATATCGTTGGTGCACAAGACATAGAATATTATCCGTATTACAACTTTGCATCAGAGCACGATAAAGGGTTAGGTAGAGCTATTCTTGAGGCCTTTTCCAAGAAAACTGGACATAACTTCATTTACTTAAGTATGCCGGTTAAGCGCCTTCAAATAGAGTTAACAAAAGGCAATGTGGATTTCGTCTTTCCTGACAATCCTGAATGGTATAACCAAATCACACATAAGCTCGGTAAAGTTTATTCTGAGCCACTTACCGACACGTTTGCAGTGACTCTGGTAAGAAAAGAAAACCAAGGCACAGAGCTTAGTCACATTTCAAAGCTTGCAACGCCCGAAGGGTTCTCGCCTGTTAAATGGAAACAACAGATTAAAAACGGGTCAGTTGAAGTAATAGGCGTTAGCAGTATTTATGAAGGCCTTAGGCTTTTACAAAACAATAAAGTGGATGCTTTTGATGTGGAATACCATGCCTCATTATACTTTATACAACGCTTTCCACAGTCAGTTTCTTTTGTTGCCGACTTAACGCTACCTAATGATGCTATCTCATTTTCCTTATCGACATTAAATCACCCAGACATTATTAATGAATTAAATACCTTTTTGCTGACTAATTCTGACGAAATAAATGATATAAAAGAAAGGTATGGTATTGAAGATATAGCGCAACTGAAAAAACAGTTGATGAATGAGCAAGGTATCAATAAAAACGCGCTATGGACCCCCTTGTAAAAACTTCAATAATGTCAGTAATGTAGACTTTTCAAAACTAAAGCCTTTCTTATTAAATGGCCCTATCCAACTGAAATTGCTGCTATTTTTCGGTTGGATAATTTTTTGCTTGTTGATTATCAGATCAAGGAGCAATTATGAAACAGTTATCACTACTTTTATTTTCTTTTCTAATCATTTTTACCACCAATAACGCTCAGGCAAGGCAAACTGTCAGTGTCGACTATATGCACGGATTTGATGATATTGACGGTATGCGCTTCGCATACAGACCACTTGAACAAACATTAGCGACAGATTGGTTTGGCGACATAAAGCTTTACTGGGAAGTGAGTGCGGTTGTTTGGGAATATGGCGAAAACGATACACATAGCACTAGTTATGGCGCGTCACTGACGCCTGTTTTCATGAAACAGGTATCCACGCTATATGACAAGTATCCTGTATATATAGAAGCAGGCATTGGCGCAAGCTACATTGGCGATCAAAAAGTAGCAGGTAAAGATATTGGGTCTAACTATCAATTTGAAGACAGGTTAGGTGTGTTTGTAGAGATTGATAAGAAGCAACATGTTGCCCTGCGTTATATGCACTTTTCAAACGGTGGCTTTAATAACGACAACCCAGGACTAGACTTCCTAAACCTATCCTACGCCTACCACTTCTAAACGCAAAAACCCGCCGTTAGGCGGGTTTTTCTTAATGGGACCTGGCAGTGTCCTACTCTCACATGGGGAAACCCCACACTACCATCGGCGCTAATACGTTTCACTTCTGAGTTCGGGATGGTCTGGGCCGACATGTCGGTCAGGTGGTACCGTATCGCTAT
>NZ_JADOEK010000041.1:0-556 GCF_027563165.1 Alteromonas sp. PRIM-21 | reverse complement strand
GAAGACGTATTCTCAATCTCAGGCCGTGGTACTGTTGTAACAGGTCGTGTTGAGCAAGGTATCATCAAGGTTGGTGAAGAAGTAGAAATCGTAGGTATCAAAGACACTACTAAGACTACTTGTACTGGTGTTGAGATGTTCCGTAAGCTTCTTGACGAAGGCCGTGCAGGTGAGAACGTTGGTGTTCTTCTACGTGGTACTAAGCGTGATGAAGTTGAACGTGGTCAAGTACTAGCTAAGCCTGGTTCAATCACTCCACACGTTAACTTCGAAGCAGAAGTATACGTACTGTCTAAAGATGAAGGTGGTCGTCATACTCCATTCTTCAAAGGCTACCGTCCACAGTTCTACTTCCGTACAACTGACGTAACTGGTGCTGTAGAGCTTCCAGAAGGCGTAGAAATGGTAATGCCTGGTGACAACCTTAAATTCAAAGTTGAGCTAATTGCTCCGATTGCGATGGAAGAAGGTCTTCGTTTCGCAATCCGTGAAGGTGGTCGTACAGTAGGTGCTGGTGTTGTATCTAAGATCCTAGACTAATCTAGACTTAGCAACA
>NZ_JADOEK010000040.1:0-570 GCF_027563165.1 Alteromonas sp. PRIM-21 | reverse complement strand
CAGTACAAGTAGTCTTAGTAGTGTCTTTGATACCTACGATTTCTACTTCTTCACCAACCTTGATGATACCTTGCTCAACACGACCTGTTACAACAGTACCACGGCCTGAGATTGAGAATACGTCTTCAATTGGAAGGATGAACGGCTTGTCGATTGCACGCTCTGGCTCTGGGATGTATGAATCAAGCGCTTCACCAAGCTCGATGATTTTCTTTTCCCACTCTGCGTCGCCTTCAAGCGCTTTAAGAGCTGAACCTTGGATAACTGGTAGGTCATCACCTGGGAATTCGTATTCGTTAAGAAGTTCACGAACTTCCATTTCAACTAGCTCTAGAAGCTCTTCATCATCAACCATGTCACACTTGTTCATGAATACGATGATGTAAGGAATACCAACCTGACGACCAAGTAGGATGTGCTCACGAGTCTGAGGCATAGGGCCATCAGTCGCAGCTACTACTAGGATACCACCGTCCATCTGAGCAGCACCAGTGATCATGTTTTTAACGTAATCAGCGTGTCCTGGGCAGTCTACGTGTGCGTAGTGACGAGTAGGAGTGTCATATTCTA
>NZ_JADOEK010000036.1:0-1192 GCF_027563165.1 Alteromonas sp. PRIM-21 | reverse complement strand
TGTCCACTTCCCCTTTAGTGAGACAGTACTAAATTAGAGTTTTCTAGTTTTGCTCGGTAAGCTGCCGGAGGCAGGTTACCCAGACTTTCATGTGTTCTTTCTTCGTTATAATCCAGTCGCCAGAACCAGGCCATTTCTCTTACCTGATTGAGATTTTCAAACAAGTAAGCATCAAGGAACTCTCTGCGGAATGAACCGTTAAAGCGTTCAACAAAGCCATTTTGCTGTGGCTTACCTGGCTGGATATAGACCAATTCTATATCATTGGTTTCACACCAATCCGTCAGCGTCGCCGAAATTAGCTCTGGGCCATTATCCATACGCAGCTGAGTGGGTAATCCTCGCTCAGCCTTAAGTTGTTCTAACACGCGTACGACACGGCCTGCGGGTAAAGACGTATCGACCTCTATAGCAAGGCACTCCCGCGTGCCTTCATCCACCACATTCAATGTTCTGAACCGTTTGCCGCAATATAAAGTGTCATGCATAAAGTCCAACGCCCATTGATGGTTTGCCTGATCCAGCACTTCTAATGGCTGGATTATTCGTTTGGGCAGTACCCGTTTAGTTCTGCGCCTCAGATTCAATCCCATCTGGCAGTAAACGCGATAGACGCGCTTGTGGTTGAAGGGAAAGCCTTTGAACCGCATTCGACCAAAACACTTCCAGAAGCCTGCTCGTGGCGACTTCTCCAAGACCGCATTGATAGCATCAATGACAGCAGCATCCGCTTTACGCCAGTCTCGTTCAGGGCGGTAAAAAGTCGCACGGCCAATACCTACGAAGAGGCAGGCTTTTACGACGCTTAGCCCCGCATCAACCAGTATGCTGACGCATTCTCGTTTCTCTGCTGTCACCAACCCTTTTTTGCGACAAGTTCCTTAATGGCATTGTTTTCTAAGCTCACATCGGCAAACATTTTTTTGAGCTTGGCATTTTCTTCTTCAAGCTCTTTTAGTCGTTTGACGTCTGAGGCTTCCATACCGCCGTACTTGGACTTCCAATTGTAATAGGTTGCACTGCTGATACCGTGTTGACGGCAGACTTCCTCAACCTTCATACCAGCATCAACTTCCTTTAACACCCCAATGATCTGAGATTCTGTATAGCGTGATTTTTTCATAGTCGTCTCCTGCGTTAATCATTGCAGAAAACTCCAATTATGTCTGTCTCAGTTTAGGGGAAGTGGACA
>NZ_JADOEK010000005.1:0-244193 GCF_027563165.1 Alteromonas sp. PRIM-21 | reverse complement strand
ATTGTATAGTGTTCTAACTATTGTTTCAACGTCGAAGCATATTTAACGGCAAGTGATAAGGATGTTAAGTGCGTGTATTTGTAGTTTAAGTCGCTGATTTATATTGGTTAAAGGCGAAACATTAAATATATAAATAAAGCGCTAACTCCACATGAGAGTCTTTAGCTCGAAGAGGGGGAACTATGAAAAAGTGTTTAATTGAAACTATTCGACAGAAAGTGGTGGTAGGTAAAGTAAAATAGGTAAACCACAAATTGGTTTAAACAAAGATGTGCCGTTTATTAAGGGCTGCTTAGTGATTAAAGATGAGAACAAAGCATGTGTAGCTCATGACAAGTGCAAAGCGGCTTCTGCACTCTACCTAAAATGCCGAAGCATGACATAAATAGTAGTGAACCTTTCTAAATAAAATGCGGCGGCAGTATTACACGTTAATACTGCCGCCTGAATTTTAATGGTTAATCGTACAGTGGTAGTAGCCAGAGTTTATAGAAACGGTGGCAACATCACCTTTATTCCAATACACCACACCTTTGTTATTTGTGTATTTCGCTCCCGATGCAGAGCGTGATAGCTGCACAATGTGATGGGCATTGTTGAGCGAGAGTGCTTTTGTATCTGGGCCAAGGGTATTTACGCGTAATTCTGTGATACTGGCGTTTGGTGTCTCACACTTATAGGTTCTGCTATTGGCTTGCGTGGTAGCGCCGGCCATATCTTGCTTTTTAGCGGCGACTTTCGACCCTTTTTTAGTTCCAAGCCCGCGTTTATTTGCATTACCGGAGTTGGAACCTTGGGAAGGAGACGAAATTATCGCTTTTACTGTTTCGTTGTCATTGCTGTCATACAGGACTAACCATGTGTTATCCAATATTGCATAAGTTTTCGATGAAGCCAGAGCATCTACAAAACCTTGCTCTTGTTTCATAAGTGCTGGGGCACACATCTTTCTGGTAAGTACAATTTTATCGGCGGAGAAGGGTTGAGCATTGCTCTCTGCACTGAATGCTTTATTGGCATTCGCAACGTTAAGCGCCCCTGTATATTGATTACAGCCTGTGCTTCCGCTTATTCTGCTAATATCACCACTTACATTGACGTTAAGAGTAACGTGGCTAAAGTCGATAATACCTGCTTGATTTATGCTTTCGACCTGCCAATGGCTATCTGAAAGTGCAAGCTCATTCTCCACAGTACTTTGTCCCTGCTCATCAGTTGAATACATTGAAGAAACTGAACCACAAGCCGTTAAGGTGAGAAGTGCAGGTACAGCTAAAGTTAAAAGGTACTTCCTTTTATTCATGAAAACTCCACTTATTATTCATCAATAGCGGTAGGAGTCGCTTTTCACGACTAAGTTCAGCAATATTATTCAGTAAAAAAATCGCAAATGCTAAGCCAGTTTTGTTGTGTTTGTCGTCAAGCCGACAGTTTGCATGTAATCGCAAGGAGTAAACTGACCACTACAATACAAATAAAATGTTGGCGCAGTATGAAAAATCTAGAACAGCACTTAAGTGAGTACGCTAAGTACCATAGAGATCAGAAAAATATCTACACCCATTATATCGGCATCCCGCTTATTGTTTTTTCGGTGCTTTGCTTACTTAGTAAGCCTGCATTTCTTGTAAATGCCCCCATTTTGGGAGCTATGGTCATTAGCCCAGCTTTGTTCGTATGGGTGATAGGCAATGCATTCTATATCAAGTTAGACATAAAGCTGGGCGTTGTTATGGCATTTATTACAGGGGCTATGGTCTATTTCGCTCAACCCATTGCACAGCTTAGTGTAAGTATGTGGCTTGCTATCTCGTTAGGCGTTTTTATCGGTGGGTGGGTACTGCAATTTATTGGTCATCATTTCGAGGGAAAAAAGCCAGCGTTTGTGGACGATATTATGGGGTTGGCCATAGGCCCACTTTTTGTGCTTGCTGAATTGAGTTTCGAATTGGGCCTAAGGAACGCCCTCAAAGAAGAGATTGAACGCCGTTCTGGACCTGTAAAGTAATTGCTTTAGACAGCGCGTTGAAACAACCAGTCTCAACGCGTTGTTATAACTTAAGCGCTAAGCTTTCATCTTCTCTATCGTTTCTTTACGCAATTGTATTTTAGACTCAGCAAAAGACTTCCTAGGTAACATCTTGAGTTTTTCTGCGTAACCCATAGCGGTTGCTAGTACTTGCTCCTGAGGCACTGCCGCATCTAAAAAGCCTGCTTTAACCGCTTCACTGCCTTGATAGATACGCGAGAATAGTAAGGCTTCAGTTTGGCTAGTATTGGCGAGTCTGGCTTTGGCTAGTTCCATACCGAATGGCGGCAGCACCATGCCAATGGCGGTTTCATTAAGGCCATACTTAGTGTCTGCATCTTTACCGATACGTAAGTCGGCAGCCATAAGCATAATAGCGCCCATGGCAATACTGTGACCTTCAGCAGCAACAACAACAGGCAGCGGAAAACTATAAAGTCGCACAATTAAATCAGCGCCTTTTGATACCAATTCGTGTTGTTTTGCTTTGTCGTCGGCTTTCATTACTGATAAATCAAACCCGCCGCAAAACTTGCCTTCACCACCGTGTAAAACAACTGCTTTTGCGTTTTGCTCTGCTTCATCTAAGGCGTCATTGAACTGTTGTATAAGCTCAAAGCCTACGGCGTTAACTTTTCCGTCGTCAAAGGTGATTACTGCAATATCGTTACTAATAGCTAAATTAAACGCCATGGTATGTCCTGTTACTGTAGGGGTAAGAGTAAATGTACGTCACACTTTATCAAGCGCAACTTTCTAGCAGTGATTGTAGGTAATTGATATCTATTATGATAGTGCTTTACGCATCATCTTCGGGATATGTGCTATGAATATCGGTGATAACTTGCGGAAGTTCTGCAGTAAGCTTCTTTATGCTGCGTCCTCTTTACATCAATCTTCAGCCCGTATTTTCCACTACAGCCTTTTTACCTCATTATTTATTTCACAATTGAGCCTTGCCGCTTTGCGTTTCGGGTTTCATACCTTACACTTGCGCCGAAAGTTATAAAAAGGGCAGTGCAAATGAAACTAAGTGATGTGAAAAAGCTTCATCAAAAGAAATTTAGAACGCAGTTCGGATTCTATTTGGTGGAAGGGGAGCACTTAGTTTTAGAGTTAATTAATGTTGCTCAGCATGACAGCAGTACTTTAGGTGATATCACCCTCTATGTAACGGCTGAGTATGAGGCGTGGGTAAAAGAAAGACTTCCTGCCTCTAACGATGCTATAAAGCTTGAAGGGATGAGGATAGAAACAGTATCGTCGCAACAAATGCAGCAACTAAGCGATACTAAGTCACCTCAAGGTATTATTGCTCGTGTTCCACTTCCTAACGCTTCCTTAAGTTTAGAGCGTTCACAAACCAACATTTCTGAAAACACACTAAGTAACCAAAAGTACATCTATTTGTATGAGGTACAAGACCCTGGCAATTTGGGCACCATACTAAGAACCCTCGCGTGGTTTGGCGATTTTACGCTACTACTAAGCCCGAACAGTGTAGATCCATACAACTCGAAAGTTGTGCGTTCAAGTATGGGAGCTATTTTCCATGTGAACATGGAATTAAATGTAGCGCTTGAAAGCCTAGGCGAGCGGTTCGAACGTTTCGCCTTCTTGGATATGAATGGTAACAATATTACCTCTAACACCTTTGGTGATTACCAGTGTTATCTCTTTGGCAATGAAGCACGCGGCGTGCCTGTTGAAGCGCTATCAAAGCTTAACGCAACGGCGTATACCATTGCGGGAAGTGGTAAGATTGACTCGTTAAACTTAGCCAGCGCTGTGAATATCTGCGCTTATGAATTAACCCGTTAAGCACACTTCCCTCAACTCGATTACGATAGGAAACAACCATGGCATTACAATGGTTCCCTGGGCATATGCACAAAGCCCTGAAAGAAATTAAAGAGTCGCTTAATCAAGTAGACATTCTTATTGAGGTGCTTGACGCACGTATTCCATATTCCAGTGAAAACCCTGAAATTGCAAAAATACGCGGCGATAAGCCCTGTATTAAAATTCTTAACAAGTACGATCTGGCAGACCCAGAAATAACTGCGCGCTGGCAGGAAAGCTTAGAGAAAGAGCGCGGCGTGAAGACGATTACGACCTCTAGCGATAACCCGGGCAATAGCAAGCAAATAATGCAGCTGGTTAAAAGCATTTGTTCGTATAAAGAAGGTCAGCCCAAAGCAATAAAAGCTATGATCACGGGTATACCTAATGTGGGTAAATCGACGCTAATTAATATTTTGGCCGACCGAATCATCGCGAAAACAGGTAACGAGCCAGCCGTTACAAAAAGCCAGCAGCGCATTAATTTAGGCAGCGGTATTATCTTGTTTGATACACCAGGCGTACTTTGGCCTAAGCTTGAAAATCCACATTCCATTTACCGGTTAGCGTCATCAGGCGCTGTTAAAAATACCGCCATGGAATACGACGATGTGGGTTTTTTTGCGGCAGATTACCTCATTAAAGCGTATCCAGAGGTAATGAAGGAGCGCTATAAGCTAACCGAATTACCAGATACTGAAATTGAGTTTCTGGAAGCCGCCGCCAAAAACCGCGGAGCAATTCAAGCGGGTGGTCGCGTAAATCTTCATAAGATATGCGAGATCCTGCTTAAAGAACTGCAGTCGGGTAAGTTGGGGCGAATAACGCTAGAGACACCAGAAATGCTGGAAGTCGAAAAAGAGGAAATGGCACTTGAAGCGGCGAAGAAAGCTGAAGCGAAAGCCAAGCGTAAAGCAAAATTCAAAACAGGCTCGTTGACGCCAGATAAGAAAGATAGGAAAGAAAAGCGAGAAGAAAAGCGTCAAGAGCAAAGCCGCAGAATGAAGAAAAACAAATGATAGCTTTTGATGCTTGCGGAATTAGAGAGAGAAGCGATAGGCTTTAATGCAATACCCAAGCATTAGTTAGGAAATGACATTGGACGATATTAAGTATTTTGATAAAGCATTGTTTAGTGACTTAAAACAGAAAGCAGCAGAGAGTCCTCGCCGCCGAGCTAATTTTAACGTTCACAAATCTTATACTGATATGGTTCAACGTCTTTTCATTGCCATGATGCCAGACTCTTACGTGCGGCCTCACAGACATGTGCAGGCGCATAAATGGGAGTTTTTCATGATAATGGAAGGTGAATTAGATATTCTATTTTTCAACGATGAAGGCGTAGTTACAGAAAGAGTAACGTTAGCGGCGAATGGTGAAACAAGTGGAATCGAAATTCCTCCGAATACTTGGCATGCAACTGTGTGCTCTAGCCCAGTGGTATTTATGGAAGTTAAGCAAGGGCCGTATGAAGTGACTGATGATAAAGGTTTTGCAAACTGGTCTCCTGAAGAGGGAAGCGAGCTTGTACCACGCTTTCTCGCTTCACTTAAACAAGCAAAGGTGGGTTCTGAAGTTATTTTTCTAAGTTCGTCCTGTTCTTAAAACGGCAGTGTTCAACTTGTCTTGCGTACTTTCCTTTTTGGAAAGTCATTGCTATTGCTTATCTACATGGTATGGTTAAGGATAAGTGACACGAGGCGGCTATTGTTTTCAAATAATAACCATTAGCCCCCACTATTTTACTTAGTCTCGGCAGAATGCCGTTTGTACAAGTACATTGTAAAAAGAGAATTATTATGCGAAACGTTTCAACTGGTTATTTTTATAATTTTAATTACTGATTGCACCTGACCGTCGGTGTTCAGGGGCAAGTATTGGCTTCTGGGCACTGCAGGTAAGAACGTTTTGCAAAAGCCCAGAAGGTACCACCATCTGGGCTTTTTTTATGCCCGAAATTCTCGGTAAAAAAACAATGAAAGAAATTACACTAGGTGACATAAGAAAGCAGCATAGAGTGAAACAAGAAGTCGTAGCGATGGCATTATCTGTCACTGCCTCTGGCGTGAGTAAGCTGGAATCTAAGCGTATTCAAGATGTTTCTCTTCAACGCGCAGCAGCATATTTAGCGGCCGTTGGGGGAAATATGAAAATTGAAGTGACTATGCCCGACGGCGCTACTTTACAAGTTGGGTAGATTAGTAGCGCTCATACACATCATAAATAACTTCTAAGACGGTTGAATAATTAGCAAAGGTAGTGCGCAGGTAACAAGTGGGTTTTAGTGAAATCTGCCAGAGGTTTACTAAGTAAGCATTGAATAAACATATTTTTACGACTAATCGCTTTAACTAAGGCACGGCTGGGTTAAAATATAGTGGAATCGATTACAAGGAGTCTTACATGGCCGTTCACGAAATTACCCATCCGCTTATTGCGCATAAACTAGGGCTTATGCGAAATGCCAAAATTAGTAGCAAAGATTTTCGCGAGCTTGCCTCTGAAGTGGGAAATTTGCTGACCTATGAAGCAACGCGAACTCTGCCTACAGAACGCGCGACCATAAAAAGCTGGTCTGGCGACGAGGTGGAAGTAAGACAAATAAAAGGCAAGAAGATAACCGTAGTGCCTATTCTTCGCGCCGGCTTGGGCATGCTTGAAGGTGTACTAGAGTTAATCCCAAATGCAAAAATTAGTGTGGTTGGTCTATATCGCGACGAAGAAACCCTTCAGCCCGTTGCCTACTTTGATAAGGTGGTAAAAAATATCGACGAGCGTACTGCGTTGATTGTAGACCCTATGCTTGCCACAGGCGGAACCCTGATTGCTACTATTGACCTACTTAAAAAGAAAGGTTGCCGTAGAATTATGGGGCTGTTCCTTGTTGCCGCACCAGAAGGCATTAAAGCCGTTGTTGATGCCCATCCAGATGTTGATATATTCACAGCTGCTATTGATGAAAGATTGAATGAAAAAGGCTACATACTGCCGGGCCTAGGTGATGCTGGGGATAAAATTTTCGGTACGAGATAAGGCGCCAGTTTCTTAATATTAAACTTGCCAATATATTTTAGACTCAAACGCCAAGTTCGTAGTTAAAAACTGCGTTAAACGTTTAAGTTAATGTTATAGTCAAAGGGTAGTCGAAGCGCACGCTTGCTACCCTTTTTTAATTACAACTCAGGGTAGTAAGTCTCGTTAAAAGAGCTAATAACAATGAATAAAACGAAACTTACCCTTAAAGATGTTGCTGAGCAGTTAGGCGTATCAACGGCAACCATTTCAAATGCGTTTAATCGTCCTGACCAATTATCCAAAGCGAAGCGCGAAGAGATTTTGGCACAGTGTAAAAGGATTGGTTACAGTGGCCCGAACAAAGCAGCGCAAATCCTTAGAAAGGGCACCTCAAATATTGTGGCTTTAGTACTCGCCGATAGTATTTCTTACATGGTGAGTGACCCCGTAGCTAGCACATTTATCAAAGGGGTATCATCCGCCCTTCAGGAGAATGGGAAGCACTTACTACTTTATGCTGGTGACTCAAATAGCCTCCTTGATGTTGTTGATTTTGTTGACGGCTTTATCTGCTATGGTCAGCCACGCAACAGTAATTTGGTAAAAGAACTAGCGGTATCTCCTAAGCCGGTCGTTACGGTTGATTTTGATATTGAAGATAAACCGTCTATTAATATAGATAACGAAGAAGCAGCGTATCGCGTTGCGTCCCATGCATTAAAAGAAGGTGACAATGTGGCCATATTTGGACTACGCCTTATCGATTCACCCTCTACGTGTCGTATCTATGATAGTCCATTGATTGATGTAGATAGCTCAATTGCCCACCGTCGTCTTGATGGGTATTTAAAGGCTGCTGAAGAGAAAAATATTACGGTAAGCAATGAACGTATATGGCACCTTCCAGAAAGTGATCGACACTTTGCAAGGCAGGCAGCCAAAGAAGTGCTGACCAGCTCTCCGAGACCCAATGTAGTCTTGTGTATGAGTGATATTATAGCGCTGGAGTTGCTTAACTTAGCCTTAGATATGGGAGTTAACGTTCCAGAAGAGCTTAAGATAACCGGTTTTGATGGTATCGAAGAAGCTGAGCGTGCACGACCTAGTCTGACTACCGTATGCCAATCTAGTGCAAGTAAAGGTGTTGAAGCAACCAAAGCGCTACTTAATATGGTTTCTACCAAAAGTACGTTGCCTTTCGAGCTTCGCGTTGGAGAGACCGTATAAAAAAGCTTTGTCGAAAAGGTTAATAAGACGCCTGAATTTAGTGCGCCTTATTAACCTTTTGCGAGGTCAGATATGCTCAATGCTTTTTAGTAGAAAGCGTAATTTAAATTAAGCATGTATGAGGGGCCAAATTCTCGGCGGAGGGTAACAATGCCCGCATCATCAATGGTTTCTTCTTTTTCATCGGTCAGATTAACGCCTTGAAGAGAAACTCTTAGCCCTTCTAAATACGCAATGCCACTGTCTGCAAAGTCATAACTGATTTGTGCATCAACCTGAGTGACGGCATCCCGCGTGGCAGCTTCAATCTTATTAGAGCCCCCACGTTGATAAGTAAGAAACTCTGAACGGTCAGTCGCGGCCACCCTGATTTCGAACCCGTTAACTTCGTAGTAAGCCGTGATACTGTATGTATTGTCTGACTGACCTGGGATAGCAGTGCCATCTTCAAGTTCAGCATCTAGAATGGTTGCTGACGCGGCAATACCAAAGCCATCCAGCGTATCTGCCATTATTTTCAAAGGAATATTGGCCGTTAGCTCAATACCTTTCATTTCACCTTCAAGGCCATCTTCAAAGAACGAATAGAACCCCTGATCTGGCGGCGTTACTAAATCGCCCACTTCATAAGGCGTATCCTGTGGGCCATAATTGCCTGCCACATCTATCACCCTGTCATGAAATCCAGGAATGAAGTAGTTTGCCCCGTCATTCGTGACATCGTTTGTAAAGTCGATGAGCTGATTACCGTCACGGGTCCAGTTGACTAAGTCTTTGTAAAAAAGCGCAACTGATACGTAACCCTCTTCATCGAAATAGTTTTCAAAAGATAAGTCAAAATTATTAGCTTCAAGCGGGCGAAGGGTAGGGTTTCCGGTGAACTTTGACCACGGCGAACCAAATTCTCTTACCGCTTCTTCAGAGTTCTCTGTAGCGATCAGCTCTATATTTTGGTCAAATTTCACAAAACCTGATGCCTTCATCTGATCGATTCGAGCACGGCTTATCGTTTTTGATGCGCCAAAGCGTAAATAACGGTTTTCATTCAGCTCTACACTTACGTTTAAGCTCGGTAGGAAATGAGAATAGTCATCGCCGTCGTTTATTATACAGTCGACATCGACAGCCCCATTACCATCATCATCACATACGGCAAAGTTTGGTCCAACAATACCAATAAAACCTGATGAGCTTTGATCAGTTTGCACATATTGAGCCCCCACATTGCCTTTAACATTAAAGCCCTGTAACTCGGTTTCAAAGTCTAACTGTGCATAAAAGGTGGTGACTTCTTCATCTACCGTGTAAGTATCGCCTAAACGATCGGGTTCTAACAGTCCGGCATCGTTTAGTGTGTACTCGCCATCATTGTATGGCGCAAAACCGTTATACGCTACTACCTTGCCCATTCCCGCCCACGTTAAGTCAGCGAGCCCGTTATATAGGTATTGCTCGGGAATAGCACCTGAAAAAGGATAAGATGAAGCTGTGGCGAAGAACCCTTTGTTATCTTTTGCTTTGTATCTATCGCTGTAGTTAATACCTACAGTAAAGGTATTGAAAATACTCCATTCAACATAGCCTACCGCTTCAAAGCGCACGGTGGTCAACTCTTCTTCAAAATCGGCGAAGTTCAAAAAGCCGTCTTGCGCATTGAAGTAGCTGTAGGGTTGGCCGTTTGCTTGCAGGACATCAGTAGCAAATTGGTCGGCAATATTGGCCATTCCGCCACCCCAGACCTGAGGGCCAGCCAGCTGAAGTAAAGTTGGGTCAGAAAATGCGTCCAGGCCGCTACTATCAGTGAATGTAATACCATCGGCGCTCATTTGAAATTGACGCTGACCGAGCTGGTTCCCATCGAGCGCACCGGAGCGGGCAAGACCCGCGTAAGATTCGCCGCGTAAGTCCCGTTTATTTGATTCGCTATCTGCGACATCCAGCGTTACTGACCAATCATCGCTTATGTCGTATTTTATATTTAAACCAAAGGTCTGAAGCTCGCCATCTTTTTGGGCGGGGTCCGTCCTAAGTACAGGGTTTGCGTTAACTTGTGTACCTGAACTATTAACACCGCTACCGTTAACGTCTGCCGCTGCAAAGGGTTCAATAAAGCCGCGGATAACGCCCGAGTCAGAGTAATCAATATCAAGGGCATCAAATACAATATCTAGTCTATCGGTTGGACGCCATTGCAGAATGGCTGAAATCGTGTCGCGTTCTAGCACACGGCTAATGGCTTGAGTGTCTAACCCAAACGGGAGTATCTGTCCGTCATCGTTTTCACCATAGCCCCACACGCCGTACTTCCTTTCATTCCTTGGCGATTCGGTAGAAGCAATGGCGAGCGCTAGGCCTACGGTGTCGTCTGCAAATTTCTCTACAAATGAAAGGGCAAATCGATTACCGCTGTTATCAAACTCGGGGTTGTCAGAATCGTTACTGCCGAGTTCATAAACGCCGGTTAGGGTTAATGTTTCTTGCGCTGCTAAAGGACGTACTGTTTGAAGGTCAACCGTACCGCCTATACCTTGTACAAGTAGTGACGCATCCGACGTCTTATAAATAGTCGCCCCTGTCATTATTTCCGCAGGATACAAGTCGTATTCAACACCACGGTTGTCGCCGATACCAATAAGTTCTCGGCCATTTAGCGAAGTGCCTGTGAAGTCTTCTTTAAAGCCTCGAACAGATATTCCCGACGTTCTTCCTCCAACCCGTTCACCAGAGACGCCAGGCAATCGCGCCAAGGACTCGGCGATGGATGAGTCTGGAAGCTTACCTATGTCCTCTGCTGAAATGGCTTCTACAATAGAGTCGTTGTCCATCTTTACCGCTTGGGCTCGAATTAGCGAGCCTCGAATACCTGATACTTGAATAACTTCAACTTGTGACTCGTCTGTTGCTTCTTGCGCTATTGCTGAGGCTCCGTGCAGCGCTATCGAGATTGATAGGGTAATTAACGCAGGCTTAAATGTGTTTGTGTGCTTCATGCCGTGTCCTTGCTAGTGTTTTGAGTATAGTTTTTATTTACAGCAGTTTAACAATAGTGTCAGGTTAGCAGCTGTGCAAGTTGGGGCTTAAATGCTTGAGCGTTATAGGCAGAGGGAAGGAAATTTGTCGAAAGTTGTTAAGCCTAAGCTTAAGTGATGGATTTAAATAAACCAGTGCGATTCACAAAATGCGTACTGGGGGTTAGAAAAGCAAGTCCCTTTCGGCAACTTGCTTTCTATTTTAAGAACGTTCGTTAGGTAACAGTGAGAAACTGTAATGAAGTGAAAGGTTAGGGGGGATTACAAGAATTTTGATGGTTTAAGCCTAGTCCCACACTAACTCTTTGAAGTGCTTTCGGCACATCGATTCGTAAGTATCGTTACCACCTATTTGAACTTGGTCACCATTTTTTACGGCATTGCCATTCTCGTCCAAACGCACAACAAAACTTGCTTTTTTACCGCAATGACAGACCGTTTTTAACTCCGACAGCTTGTCCGCCCAAGCCAGTAAGTAATGACTGCCTTCAAAGGTTTCGCCTAAAAAGTCGGTTCGTAGTCCGTAAGCCAGAACGGGGACCCCTAGTTCATCAACAACGTCTACCAACTGCTTTACTTGCGCTTTCGTTAAGAATTGGGCTTCGTCAATAAATACGCAGTCGGGCTTACGTGCTTCGTAATCTTTACTTATCGACGCGTATAAGTCGTCGCCTTTGGCGTATAACTTAGCGTCAGCCTGTAAACCAATACGTGATGTTACTTTGCCAACGCCGTATCTGTCATCTAGCGCAGCTGTATAGATAATGGAATGCATTCCGCGTTCGCGGTAGTTATAGGCAGATTGAAGTAAAGAAGTAGATTTTCCTGCATTCATTGCAGAGTAATAAAAATAAAGTTGAGCCATGGTGATTAATAATTTTCGTTATACCAAGAGATTAGGTCGCCGGCGTTCATAGGTTTAGCAAAGTAAAAACCTTGCAAGTAATCAGTACCTAGTTGAGCAAGATGAAGCTTTTGCTCTTCGGTCTCAATCCCTTCTGCAATAGTCTTACAGCCAAACTCTTTTGCCATTAAAAGTGTCGCTCTTATTATGGTATCACTCTCTTCAGAGCTATTCTGTACAAAAGAACGGTCAATTTTAATAAAATCGCATGGCATTGACTGTAGGCGGCTCAATGATGAGTAGCCCGTCCCAAAATCATCAATAGAAACTTTAATTCCTCGAGCTACAAGTTCATTAACTTTTACGCTTACCACTTCTTTATCGCTAGCGAAAACACTTTCTGTAATTTCCAAATGAAGCCGCGCCGAAGAGATTTGGGTAGTCTTCAGGGCGTTATCTACCGTTTTAAGGAAACTATCATCAAGCAGTTGAGAGACCGACACATTAATTGACATTGCAAGGCCTTGTTTAAACTGCCAGTGCGATAGATCTATTAGTGCGCGGTTTAACACCCAAGCACCTATCTCCGGCATAAGCCCACTACGCTCAGCAAGTGGAATAAACACGGCTGGAGAAATACTTTCATCATCACATTTCCATCTAAGCAGGGCCTCTACCGAAGAAAGCGTATTTGATGCTACATCCATAATGGGCTGATAGAAAACGGTAAATTCGCTGTTATCGATAGCACAGCGTAAACGTTCGCAAAGTTGTTGCTCTCGTTTAATTTCTTGGTGAAGTGCTTGGCTGAAGACACCAATAGAGCCGCGTTGTTCGCGTTTTTGATCGTACATAGTCAAGTCGGCTTGTTGAATCAAATCAACAGCAGTTTCACCGTGTTCGGGAAACATGGCTATGCCAATTGTTGCATCAAGAGTTACCTGGTTATCATTTGCAATGATAGGCACGGTTACACCGCTTCTCATGGCGTGAGCGACTGCTTTGGCCGTGTCGACATTCGCGTAGGGGATAACTGCAACAAATTCGTCACCACCCCACCTGCCAAGATGGTTTTCTTCTGTATAGTCGCGTAATCGGTTTGCTATTTCCGCCAGTACTATGTCTCCAATCTTATGGCCCAGGCTATCGTTCACTTGCTTAAAGCCGTCTAGGTCGATAAACAACAATGCTAATGAATTATCAAGTGCTCGCGTAGTATCAAGTAAGTTATTCAGGTGCTTTAAAAAACCGTTTCGATTGAGTAAGTTAGTCAGTGGGTCTCTATTAGAAAGCTTATAGAGATCAGCGGTTCGTCGTTCGACTTCAGCTTCAAGCGTAGCGTTAGAGGCATCTAGCTTTTCATTGGACGCTATAAGTAACTGATTGATTTTCTCGGTCTCGCTACGCTCTGTCTTCATCTGTTCGACAAGGCTATTATTTCTTGCTTTCAGGTGTAGCGTATTTATAAAAAACTTGTTGTAACGGAAAGCACTCGTAAAAATACCGAACCAAAAAACTAAGCCTAGTACACCTAAAATAAAGAATTTTCCCTCTTCGTCTGTAACAGCACAAAGCGACATCGGGACAAGAAGAGCTGTAGAATAGAAACTCACAAGCTTTTTGTTTGGCGATAGCACGGTTCCTGCTCCACCCGCCATAGCTGAGAGTACCACCATAGTTGCTGCAAGCTCTACGGTAGCCATGGATGAATAGAATAAAATTGAATAAAGGGCCCATATTGTTCCAGTTATGTATAAGCCCACAGAAAACCTTATTAGGGCAGGACGAGGGTTATACATTTTGCCGGCTAAATTAGCTCGCCAATAAAGGGAGTCTAAAAGGCGGGCGATGGAAATGCTCATCATAGCAATCCACACTTGCAGCTTATGTGTAAAGATCGACGGCTCATCGTTTTCGAAGAAAAAAACGAGGCCTGAAAACGCGAATATAGTCATAAGAAGGCCGACAAAACTGTTGCCTAAAAGCATGTCGGTGGTATCTCTTTCTATTTCGACCTTAGAGATTATATCTTCTTTTCTATTCAACCTTCTAAAACCTTTAGGTAGTGCTTATTGCCTGCATAAGGGATATTTCGTAACTACGTATTAGTCTGAGAGACTTATTAATCTAGTTTTGGTTAACGCAAAAATACGTACAGCTACAATATAGTACGTTTTTTCATTGATAGTTTGAATGAGACCAAAGTTCAGCGAGATAACCTGGGGACTAACTACAAAGTGATGAATTACTTCTTTAGTTTTTTCCTTATCCTATTAAATCATCTTAATCGATGAAATATTTTGTTAGTAAATTAGTGTTAAGGTTCATTCTCTGCTTAAGTGAGTGTAATGTTTTTAACATGGAAAGTCTTTTTTAGATAGTTATTGGAATAAATATTTCACAGTATATTTACAATGTTGTTTTTTTGTTATAGATTCTTAATCGATTAAGTTTGTTGTGTTGTTATTAACCCTATTAGTTTTAGGGAAGATTCTACTTAGGTTTAACAACTCCAACACATTGCCGGAGAAAAACATGAAAAAACATCACACACTCAACGCATTTACTCTTGCCATTTGCACAGCGTTTACCGGAGCTACGGTTGCGCAAGAAACAGCAACATCTAACACAGAAGTAAAGGCTAAAGAAAAGTTTGAACAGATCGTAGTAACCGCTGCACCCGGTGGCGCCACCATGCAGGAAGCGAGTGTTTCTGTAAGCGCATTTGACGAGGAAGATATTTTAAAACTCGCTCCACGTTCAACAGCCGAAGTTTTCCGCGCACTTCCTGGTATTCGCGCTGAGTCTTCTGGTGGTGGCGGTAACGCAAACATCACTATTCGTGGTATTCCGCTAGCGACAGGCGGTTCTAAATTTCTTCAGCTTCATGAAGACGGTTTACCAGTATTAGAATATGGTGACATTAACTTTGGTAACGCGGATAACTTTCTACGTTACGACTGGTCAGTGGCGAATGTTGAAGCAGTACGTGGTGGTTCAGCGTCAACGTTTGCGAGTAACTCTCCAGGCGGTGTAATCAACTTAATCAGTAACACTGGTGAAGTAGGTGGCGGCGCTATCGGTACTTCATTTGGTGTTGATTATGAAGAGTTCCGTCTAGATTTTCGTTACGGTGGCGAAATCAGTGACGACCTTTATTATCACATTGCAGGCTTTGCTCGTGGCGGTGAAGGCCCTCGTGAAACGGGCTACAACGGTGACCAAGGTGGCCAAGTTAAGTTTAATATCACTAAGATGCTGGATAACGGCCACGTCCGTTTCTTTTACAAAAACCTTGATGACAAAGTATCGACATATTTACCGTCTCCAGTGTTAGTGAAAGGTGACGGGGAATATGGCCCAGTTCCAGGCTACGATGCAAGTTCACAAGCATTAAACTCAGCTTACAACACGAATATTTCTACTTTCGACAGCTTCGGTAACCCGGAAAACCGTGATGTTCGCGACGGTATCGAGTCAAAAGTAAATTCATTTGGCATAGAAGTTGACCTTGAAGTGGCTGAGAACTTGTTCTTATTAAATAAATTCCGTATTTCAGACATTTCTGGTGGCTTCATCGCACCGTTCACTGATGGTTTCCCAGCTGGCCCAGGTGATGTGTCTAATTTTGCTTCAGCACTTTGCGCTGGTGCAACCGACGGTGATGGCAATGCGCTAAATTGTGACAGCACAAGCGTAGTATTAGCCAACGGCCCTGGCGCAGGTGAAGTGTATACGGGGCAAGCATTCACAAACCTTCAGTTTGATACGCGTATCAACGATCTTGGCAACATGATCAACGATTTTAGCTTGCGTAAAGAATTTGATAACGGTATCGACTTAACGGTGGGTTACTACTACTCGAATCAAGATATTGCTACAAGTTGGTCAAGCTGGCAGACGTTTATTCAAACACTCGATGGTGACAATTCTCAATTGCTCACTATCACTGATGCTGACGGCGTTGAGCTAGTATCTGATGGTTTACTATCGGCAAGCTTCCTTTCTTGGGAATGGGATCTTAACTACGTAACAAAAGCCCCTTATATGAACGTGGGTTTCGAACTATCGGACAACATTGTTATTGATGCCTCGGTACGTCACGATACCACGGAGGCTTCTGGTGAACTTATTAGTTCTTGCTGTGGTGGTAACGCTGATTTCGACCTAAACGGCAACGGTGTTATTGAGCAAATTGAAGATGCGTCTGCTACTAACAGTGGTTTCATCAGCGGTGGTGTGATTAACCTAAACCGCGCAGGTGCTGCTTCTCAAATCGTAGATTACAGTGCGAACAACACGTCTTACTCTATTGGTGGCTCTTACCTTCTAAACGACAGCCAAACTTTTTTCGCTCGCTACTCGAAAGGCGGCCGAGCGATTGCTGATCGTTTACTTCAGATTGGCGGTACACTAAACGCGGACGGTAGCCTGACAAGCACGACTTCGGGTTACGATACAACTAAGCAGTTTGAAATTGGCTATAAGTACGGCACAAAAGACCTAATGGTTAACGCTACCTTGTTTGATACTGTTACTGAAGATACGCAAGCTGAAGTGACAAGCGGTTTGACCTTCATGCGTGAGTACGAAGCAACAGGTCTTGAGTTAGAAGGGCGTTGGAATGCAACGGGCAACTTCGTTGTTTCAGGTAACTTAACATGGACTGATGCTGAGATCAGTGACGACGTTAACAATCCGGCATTAGAAGGTAACACGCCTCGCCGTCAGGCAGACTGGATTTGGACGATTACGCCTGAGTACGTTACAGACTACTGGTCGGTGGGTGCTTCATTGCAAGGCTCGACTGAGTACTATGTTCAAGATAACAACGATCTTAAGCAGGAAGGTTATAATCTAGTCAATTTATTTGCGACTTATTGGGTTAACGATCAGTTCTCCGTATCACTAAATGTGAACAACGCAACGGACGAGTTTATCATTACAGAGTCTGAAGAGGGCTCAGCTGAGGTGGGCAGTTACGTGCGAGCCCGTCCTTTAAATGGTCGTACTACCGTGCTTTCACTTAAATATATGTTTGACTAAAACGAGATTGTTTAACGCCTAAAAAGGTTAGATGTTGTCTAAGCGAAATATGTAGCGCGTTAAATATCAAAGTCTTTCAAACGCCCACTTTATACTGAGGTGGGCGTTTTTATTTGTATCATGTGTTATTACTTTTTTCCAGCGAAAGCTGCTTAGCTATGGCGGCGGATAGACGTTCTAGTAAATGGGAGTGCTTTTTGTGAATAACATGGACTAGCTCATGTTCTACGAGTGAAATGTATTTTATCCCTGACTGCTCAAAAATAGCTTTTTCTGAATAGTCACTCGGTAAAATGGCGTAATCAAATCTGCCATTTAACAATAAACTGATGACGTGATTATAATCGTCAAATTCAAAGATATTGGCGCTAAGCTCATCTGGGTTTACGTGCATATTGTAGAAAAAACGCGTGGTAACGGCTATTGCTTTATCTGGATTTTGAATAACGCTTTTATCGCACTGGGCCCCTCTAATACACAGCAAAAATGATGCACCATGGGAGAGGGCAGGTGGGACAATAATAATATTATTGTCAGGTTGTGAGACCACATCGTAACGAATAACATCTGCATCTGTCATTCCTTCGTTTAACAGTCGAAGCCCTCGCTCACCTCCAACTTTCTCAAATGTTACTTCTATTCCAATATCTCGATAAGCGCGTTGTATTAAAGGTTTATAGAAACTAGTCACGCGAGGGTGGTTAAGTTCGCCTACGATGAAATTTTGTCCATTATCATGAGCTAAGGTACAAAACGGCAAAGATAACGATAAAACTAAAAAGAGAGAGGAAACGCTTTTATTTATTAAAACTAGCGCTTTTATCACAGCACAGATCCTTTCGTTAAGAGATGAGATTAACTAAAGGATAGAGCACGAATTAAACAATAGAAAGGGAGCGAGCCTCAGATTTGAGTGCATAAAAAAGCCCTGTCACCAGAAGAGTGACAGGGCTTTGTGTCAATGTAACCGCATGATTACTTTTTACGCAGCGTTTTGACCGCCATCAATTGCTTTAAGCGTTTGTGACGCTGGAACAAGTTCCATATCGAACGTGTACTCGTCTACACGCACTGCTAGCTTGCGCTTTTCGTTATAGTCGTGAAGCTTAGCTGCTTCATCAGCAGTTACCACACCTTTTTCCTGCAGCTTGTTAAGTGCATGCTCAAAAGAGATGAACGGCACTACAGGCTCTTTGCGAAGTGCTTTTTGCACTTTACCAAGAAGGTGCGCTACTGCGTGTTTCGCTTTAAACGCTTGCTCGTTAATGTCGTTACCATCACCAGGGCTAACACGTACAAGGTGTGTAAGCTGATCTTTCACGCTATTGTCTTGCATTGAAGCAATTGATAGCTCACGTACTAAGTCGTCGCTAATACCCGCTACACTGTTTGTATAGGTATTGGTAAGAAGACGCATTAGACCGCGTGTAGCTGTGTTCGGGAAATTGTTGATGAAGTTAACAATTGCCTGATCAGCTTGTTGTAGAGACCATTGCATAGCGTACTCAAAGTACGGAAGTGCAAGCTTTCTATCTTCAATGCGCTGCTCGTAGAAACGAATTGCTGCCATCGCACCGTATAGATAACTCATTACATCACCTAGACGCGCTGATAGAAGCTCAGCTTTCTTAAGGTCACCGCCTAGTACCGCAAGCGATAGGTCAGCAAGTGGCGCTAGTTTTGCAGAGATGCTGTTAACACGCTTCTCGTACTTACGAACTTCTGGTAATGCCGATTCGCTTTCACGTAGGAAAGGTAGGTAGCCTTTACCTAAGCTGCGGAACGCGTTCTTAACACTGAAGCCAACGGTTTTGCGAAGTACTTTGTTAAACTCTGCATCCGCTGAACTTTCGTTACTGTGAATAAGGTCAACCATATCTTTAAGGTAAGGGTGACAACGCATCGCACCTTGACCAAAGATCATCAGGTTACGAGTAAGAATGTTCGCGCCCTCTACCGTAATTGCGATAGGAAGTGCAGCATAACCGCCCGCTAATGTATTTTGAGGACCACGTTGAATCGCTTTACCCGCTTGGATATCCATAGCAGAGTTCATCACGTCGCGACCAAGTTCAGTCATGTGGTACTTAGCAATTGCCGTTACTACCGATGGCTTAACGCCTAGACCAAGACCTTCAGTGGTTAATACACGCATCGCTTCAAGTAAGAACGTCTTACCTGCGATGTCTGCCATTTTTTCCTGAATACCTTCAAAGCGACCAATTGGAAGACCAAATTGCTCACGCACGAATGAATACTCAACAGTGCCTTTAAATGCAGATTGTGCTGTAGCCACACCCATTGCCGGAAGTGAAATACCGCGACCTGCCCCAAGGCAGCTCACTAGCATCTGCCAGCCACGACCAATGTTCTTTTGACCACCAATGATGAAATCCATAGGAATAAACACGTCTTGACCACGAGTAGTACCGTTATAGAAACGTACTCCCATAGGGTCATGGCGGTTACCTAGCTCAACACCTGGGTGCGACTTAGGAAGAAGGGCACACGTGATGCCTAGTTCTAATTTGTCGCCAAGTAGTTGGTCTGGGTCGAATACTTTAAATGCAAGACCAAGTACAGTCGCAATTGGCGCAAGCGTAATATAGCGCTTGTCCCAGCTTACACGAAGGCCAAGTACTTCTTCGCCATTGTATTCGCCTTTAGTAACGATAGCCGCATCAGGAATAGCACCTGCGTCTGACCCTGCCTCTGGGCTTGTTAGCGCGAAACAAGGAATGTCGCGACCATCCGCAAGGCGAGGTAGCCAGTAGTCTTGCTGCTCGTTTGTACCGTAGTGCATTAGAAGCTCACCCGGGCCTAACGAGTTAGGTACCATCACAGTTACCGCAATTGCACCGCTTTTCGCAGCAATTGTTGCAACGATAGTCGAGTTTGCATAAGGACTGAATTCAAGGCCACCAAATTTCTTTGGAATGATCATAGAGAAGAAACGGTTCTTACCAAGGAAGTCTAAAACTTCTTGAGGGATGTGCTTACCGTTACCAAGCTCGAAATCATCGATCATATTCAATAATTCAGCTACTGGACCGTCCATGAATGCTTGTTCATCCGCACTCAGTTTTGCCTGAGGGATATCACGTAATGCCTGCATGTCAGGCTTACCCTGATAAATAGAAGATTCAATCCACACGTCACCCGCGTCTAGGGCTTCTTGTTCTGTGACTGAAATTGGGGGTAATACTTTTTTTAAGCTAGTTCTGATACTCATAATAACTCATCCGCTCATCTGACCAGTTGTTTTAGTTAATACTACACCTTATTCTCAAAAGATCAAAAAAATTCGCTAATCTAAATGTTAATTAGTGTTAATGTTGCCGATTATCAGAGACTTATCAGAAAAACCGCTACATATTGCATCAACAAACTATACGTAAGTGCGGTTATTTTTGATGATTAAATTTTTGTGTGGGTTATGTTAATTGCTGTTTTCAATGTAAAATTTCGTTATACAAAACCAAGGATACTGTGATGAGTCACACACCTAGCAGCGCGCCAGTAGCAATAAGATTCCCTGTCATAACGCTAATTTTTGTCCTAGCGGTCACAGCCATTTCTCTTATCGGAGCTCAAAACTTATATTTCCGTGGGGACTATAAGGTATTTTTCGAATCTGACGATCCACAACGGCTTGCATTTGAAGAAATGCAGAACATTTTCAATAAAAGCGAAAATGTTGCATTTATGGTTGTGCCTAGCGACGGGCAAGTACTGAAGCCGTCCACGCTTACGCTAGTAAACGAATTAACAGAAGCTGCATGGCAACTACCTTTGTCTACAAGGGTTGAATCTATATCTAATTATCAAAATACCTTCGATGACGATGGCGATTTAATTGTTGAAGATTTAATTACTGCAGAGAAGCTCTCTAAAGAAGGTATTGCGAACATCGCTCAAGTACTTTCTCGCAGTCCAGAAGTCTACGGTCGACTCATATCAAGAACAAAAGATGTTACCGTTATCGATACGACAATTCAGTTACCTGATGGCGATCAAACCCAGCAAGTAATTGAAATAGCCGAAGCTGCGAAACAAATAAAATCTCACTTTGAGAGTAAATATCCCGACCATGACATTTACTTAAATGGCATGGTGATAATGAACGATGCGTTCGCCGTGGCTGCACAGCAAGATGCCGAAACATTAATACCCTTAATGTTTTTGTTAATTTTTATCGCGATTGCTTTGATCGTAAAGTCACTTTGGGCCGCGGTATTCACATTAGTGGTAGTGATTTTTTCTGTAGCGATTACTGTAGGTCTGACAGGCTGGCTTGGAGTTTATTTAAGTACTGCCACTGTAAATGCGCCGACTATGATCACAACACTTGCTGTTGCAGACTGTATTCATATTATAGTAGGAGTTAAGTACTACCTAAACCAAGGGTTGGCTAATAAAGATGCAATTAAAAAGAGTATTGAGGTAAATAAAAAGCCTATTTTCATTACCAGTATAACTACTGCTATAGGGTTTGTTATGCTAAATTTCTCTGCTGTACCTGTTCTCTCTCACTTAGGCAACATGACAGCGGTTGGTGTAATGCTGGCTTGTGTCTTTTCACTCACGGTATTACCGTCACTTCTAACCCTGCGACCTCTCAAGCCGTCTGTTTCGGTAAATAATTCAGTATTCTCGAAGTGGGCAACATTAGTTAATCGGCACCATCGGGTATTGCTGCCTATTTCGCTCCTTGTAATTGTGGGAATTAGCCTATTTGCTACAAATAATGTTTTAAACGATGTTGCGGTTAAATATTTCGATGAACGTAGTGCGTTTAGGCAAGCTGTAGAAGTAAACGAAGATAAGCTTGGTGGAATGTCAAATATTGACTTCGTAATTTACACGGACGAATCATACGGTGTCACAGACCCTGTCTTTTTAGCGCAGATAGAGGAGTTTTCTAAATGGTTACGGGCGCGAAGTGAAGTTAACCACGTTTTAACTTTTACCGATACGCTTAAACGCTTGAACCGAAACATGAATGGCGATGACCAAAGCTTTAATGTAATACCCGCCGACGGCGAGCTCGCATCCCAGTATTTATTATTGTATGAAATGTCTCTGCCATTTGGGTTAGACCTTGGTAACCAGATTGATATAGATAAGTCAGCCCTTCGAATAATTGCACTTACTAAAAACTTGGGGAGTCGCGATATAACGACGCTTGAAAGAGAGGCAAAAGATTATTTTGCGAGTCTGTCAGACGATTATAGAATTGAAGCGGCAAGCCCACCGTTGATGTTTGCCCACATCGGTGAGCGAAATATGAAAAACATGGTGTGGGGAAGTGTTTTCGCACTTGTCTTAATTTCCGTACTCATTTTATTTGCTTTGAGGTCGATAAAGCTTGGTGGCATAAGTTTAATTACAAACCTACTGCCTGCCGCGATAGGATTTGGAGTATGGGGAATTATCTCAGGTGAAATAAATATGGCACTCTCTGTCGTTATAAGTATGACGATGGGAATAATAGTTGATGATACCGTTCACTTTCTGACGAAATATCAGACCGCTAGAGAGCAAGGTTTAAACGCAAAAGAAAGTGTCGTTTATGCCTTTGAAACTGTCGGAATGGCTTTAACGACGACTACAATTGTCCTTACCTTAGGGTTTGCCGTGTTAGCATCATCAAGCTTTGTCTTAAATGCACATATGGGTATGCTGACAATCATTATTATCGTAGCCGCATTAATTGTTGATTTTATCTTCCTGCCTGCGTTGCTTGCATGGCTAGAGGACACTAGAACGGCCCAGAAGGAGTCTTAATATGAATTTTCTCTCGCGAATAGTGTTGATTGCAACATTAGGTTGTACCGCTAGCTACGGTTTAGCTTCAGACATAAAGGGTGATGAAAAGGCCATCGCTATAGCAAAGGAACGCAAGGCTAGGGATACTGGTTGGGGCGCTAACGAGGCAAAAGTTCTGATGCTTTTGAAAAACTCGCAGGGAAAAGAAGCGACGAGAAAACTTGAAGTTAAGTCTCTGGAAGTAAAAGATGACGGAGATAAAGCACTTACCGTTTTTGAGTCTCCTAGAGATGTAAAGGGCACTGCATTTTTAAGTTTCTCGCATGCGCTTGAAGCTGATGAACAATGGATATTCTTGCCAGCGTTGAAGCGTGTAAAGCGTATATCATCGCAAAGCAAAAGCGGCCCTTTCGTAGGTAGTGAGTTTGCATTTGAAGATATGACATCGTACGAAGTGGAAAAGTTTTCGTACACATTCTTGGGAGAAGAAGAAATAAACGGGGAGGCCTGTTTCGTTTTAAAGCAGGTTCCAGAATATGATTTCTCAGGATACTCTTATCAAAAAGTTTGGATAGATAAATCACATTATCGTGTTCAGAAAGTTGAGTTTTTTGACCGTAAAGAGTCGTTGTTAAAAACGCTTTATTTGTCTGATTACAAACAATACAAAAACAAATTTTGGCGTCCTATGAAAAGCTTGATGCGAAATGTACAAACTAAAAAGTCGACGTCTTTGATTACCGAAGAATTAACTTTCGACACAGATTTACAAGAAAGTGACTTCGACAAAAACAGATTGAAGAGAGTTCGATGATTAGAAAAGCGGTTGCACTGTCACTAATTATTAACTTTACCTCTTTCGCCAGTTCTGCAGAGTTCACCGGCTCTGCAGGCCTTGATTTGCGTTATTATTTGCAGGATTCGTTGTATCCGCAGCAAGAGCGTACGTATGCTTCAGCGTATCTTTCTCCCGAAATCTATGCTGAGTTCAACGATGGCCAAGATACGCTAATTTTCAATCCTTTTTATCGTGTGGATGAGCACGATAGTGAACGCACCCATGGCGATATTAGAGAATTGCAATGGGCGCATTACAGAGATACTTGGGAAACTAAGATTGGCATAGGTAAGGTGTTTTGGGGGCAAACTGAATCTGTGCACCTCGTGGACATTATCAACCAAACCGATTCGGTAGAGTCTGTAGATGGTGAAGCCAAGTTAGGCCAACCTATGGTGAACGTTTCATATTTTACAGAATATGGGAATTTTTCAGTTTTCGTATTGCCCTATTTCCGCGAGCGAACGTTTCAAGGTACTGAGGGAAGGCTTCGCCCGCCATTGGCGATTTCAGATGCTATTTACGAATCAGCAAGTGAAGAGAGTAACCTTGATTACGCGCTTAGGTGGCAATCTTCGATTGATGACTGGGAAGTAGGGCTTTCTTATTTTTCCGGTACCACAAGGGAGCCTGAACTAATTACACAAGTTTCCGATTCAGGAGAACTGTCCATAAACCCATATTATGCTCAGATAGAACAAGTAGGTGTAGATTTACTTAAGGTTAGCGGAGCATGGCTACTCAAAATGGAAAGTATTTATAGACAAGGTCAGTCTGAAGACTTCGCGGCACTGGTTGCGGGGTTCGAGTACACTCAGGAAGGTGTATTTGGCAGCAGGTATGGGCTTGGCTATTTAGCAGAGTATCAATATGATGAGCGGGACGATAATTTCTTTGCTATAGCTCAGAACGATATGATGCTTGGTTTGCGTATTATGGCTAACGATATTGCCGGTAGTGAAATACTTGTGGGGTTTGTAAAAGACTTAGATGCTACGTCAACGTACTCTGCCTATATCGAAGCAAGTAGTAGATTGTCAGCGAACTGGCGATGGTCGTTAGATGGTTATTTTTTCTCATCAGACGACCAAGATGACCCCTTCTTTTTCTTAAGAAGAGACGACCATATAGAATTTTCACTAGAGTACTATTTTTGAGGGAAAAAAATAGATGAATCGGTTTTTATGGATGCTTGGTGCGATGGCGCTTGGAGTTTCTCAAGCGAATGCTGCACCTAAAACTTATGGATTAGCTACGGTAGCTTATAACGACTTCGAAACGTCAACCACAAGCGACAGCGAATTTGCTTATAGCCTTGCCTTCGGTAAACAAATACATAGGCAATGGTACGCAGAAGCTGGCTATGTCAGTCTTTTTGACTATGCAAAAAATGAGAACGAAAATAAAGGCGATGCCCTCTATCTCGCGCTCCTCGGTAAGGCAAGTGGTGGTACAGGGGAGCTATTCTACAAACTAGGTATTGCTAAAGTAGATATGGATCATTCTTCAGAGTGTTCTGACGCTGGCGTTGTTACGCAATGCCGAGCTTCGGAAAGCATTGCAGCTGGAATCGCTGGTTTAGGGTTTGACTATTATGTCGGCATTAGCTCTATGATTCGCTTAGAATATGTTCATATGACGGGTGAAGACAGCTTTTCTACAAATATGGTTAACGTCGGTTTCAGATATAACTTCAATTGATCTTTAGTATTTTTAAATCCAAAAGCCGCTTGTTGATGTAAAAGTAAGTAAATTCACAACTATGGATTTACAATGAAAAACGAATTAGACAGCAAGTTCTTACTTCAAGTTTTCGATAAGATTCGCCAACATGGTGCAAAAGAAAACGAACAGTATAAGCTTAAAGGGATAACTGCTTTTACTGACCATGACGGGTATACGCTGTACATTGAGGACGTGAATGTGAAGCTCCAGTTTGGTTTTCATAATCAGTATCACTTTGATTATGATTCAAAAGATCAGTACGAATCTTTTGAGAAGAAACTAAAGGAAATTGATAAAGAGTTCTGAGTAGCGGCTCCTTTCATTTTGGCTACAGCAAGCTAAAACAGGCAATTGTGTAAACACATAGGCTAGGTGGTGATATTTAGCGAATAATATAATCCTGTCACTGCCTGCCTTACGTCTGTTTTGTTCCCTTTTATCCCAATCATTCTGTTGGTTAACTGGCCCAATTAGCCCCGCTAAAAACCTTCTGCTACAATGCCGCCCACTTCACTTAATAGGAAATATACATTGGCGGCGGCAATTAAAGCTCCTAAGTTTAAATTGGCATTCCTTGGCCCTAAGTTCTGGCCCGTTTGGTTGGGCGTTTTTATTCTATATGCTATTACTTGGCTACCATTACCTGTTATCCGCACTATTGGGGGCGGCGCAGGAAAGCTGATTGCTCTTGTGGTGCCTAAACGAGCGAAAGTTGCAAAACGAAATTTACAACTTTGGAACCCGTCATTGTCTGAAAGTGAAATTGAAGCACTTTATAAAGAAAACATACGTAGAACAGGTATGGCACTGTTCGAAACCGCCATGGGATGGTGGTGGCCTGACTGGCGGGTCAAACGCGCTATTGAAATAGAGGGCACTGAACATGTGGAAGCTGCCCTTGCTGAAGGTAAAGGCGTTTTTGGTATGGCGCTACATAATATGAACTTAGAGTTTGCGTGTCGTGGCATAGGTTTTTACCACCCTAGTATTGCCTTTTACAGAAAGCACAACAACCCGCTAGTCGATTATCTTCAGTATCACGGGCGCAACCGCTCTAATAAATACATGATTGATAAACGAAATGCTAAGGCGCTTATTGCAGCACTTGATGATAAAGAGTTATGCTTGTATCTTCCCGACCAAGATTACGGCCCTAGACAGAGCATTTTTGTGCCATTTGGTGGCGTAAAAGAAACGGCTACAACAACGGCGACGCTTATGTTTATAAGGCGCACAAACTCTGAGCCTATGATCATAACGTCTCAATACACCAAACGCGGCTATAAGATAAAAATATACCCACCACTTTCTGAACTTGGCGCAATGGAAGATGCAGAAGCTTTAACTCTTTTAAATCAACACGTTGATAGCGCAGTGAAAGAGCAACCAGAGAGCTACTTATGGATGCACAAGCGTTTCAAAACACGCCCTGAGAGTAATCCAGAATCTCTCTATAAGTCATTGTAAGGGCTAAACTGAAAGCCAATTTAACGAAAAAGTACGCACAGTGGTTGAGCGTAATTATAGCGTGAGATTTGCCAACACCTGGCAGAGTGTTGAGTTTTATAACCTGGCAGTAGGTGACTAAAGCGCGTAACCATTGCTTATATCGTCATTGGCGGCAACCTGTTTGCTCTTACAAAAATAGATAAATAGGATAAAGGCGTATTAAAGCCGATTCGTCTAATATTAATAAATCGGGTTGGTTCGAGCTGCGTCAAAAAAGCTTCGAACTTTTTTTAGTGTATTTACAGATTGGTAGGTTATGGGACAGACGAGTTATTCAAGCTCTTCATTTTGGGCAAAGCAGATAGGTATTGCGGTAGTGCTTGTTATTGCCGCAGGCGTACTGATTTATATGCTACAGACACACGAACAATCACCTACACCTGCATCACAAAAAGAAGAGAAATCTGTTTCAAAGGGCCTTAGCGAGTTTTACCGTGACTTTCGTATGTCTTCAACTGATCCATTAGAGGATGAACAGGGTGATTTCGTGCTCGATATTGCCGGTGTAGATCCTAACCTAGACAGCAAGTTAGCAAATATGTCCAGTCAAACGCGTCCGGTTGAAAAGAACTGGACTGGCGAACACAAGTATCGAACCTTCAAAGAAGGCAACACGCTTCGCGAGGCAATTTCGCAATATGCTCAAGCTGAAGGTATGCAGTTAATTTGGAATTTGGAACAAGACTTTGTTATTAAGCATCAATTTCAATTAGACAATACAGTTGCCGGTTCTTTAGCTAAGATCGCAAGCGCCATCGACAGTAGTTTCGAAGGCGAAGTCCAAGCTTATCTATGTGCAGAGCAGCGCTCTTTAGTTGTTACGGCTCAAGAGACCGATTTTCTAAAAAATCAATGCCGCCGGGTTCGCGGGTAGCTCGTTTGCAGGCTCAGTCACTGAGCCTGCCAAATAATGTATCCCAGTGTTGCCTCACTTGCTCGCGTATAACATCTAATTCTTCACTTTGGTCAGCGTACTTGGTATCTGCCAGAGTGAGGTGGTGATATTGTTCGCGAAGCCGCAAGTAGGCCTTTTGGAGTTTTTGAGCTGTTGGCGTATCAATGATGTTCGCACTGGCTGCAACATCGAAAATTCTGAGGTTATCTGGGTACTCAGTCATTGCTTTCACAGTACAAGCGTGTGCTAATACAAGGTATTGCGCAATAAACTCAATGTCAGTAATACCGCCTTCACACTGCTTCAAATCAATTTTTTCATTATTTTTAGCCAGTAAGTGTTCACGCATTTTTATTCGCATTTTGCAGACATCTTGTGACAGTGTTTGAAGGTCTCTAGATTGACTGAGGATTGAATGCCTTACCTGTGAAAAGTCGTTCAATAGTGATGTGTCGCCGCAGATAGCTCTTGCTCTTACCAGCGCCTGGTGTTCCCATGTCCAAGCTTCCTCAATTTGATATTTCTCGAAACCGTTTATGTGACAACACAATAGCCCAGCGTTGCCAGAAGGGCGCAAACGTAAGTCAGTTTCGTACAGCTGACCAAACAGTGTTTTAGTATTGAGGAGGTGCATAATGCGTTGGGCCAACTTAATATAAAACTGTTGTGCCTCAATCGATTTTTTGCCGTCTGTACTACTTGAACGGGGCGCATTGTGTATAAAAACTAAATCTAAATCCGAGCCATACCCTAGCTCATAACCGCCTAATTTACCGTAGCCAATAACGGCAAAGCCCTTATCATTACCCTCAAGGTGCGAAGGAACGCCGAAACGCTGTCGCATTTGCATCCATGCTGCATTAACGACGTGCTCTAAGATAACCTCTGCTAGAACGGTGAGTTTATCGCTAACGTTATTAATGGGTAGGGATCCACTAATATCACTGGCAGCAATACGAAGCTGTTGGCAAAGTTTGAACTGCCTAAGTCCATCCATCAACATTTCCACGTCGTCTTGCTCTATACGGAGCATGGTTTCGCGTAGCTCAGTCTGATATTCCTGCTTGCTGGTTTTAATGTCAGTATTCTGCTGCCCTAAATAGAGTGGGGTGAGCAGTTCATCTAATAAGAGTGGGAATCGTCTAATTTCCTGGGCTATCCAGTCGCTTCTCTCGCAAAGCCTTACCAGCTGCTTAAGCACATCCGGATTTTCAAGCAAAAGATCAAGGTACGTTGTGCGACCGGTAATTGCTTCAATGACGCCTAATAATCGGCTCAACACCTGCGCTGTGTGATTGGGGTGCTGCTTAATTAATACGTATAAAATTTCCGGAAGAAGTTTGTTAAGGGTATCTTCGCCTCGTTGACCTATGCGGTAGTTTCGTTGCTTGTCTTTAAAGGCGACGAGAATGGTGAAGATTTGACTGCTTTCTTTACCGGAAAGATTGTCGCTAAACGTTTCAGTAAACTCATCTTCTTGCAGTGAAAGACGCCAAGCGTCTTGGCAAGCAATAAAAAGCTGATCTTCATCTGAATGTGTGTCATGGCATTCTTCAACTAATTCGTTGAAATGACCGTGTATGCGATTCATCACTTCGTCTAAATGAGTCAAAAAGTCGCTATAATCAGCAAAGCCCATAACATCAATCAGCGCATCTTGTTGCCACGGTTCGTGGGGCAATGTTTGAGTTTGACGGTCTTGGCTTTGTTGTAATGAATGTTCTACTTTTCTTAAGAACAAATAATCTTGTTTAAGCTGCTTTGTTACTTCGCTTTCTACAATATCTAATTCGCTCAAAACATCTAACGTGTGAAGTAAAGACTTACTTTGTAGCGCTGGTTCACGACCGCCATGGATAAGCTGAAAACTTTGGGCAAAAAACTCAACTTCTCGAATACCGCCAGCACCCAGTTTAATATTGTTGCTCAAACGTCGCCTACGAATTTCTGTAGCGATAAGCTTTTTCATATTGCGCAGCGCATCCAGCGTTGTGAAGTCTAAATAACGCCTAAACGTAAACGGGTGAAGAATGCCTTTTAGCCACGAAGCATTACCTGAATTATCATCATTAATGACCCGTGCTTTCACCATGGCAAAGCGTTCCCAGTGCCTGCCTTGGTCCTGATAGTAGTCCTCAAGCGCAGCGAAATGCATTACAAGGGGACCGGAATCCCCAAAGGGACGTAAGCGCATATCCACACGGTAGACTTGGCCATCATTAGTAACTTTGTTCAGCGCTTGAATAAGCTTTTGGGCTAGCTTGGTAAAAAACTGCTGATGTTCTAGCGCTTTTTTGCCTCCGCTAGTTTCTCCTTTTTCTGGGTAAGCGAATATCAAGTCAATGTCTGACGAAAAGTTGAGTTCTCGCCCACCAAGTTTGCCCATACCAAGAATGTACATGTGCATATCTAGGCCGTTGCTCTTCGGATTTCCATAGCGTTGAGCTAAGTTTTGATAAATCCAATGGTAGGCGCTAGTTATTAGCGCATCCGCCAATGCAGAAACTTGAGCAAGTGAATCTTCAATATTCTGTTTATTGAGCACATCTAAGAAGGTGATACGTGCCATTTCTTGATTGCGATATTCACGAAGCACTTTTAGTAATTCGTCTTCGCTCTTGAGTGCTTCAAGTTTTATTTTTAATTCAGTGCTGAAGTGACTAAGAGTTGAGTCAAAATCAATAAAATTAGACGAAGGCTCGACGATTCTGGAAGTAAACTCAGGCTTTTGTATCAATGTTTCAGCTAGGAAAGCGGAGCGAGCAAAAGCGCTTAAAAGTGCTTCACGGTGGTTTTCTGCAATGACTCGATCGGTTTCGGTCAAGGCAGGTGAATCTAGCAACTGCTGCCATAATTTTTCGGCTTGCTCTAGGTTTGTCATGCTATTTTCGCTGTCTATTGGCATAATGCTCGCATCTTAAGAGATAACATTTATGTAAAATAATGAATACTTTCATTTTTATTAAAAGTATTCATAGCCTGTTGAGTTTTACCGTCTTGGACAACGACGGTGACTTCTTCGGGCATTTATTGAAATAAATCTGAACAAGTTCGCTGTCATCTTTGTAACCATTTAGCAAGGATGGATGCTGCTGCCCCAATTGTTATTACTACAACAATACTGATTACAGAATGGCACTCAGCAAGGAACTTCGTATGTTCAAGGAGCAAAGATAACGTGGAAGCCTTATTAAAACTAGTACCTCTAACGCAGGAATTATTGATTTACCTTGCCATGGATGTGGCAATAGCGTTGGTGCTACTCATGATTATGAAATGGCTGACAGGCGCATTTAGAAAGTACTCGGTAACTGAAGAACTTGGTGTTAAAGATAACTTTGCGTTTGGCATAAGCATTGCCGGGGGGATGTTGTCTTTATGTATTGTACTGAGTTCAGTAGTGGGACGTCATATAGGCGTAGGCTACCAAGAAGCGGCTATAGGCATGGTTACTTTTGGCTTTGTGGGGATCATGCTGGTGAAGTTTGGTCGCTTTGCACACGATAAACTAGTACTTAACAAACTAGACACCCACACAATGATTGCCGAACGAAGCGTTAGTGTAGCGCTTGTTGATGCCGCTAGCTTAGTAGCCAGTGCAATAGTGCTACGCAATATTATGATATGGGTTGATGGCAGTGACATGAATGCGCTGATTGCCATTGTAACGGGTTTTACCGTAGTCCTGACCATGCTACTAGTAATGACGCGGATTTTAGAGTTCAGATACGCACGGGATAACCAAAATGACTCGTTTCAAGGGGCGCTAGAAAAAGGGCAGTTAGCGCTCGCTATCGAGCATAGTGGTAACCTGCTTGGTACAGCTATGATTGTTTCAGCGGCGAAGAACTTACTTATATACAATCCATCAGGCTATGTGAGTAATGTAACGGGGTGGTTAATTGTGAGTGTGGGCTTAGCTATCGCACTTCATTTGTTGGTTTTGGTGAATAAGAAAATCATACTTTTTGGTATGAACTTCCGCCGAGAAGTGGACCATCAGCACAATGTAGGTGTAGCGGCGTTAGGTTTTACATTAAGCATCGGTAACGCCATGATCATCAATGGTGTTCTAGGTGGTTAGTTCAGCAATTTGAGAGCTTTTACAAACTAAGTAAGCAAAATATTTCGCCTTTAGTGCTCCCGTTGAACAATAGTTGGCGACAAATCTGTCGCCAATTACTTAGTCCTCAAACGCTGACTTTATACACGGCAAATCGTTGAGTTGCTTTTTTTGAATGATGCCGTTTTTTTGAGCGCGGTTCATTTGCTTAACCGCATATTCAAGCTTTGCTGCTTGCGCTTTGTCGGCAACTTCAAATACGGCTCTAAAAATTAATGGAGACTTACCTTTAAGCGCCTTCGCGCCCCCTTTTAGTATTCCCCTATGCTGGGCAATACGACGTTTAGGGTCAGTAGTAATGCCCGTGTAAATTTGCCCAAGCTTGTTCTCAACCATATAAAGATACCAAAGTGGATTTGCGTTTGGTTGGTGGGTATTGCCTGTCTTGGCTGTTATACTCTGTGCCAATGTACTCAATGTCTAAAAAGTTACTCTCAGCATGATATTACCAGATTTTAGTAAAGCAAAAGTGCTTATTGTTGGCGACCTTATGTTAGACCGTTATTGGAGCGGTGGTACAGGTCGTATATCGCCAGAAGCCCCCGTGCCAGTAGTGAACGTTCAAAATTCCGAAGATAGAGCGGGTGGCGCAGCGAACGTTGCAGTAAATGTAGCAACGTTAGGTGCAGAGGTAACCCTGCTTGGCATGTGCGGTAAAGACGAAAACGCCAACATATTAAAAGAGCGATTAGAGACTCACGACATTCGCTGTGAGTTCTTTGAAGTTGATGGCTTCGATACTATTACAAAGCTTCGAGTAATGAGCAGAAATCAGCAGCTTCTACGCTTAGATTTTGAGAAGAGTTTTGAGGAGACAGATAAATCAGTATTGGAATTAGCTTTCGAAAAGGCGCTAGACCATGCTGACGTTGTTATTCTAAGCGACTACGCAAAAGGTTGTTTGAGCAATCCACAAGCATTAATTGAAAAAGCGCGAAGTAAGAACAAGTGTGTGATTGTTGACCCTAAAGGAAGTAATTTTGAAAAGTATGCGGGAGCGACGTTGATCACTCCTAATATGGATGAACTTCGAAGCGTCGTGGGCGAAATTGAAAGTGAACAAGCACTGGTTAGTAAAGCTTCTGAACTGAAAGAAAAGCTAGGGTTAAATGCACTTCTTGTAACGCGTTCAGAAGACGGCATGACATTGTTTGACGGCGACAACACCGAATTTCATTTGCCAGCAAAAGCTAAAGAGGTGTACGACGTAACTGGGGCAGGGGATACGGTTGTCTCAACACTCGCTGTTACCGTGGCCTGTAATTTGCCACTTCAAGCAGCCTGTGTACTTGCTAATTTAGCAGCAAGCGTTGTGGTTGGAAAACTGGGTACATCTACCGTGTCGAATACTGAACTTGCGCTGGCCTTGGGCGAGCAATCGGTACATTTAGATGGCGGCGTGATGAATGAAGACCAGCTGGAAATTGCGCTTCAAGCAGCTAAAGCACGCGGTGAACGTATCGTCATGACCAACGGCTGTTTTGATATATTGCACTCTGGTCATGTTGCTTACCTTGAAGAAGCTGCACAGCTTGGTGACCGATTAATTGTTGCAGTGAACACTGATGCGTCTGTGACCAAACTAAAAGGTCCAGGTCGCCCAGTGAATAACGTTAGCAGGCGTATGGCTGTACTAGCAGGCTTAAGCGCAGTCGATTGGGTTGTACCCTTCGAAGAGGATACGCCTCAGCGAGTTATTGCCCGATTACTGCCTGATGTATTAGTAAAAGGCGGCGACTACAAGATTGAAGACATTGCAGGTGGCACTGACGTTTTAGAAAATGGCGGTGAGGTTAAAGTGTTAACGTTTGAAGATGGGGTATCGACTACAGGTATCATCGAACGCATAACTGAAAACAAACTGCGATAAGCCTTTAGTGGGAGCTATAAAGATAATACTTCGATAACGGCGCGTTGTTAGTTACCATGTAGATTACAAGCATAAATAAAGCATAACGCGCTATTCTTAACCAACTTTAAGCCTTGGTTTTGAACACACATTTCTAATGGAATAACGGCAAATAGCATGTACGAAAGTTACTATGGACTTAACTCGAAACCGTTTCAGTTAACCCCAGACCCAGAATTTTTCTTCGCAAGTAAGTGGCATAAGCGCGCCATGTCTTACTTACAGTATGGCCTTTCTCAAGCCGAGGGATTTATTGTTATTACTGGCGGAATTGGAACAGGCAAAACTACTGTTGCCAATAGTCTGCTTGAAGAAATTGAAGATGATATTGCGGCAGCGCAAATAGTTACGCCAAAGCTTTCGCCAGACGAATTAGTAAAAATGGTCGCGTCTAAATTTGATATTCCTACTGAGGGACGTTCAAAAGCGGATATCTTGAAAGCCCTTGAAATTTTCTTGTACGACTTAAACAAAGCAGGCCGACGTGCTCTGTTACTTGTAGATGAAGCACAAAACCTTCCGTTAGAAACCATCGAAGAGCTTAGAATGCTGAGCAACTTTCAGCTAAACGGCAAGCCGCTTATTCAAAGCTTCTTGCTTGGTCAGGAAGAGCTGCAGCCTATTTTACGTGCACCAAACATGGAACAGTTTAGGCAGCGCATCGTGGCGTCTTGCCATTTGGCTCCCCTTTCTTTGGAAGAGTGCAAAGAATATATCGAATACCGTTTACATCATGCGGGATGGAACGGCTCTGCACTATTTAGTGACGAGGCGCTAGAGCGCATTCATATATTCTCTCGTGGTATTCCTCGTAAAATTAATACCCTTATGGACAGGGTTATGCTTTATGGCTTTTTGGAAGAGCTAGAGAGCTTTGACGCTGATGCGGTAAACGAGGTTATTGAAGAAGTAAAAGCCGAGATGTTCGAGCCAGATAAAACAGGCGCAGAAGTCACCGAACATATGGGCTTTGTCGACCACCCCGAAAGCCAAACCATCATGACGCCGAAAGGCAATGTTATTCGAGACACTAAGTACTACTTAGATATGCTCGCTGAGTTGGTTGATGCTTTGGATGACGCAATTTCACAGAAAGTGAAAATGACCCAGTACGTAGATAAGCTTATGAAAAAGAAGTTTAAGACGTATGTGCGGCTTAAGGGTGATGATAAGAAAGAATGATGGTCAAATTCGGCATTGCAGTATAAACGAGCAGAACCCAAAAGTGCCTTTTAAAGGCGCTTTCGGGTTTAAATAGGGCTTTGTGCTAACTATGTATAGCGAGTAATTTGCTTGTACATTTATTAGGTAACTAGTCGTATGTGTAAGTGATAGATGCACTTATACGACGGTCAGTGTAGTTGTTTCCAAATTGACCACCAGCACTTAAATCACCTTCTTGCTCAAGGTATCTAGCATCAATACTTGCCTTCAAGCGACGGCCGAACTCTCTTTCTAGACCAATAGAGGCGTTCCAGTTGTCACTTTCGCCCCTGAAAGTTTCTTCAGCCCCCTGACCTGTAATATTGGCGTAACTAATACTGCTGGTTATGTTAGTATAACTGCCAATTTTATAGGCTAGGTTGGTACCAAAAGAATAGGTGCGTCTTAGCCTATCTTCATCTAGGTAGTCATCTTCAGAGTAGCGCCAAGAAAACGCGAGAGTAACGCGAGAAAAGTCATAGCCCGATTGAAAATTGGCACTTTTACGTAAAATAATATTGTCGTCGAACTCCACGTTTTGAGACGTAAGTTGAACCAGTTGCTCACCGGCATTGGGTGTATAGCTTAAACTGTTAGGTTGGAAGCAATCGGCGATGGATGTTGTTGCCGCAGGGCAAACGAATACGCCTAAGTTTTCTGGATCGGCAAGAAGTCTCGAGGTATTAGTTACATCTTCTGAGTAGCTAAATGATGTTCGTAGGTATTTAGAGTTATAACCTATGCTCGCTGATGCCGATTCACCATAAAAGCGACGTCCGTATGTGGCGGCGATGCGAGTACGGGTACTCAAAGCCCACTGCAAATCGACACCAACGAATGTTTCACCATCATCATCTTCGATGTCTGAGTCGCTCTTATTTGCTGTTATCGAGATATAACGATTTTCAGCTTGCCGATAAGTTAAACCTGCACCATAAGAGTTAAACTCTCTAACTAAGCTATTGGTATCATCTCTGTCAGATATTTGGTTGGCTTCATGCCCTGCAGTTAAACGAAAAGCCCAGTCACCATAAATTCGAGTGTCTATATAAGCATCACCAGTTCTGGACTCAAAATCACCATTGTTCGTCTGGCTACGCTCGGTATTTTGATAAGTACCGGTCACTGACCATATGAAGTACTTAGCTTCATCACCATTAACTAAGGTACCAGTAAGCTGATAACTGTCATTGTCTAAAGCATTGTTATTAGTTAAAGAGCGTTCAGATGCGGTGTCTGAGTATGATGCTGTGCCTTGCCCTCTCACCCAATCACCGTGGTCCAAGGTAAGAGTAGATAAAAGCCTGTTAGAGCGCGTTTTTGCTAAACTGTCAGAGTTTGCAATGAAATCACTTAATAAAAAGTTAGAAGAATTAGTATTTTGATAAATTAAAGCTCCAGCAGCTTGGAATGATAACAGATTTTTGAAAGGTACCCACTGGGCAGAATAGTTGTACTCAGCGTAGTCTTGGCGCTGACTAGTGTCGTCATTGTCGCGTTCAAGATGGGTATAGGTACCAGACCAAAGGCCTTGGAATGTTCGAGTTTGGTATACGGCATTTACCTGAGGTGCTATCGTAAAGGTAGTAAGAGAGCGAGTGCCATTATCTTCCGTTTTCACGTGTTGATGAGTGGTGTCGGCTGATGCTAAAGCGCTTACCTCTAATTTAGCCTGTGAGGGAATGCTTATTGCAACAGAGAAAGCAATAATCGATAGCTTTATTACTCTCAGTTTAGGCATAAAACTATGGTTAATCACTGCGCTCTGAGTAGTAGTACCCATAATATCCACTTCCATCTGTGTCGTGATGAACTGACTTGTTTACAACAAAACCTATTGCCATTTCTGGGTTCAGCCTTTCAACTGCCATTTTAATATCACTTACTTTAGCGCGTCCCTCTTCAACGACAACAACCGCCTGTCCAGCAAAGTTGGCTAAAATCGCACTTTCATTAATCCCTATTAATGGTGGTGTATCGAAAATTACCACCCTATCGGGATACCTATTGGCGAACTCATTTACAGTTTCATGCATTTTCTTACTTGCTAGCATTTCAGTTGATAAGTGGTGTGATCTTCCTGCGGGAATTATCTTCAGCTTATCTATATTAGTACCGTAAAGTACATCCGAGATATCGTCAACATCTCCAACAAGGTACTCCATGAGTCCCTTTCGTCGTTCGAGTCCCAACGTGTTCAAAACATTAGGTTTAAGTACATCGGCATCTACTAACAACACAGTCTTGTCCTGCTCTGCAGCGATGCTTAACGCCAAATTTGTAGCCGTAAACGTTTTTCCTTCAGAAGGCCTGCTGCTTGAAACCATTATAATATTTGGGTTATGCAGCGTTTTAGCTAAGTTGCCGAAAGCGTTTGCCAATAGCTTCCTTTTTATTTCTCTGTACTCTTCGTTTATTTGCTTACGCTCACCTGACACGGATATATGTCCATTCGCACTCAGTCTTTGTAAGTCAATTTCGAATATGTCATTAGATGAAGCGCTTGAAGACTTGTTTGTAAGAGTTTTGTTTTCCACACTAAGTTCGTGGGACGCCTTAGCGTTGGACTCACTCTCTTCATCACTTGTCGATGGTTGATTTTGGTTTTGACTAGCATGCTTTTTCTTCAACAACGCTTTTTCTATCGTATTGGACATTATAAATACCTCGTGACCAAGTTTACGTTCATTGTTTCAGCAGCTACAAGTATGCTGTATAAGCCAAGTATTACCATACAAGAACAAGCAAAAATAAAAACTCTTATTCTATTCTTTTTCTTAATTTGCTCTATGTCGAGATGACTCACTGTACCCCATATCGGATATTCAGAAAGAGATGATAACTGCTTAGGCCGGATCAAAATTGGTGATAATTGACTTAACAATAGTGCTAGTCCTAAACCAGCCCCAAAACCGACCAGTAAAACGGCTGTGTACAGGATTAGCCTGTTAGGTCCAGAGGGAGTGTTTGCTACTAAGGGAGGCTCTATGATTCTAAATTGCAACTCTTCAGAAGAAACTTCGGCGCGTCTTGATAGGTCCGCAGACTCCCGTCGAGAAAGTAACTCTTCATACTTCTTTTTAGTTATACCGTAATCTCTGTTTAAAGCAGTAGATTCTGCTTCAATCTGAGGAATTAAATCAACTTTCGATTCAAATTCCGCAATTTTAGTTACCAAGTCTGATTCTTTTACTTTTAAAGATGCCACTTCACCTTGTAACTTGCTCATTTCAAGACGAATTTCCTGAGTGAGCTCATTAAGTGGAAGCTGATCTTCCTCATCAACGGAAGCTAAAAATGCGTCTATTTCTTTTTTGCGATACTCTTCTAAGCTTTGCAGTAGCTGTCTAGCTTCCACTACATCAGGGTGCTTATCAGTAAAGCGTAATTGTAGCTTGTCTAGCTCTTCTTCGAGGTTTCTAATCCTGTCATCATATCGAGTTTTTAAACTGGATTCTTCTTGACTAGAAACAGAGAAGCTATCCGACGCCGAAGATTTCTTTATTTGGGAGCGAAGTGTGTCTACCTGTTGCTGCGTCTGTTTAATACTTAGCCTAGTAAGTTCAAGTTCTGCATAAAGGTTTTGAAGGCTACTGTAGTAGGTGCCTGACATTGGCAAGATATTATTATATTGTCGTTTGAATTGAGCTAAGCGTTGCTCTGCTTCGGTTAGGCGGTTTTCATACTCTGCAATCTGTTCTTCAAGAAAGCGCCCTGCGGTATCTGTATCTCGCCTGTTGTTCCCTAAGGAACCTTCAACAAATAGATCCAAAGTTTCTTGTACAACCCTCTGTGCTACAACAGGGTCTTCATGCGAGAAAGAAATATTATAAATATTGGTTTTACCAGCTGATTTAAGATCAATTGAAGACGATAACTGTGTAACTAAGTCTTCGAACTCCCGATCACTCGATGTAGTAATATCTAGGTCGCTTTCTCTTGCAATAATTTCGACATTAGTGCGGCTCAAAAGGGTACGGGCCATCATCCTAACTTCTTCATCAGGATTAGATTGTATAGCCAAGCCCCGCAGGAGAGGTTGAAGCACTGAACGGGTATCTACATATACTTTTGCGTCAGAATTATATTGGTCGGGAAGGGTAGCCACAATAAAAAAACCAATTGGACATATTAACCATGACGCAATAATCACGTATCGCTTTTTAATCCAAATACCCTTAACTAAATCCAATAATTGAATTAAGGTTTGTTGTAAATCCTGCATTTAAATGTTCCGTATACTGCTAAGAACTAGAACCAAGCTTCTGGTATGATTATGACATCGCCTGGGAGTATATCGATATTCTTTGTTATGTCACCATCTCTAATTAAATCGTCGATATTTAAAGAGTACGTAGTTTTATTATTATTTTCGACCCTAACTAACTTGGCACTATTGCCATCGGCAAATTCAGTCAACCCGCCAACGGCAATCATGAGGTCTAGTAACGTCATGTGCTCAGTATAGTTAACTGCGCTGGGATTAGTCGCCTCTCCAATGACTCGTACTTGCTCGCTCAAAGGGCCAGAGAAACTATTGACGCTAACTGTGACCCTCGGATTATTTATATAAACCGAAAGTTGTTCTTCAATCTCTCTTGCAAGCATAGTTGGCGTTCGACCAGCTACATCAATATCCTCGACCAACGATGTTGTTACCTTTCCGTCAGGTCTAACAATGAATTGACCAGAAACTTCAGGGTTCCGCCAAACAAAGATAGTTAGTGAATCCCCTGGCCCGATAAGATATTGATAGTCATTAACGTCTGTAGTGAGGGAAGGTCGTGTTGTCGCTTCTGGTAACGAAGAGGAACTATTACATCCAGTGATTAAAGTAATGATTATGCAGACTGTTGCGTTTCGTAACGAGCAGAAGCGGTTCATAAGAGATCATCCTACACTCAAATGGTTAAATTTTCACGTTGTGGCGAGTACCCTACGGTAATTATCACTATAATGCCAATAACAATTCTAGTCTATTAGAAAAAATCCCTTTATGATACGTAAGATAAAGTAGTTTTGGGAGGCCAGGGGTGGCAGTTAACAAGCGAAATCAGAATAAACGCTCGAATATTTTAGTTATAACGGAAGCGTTACTCATTGCTTATATTGGGTATATTACCCATTTCATATTGACGCAGATAGGATTATCTTTTGAAGTTCCTGTAGAGAAGCTTTTAGTTAATACCGGCTTATTGACAGTGTCAATTTTGTTATGTTCTTTATCTGTAGGTCTCTACGAAGCTAAGCTTCGTGAAACCTTTAGAGGAATAATACGCCGAATTTTTGTTAGTGTAGGGCTAAGCTACTTTTTAGTTGAAGTTGTCAGTCGAGTTTTGTTTGATGACTTACTAATGGATGGATATTTTCTACCCGCTTCAGTTTGCGCCATTATCATAACACTTGTTGTATTTAGGTACTTTACAAACCGACTAGGGTTACTTGGTCTGGGTAAAGTTAGGATTATAGTATTGGGCGCGGGTGAGCGTGCATCTATTATCGAAAAAAGAATGCGTCGCGATGTCGATCGCATAGGCTTCGAACTTGTAGGCTTTATCCCTATTCCGGGGGATAATAGAGAAGATGGGATACACAAGGAAAAGATTATCCATGTAAAAGTGGACGAGAATTTTCAAAAGTTCATAGCGGATAACGATATTGAAGAAATTGTTATAGCTTGTGATCAGCGTCGTGGTACTTTGCCTGTTGAAGTGCTCTTTGATTGCCGTTTACGAGGCGTTGAAGTAACTGAGTTGCTCGATTTTATGGAGCGAGAAACTGGCCAGATAGTTGTGAACCTCATGTATCCTAGTTGGGTCATTTACTCTAACGGTTTTAAAAGCCAAAACTACTTGAGGGACGCTTTAGACTATTCAGTTAATGCAATTCTAGCTTTCATCATATTTTTCTTTGTGTGGCCTGTAATGCTTGCTACCGCAATCATTATTTATCTTGACGATGGTCGACGGACTGGAGTATCCGTACTCTATAAGCAAGAGCGGGTTGGTCTTAATGGACAACTTTTCAAGATACTTAAATTTAGAAGTATGCGCCCCGATGCAGAAAAAGATGGTGCTAAGTGGGCGAGCAAAAATGATGATAGAGTCACTAGAATAGGTCATTTCATTCGAAAGTACCGAATAGATGAACTTCCTCAATTACTCAACGTATTCAAGGGCGAAATGTCATTCATTGGCCCCCGCCCAGAAAGGCCTCAGTTTGTGGAGCAACTAGTTCGTGAAGTGCCTTATTATAATCAACGTCACAATGTTAAACCTGGCCTAGCAGGGTGGGCTCAGCTCAATTACCCCTATGGCGCAAGCGTTGAAGACTCAATGGAGAAGTTGAAGTTTGACCTTTATTACGTAAAGCATCAGAGCCTGTTATTAGATATACTGATTTTGATAAGAACCGTCGAAATTGTGTTATTTGGAAAAGGAAGATAGTTTCCAGTTATAAAAAAGGGACAGGGTAGTATGTTGGCAAGGGGTTACTTAAAAAGCTTCAGCATCGCTTTAATCATTGCATTATTGTGGGCTGTAGTTAATTACCATGTGATGCAAACACTTTGGGTGCACGGTTTCGATGATGGTACATATTCACATGCTTATCTTGTACCCTTTATCATAGTCTACCTGCTGTATACATGCGCACAGACAGGAAAATTTGAATTACGTACTTCGGTTAATCGCTATTGGCTAATTTTTGGTTGTTTAATCGGCGCAATCTACATAGTTGCGCTCTTTTCGCAAATCAGCTTACTATACTGGTTTTTTTCATTAGCTCTGCTCATTGTCGTAGTCTTCCAAGTATTCACATTTAGTTGGTTTTTAGTTTTCCCACTCGTATATCTAATATTAATTTATCCTTTTTGGGGTGCGTTTGCTCCATTCTTTCAAGATCTCTCTGTTTTTGTAGTAACACTTATAATGTCTTTTACAGAGATTCCAGTTTTTGTAGAAAATGAGTTTGTTACAATTCCTGCGGGCGTTTTTGAAATTGCAAAGGGGTGCAGCGGTTTAAGATATATTATTGTATCGTTAGCCATCAGTTCGTTATATGTCTATTTGTATCTGCGGACAGTTAAAAGTGCGTTAATCTTCGTAACTGTCGCCTTATTCGGCGCTTTAGTAACGAACTGGGTCAGAATAGTTTGCCTTATTCTTATTGGGCACTACACCAACATGGAAAGCTCCCTAATGACTGACCACAATAATTTTGGTTGGTATATTTACATTCCAGTTGTCTTAGTTCAGTTTTACATTGGCGCAAGGTTGGAACGTTCAGAAGAGATATTAGGTCTTCTTAGCAAAAAGGTTGTAAAAATTAAACCAGCCGCATCTGTTTCTATCAATAAGCACGCGTTGATATGCTCTGTGGCAATTCTTTTTCTTGCTTCTTCAGTTTCTGTTAATCTTTACACAACAGCCTACACAAAAAATCATCACGCACAAGGATTCGGTTGTGAGTTAGCCGTTACAGATAATATTTTTACTGTTTATAACTTCGACTCTGTATGTGAATTGGTTAGCGATAAAGCTGAACAACGTCAATTTAAGTTTTTATATAGCGGAAGGTTACTCGATGGGAAAGCGAGTTACTACCTAAATACAGTTATACCTGAAACGCATCGACTGTTATCGGAACGTAATGATAAAGAATACAAGACTTTACTCACTAAAAATAATGTCGGCCAGACGTGGTTGTTAAAATATAACTATGAAATAGATGGGACGACGTACAGTACTCCCAAATTATTCAAATTTGCTCGTTTAAAAAATGCATTCAAAGGAAAAACAGAGCATTGGTTAAACGTTTCTATTGAGAAGTGCGAATTTACGTGCGTAAAGTCTTTTTCGAGTCAACTGGACGATTAAAACGTGCAATTAAAAATAATCCGCACAATAGCCGATTTTAAAAGTTTAAAAGAGCATTGGCAATCACTTGACAGAAAAGCGTGTAATAAGAGCATTTTCCTGAGTTTCGATTGGATTGATGCGTGGGTAACTTCGTTTTCTAGCAGTATATCTGCTATGGCCGTGGTCACTGTTTGGGAGGGCAATGAATTAGTTGGTTCACTGCCTTTGTATACTAAAAGTGGTGAATCTGAAGGTGTATTTTGGTTTCTAGGTAGCGGAGAACCAGAAATAGCTGAGGTATGTAGTGAGGGGCTAGATGTTTTACTTCTATCTCCATCAAAAGCAAAATATGGCCATCTATTTAAGAAGGCTTTTATAGAAATTGGTTTAAAGAAGTTAATTGTAAGCAACAGTTTTGAAGATAGTTTTCTGGCTAGACAACTTCAAGAAAGTGGCTTTTTTAAGACTAAACAATTTATAGGCAATCGTTATTTCATTCGAGCGCATGAGTCCAGTACTAAACTTGAAAAGAGAACGGCTCGTTATTCTAGAGCGGCAGAAAAATTAGGGGTTAGCTTCCACGTACCCAAAACGGTTGACGAATTAGACAGTTATTTCGGCGAATTAAAATCACTTCACAACTTGAGATGGCGCAAGAGTCAACCAATAACTATTTTTGATAATGATAAATTTTTTTCATTCCACTTGAAACTTGCAGAGGAATTGATCAAAAAAAATAGTCTTTCGTTAGTTTTGTTAAAAAAAGAAAATAAATCTATTGCTATCAATTATTCATTGGTATCAGGTAATGATCTGGTTTTTTATCAAAGTGGTGTTGATACATCGTTTAAACCTAATCTGTCTCCGGGAATGCTTCTGCATAGGTATCAGCTTGGACTAGCGCGCGAGCGTAAACTAGACAAATATGACTTTTTACTTTCTATGCCTCCCTCCTATAAAGAAAGCATTACGGAATACGCTAAACCCGTTTACTGCTCTATCTATTATAAAAGCTTTTCCGCGTTATTATTTGGTAGGGTTTCAATACTTGTCTCAAAACTAAAATATAGGCTATTTGTTAAAAATAAAGAGGTAAGTTTTGCAGGGTAATACATCTCACATTACGGCAGCAAATGGACAATCGCAGGCGGGCTTCGCTTTTTTTCTTCTTTGTGTATACACCATGCTGTTGCTAGCTCGACCTCATGAGTGGCCGGTATTTAACATAGAGTTTCCACTTTTAAGAACATTCTTAATCTTAACGTTTATGTTTTACTTATTTGGTCTCAAACCCAAGGTATGGAACGTACAGTGCACAATACTTATTTTATTACTTTTTTCGATGCTTCTCTCGGAGATTCGAGCGTACAGGTATTTTAGTGACTTAAGCAAATTAATTGAGTGGATTAATGCGAATATAATTCCTTTTATCCTATATTTTAGCTTGTTAACTACCGTAAGACGACAAAATATTATCTTTTTTATTTCGGTATCGGCCGCGCTCATAATGGTGCATCACGCTTATAGCCAAATTCAAAGCCCTATTGGACAGGGGTGGGCTGAGTCTGTTGTATATCGTTCCGACGGGGGGGCGAAGTCAATTCAAGCTAGGTTCGTCGGTAATTTTAATGATCCAAATGATATGGGGATGTTCCTAGTAATGAATATTCCCGTGGCAGTCTATTTTTTGCTGTCCAGTAAAAGCTTGTTTACTAAATTGTTTGCTCTAGCAACCGTATTTTTTCTTTGCCTTGGTATCTATTGGACCGGAAGTAGAGGTTCTTTGCTAGGTGCGCTCAGCGTTTTTTTCTGCTTGTTTTACATTAAGTTCGGTAAAGTAAAAGCTGTTATTTTAGCGTCAATCAGCGTACCTGTAGTCTTTCTTGCTATGGGAGCGTTCAGAAAAATAAGCAAAGAAGATGAAAGTGCTAGTCAGCGGCTGACTGCTTGGTACGAAGGCATTCAAATGCTCAAACATAGGCCGTTGTTTGGCTTTGGAAAAGAACGCTTCTTGGAATACCACTCTAAAGTTGCTCATAACACCTATGTGACAGTTATGTCGGAATTAGGCATTATCGGTTACACATTGTGGGCCATGTTTATGTTAATCGCGCTTCACATGCTATTAAGCGTTATGAAAGTGCAAGATGGCAAAGAGGGACACGAGGAGTTGCTTAAGAAAGAAAAGCATCTAAGCCAATATCTGCTTGTAGCTTTAATTGGTTATGCTGTAACGGCATTTTTCATAAGCAGAAGCTATATCATGGTGGTATATATTTTTGTCGCGATGGTCGCTGCCATGTTTTTTCGAGTGAGTAAGTTTACTTCGCTGTCTTTAACTTCTAAAGACCTCAAACGTATACTGTTGCTTTCGCTTTCAAGTCTTGGCTTTCTTTATGTCCTTATAAGAATTTTGCTTACTATTTAAGTTTTAAGAGATTAAACAAATTGAATGAATTAAAAGCTAGTGTCATCGTGGCGATGTTTAATGGCGAAGCAACCATTGAAAAAACATTAAATAGCTTATTGGCACAAAACTACAACAAATTTGAAATCATCGTGGTTGACGACGGTTCTACGGATTTATCAAGTAAAATAGTTGAAAAATATCTAAAAGAAGACAAAGTAAAATATGTCTATAAACAGAATGGTGGCGTCGCAGCGGCAAGGAATACTGGAATCGAGAATGCTGATGGCGACATCATTGGTTTTTGCGATCAAGATGACCTTTGGAAGCCTGAAAAGCTTACGGAGCAAATGAAAGTCTTTAATGATAATGCTCAGATTGGCGTTGTTTATAGCTGGATAGAAGTCGACAGAGAAGGGAAATTAAATGAAAGTCATCCGTGTTTTGAAGGCGATTGCTTTAAAGCCTTATTAATGCAGAATTTTATCTCTTGTTGCACAGGCATGGCAAGACGCGACTTACTTTTAGCGATAGGAGGCTTTGATGAGAGCAGAGAACTACATGGCGTAGATGACCGGCATGTTTGGCTTCGACTTGCAAAAGTCACGAACTTTGCAGTAGTCAAACAAGTTTTGGCTACTTATGTGATACACGGCGCGAACTATTCTCTCAATGAAGAGAAGATGCTAAAAGCTGACAAAGTATGTATTGAAAAAGTACTGCAAGATGAAACATTGAGCGCGGTAGAAAAAAGCTGGTGCTCTGAAGCTATGTTTAAAGTTTATCTTCATTACGCAAACAATTTTTTTTATATTAATGAAATAATAAATTGTGCACAGTGTCTATTAGATGCCTGGGGCATAAAAAAATATCGGCTGGACCTACTTATTGCTTCCTTGATATTAAGTGTTACACCCTCCTCATTTATTAAAGGGTTAAAGCGAGTAAAGCAGTTATTAAAGGGAGTTGCTAAATGAGTCAGAAAGCGATTGTCGTCGTCGGCATGCATCGAAGCGGGACTTCAGCGATATCAGGTCTTTTAGCAGAACTTGGTGTTTTTATGGGAAGCTCGCTATTTGCACCTCAAGAAGGGGTTAATGAAAAGGGCTTTTTTGAAAATTCACTTTTGGTAGACATAAATGACAGGCTTCTAGATGAAAGTTTGCTTTCCTGGGACCACCCCCTCGCTTTGACGCTAGCGGGGGAACAACAGCCTCATTTATCTGCCTACCAAAATGAAGCGAAACTTATAATAGAGAAAGATTATCGAGGAAAATTACTTTGGGGAATGAAAGACCCTCGAACTTCGTTACTTTTGCCTTTTTGGCTCAAAACATTTAAAGACTTAAACGTCTCTGCCAACTTCATACTAATGCTTCGACACCCCATGGAAGTCTTTGGTTCTTTAAAAAAACGAGATGGTTTCTCTTTACAAAAAGTAATGCACCTTTGGCTAAATTATACACTATCTAGTTATTTTGGTTCGCTACAACAACCTTCAGTCATTTTAAGGTATGAAGATTTATTAAATACCCCGGAAACTTGTGCAAAGAGAATTTTTGAGACTTTTTCGTTAGGCGAATTAGATAGTCTAGCTTCGCAAAGCTTCATTGATAAAAAACTTCAAAATCAGCACTCGATTAACGTGCCAAACGATAGACTGGTTAATTTGGCTATGACCGTTTATCTGGAATTAGGTAAATCGGTTATCGATCATAACGCTGTTGTTAAAGCCTCAGAAGAGTATCAAGCTCATTTGCATTCGTTGTCCAGTGTACTAGTAGAACATTTAAACGCGGTGAAAAAAGAAGAAGTCTATTTCAAACACCACTTTCTAAATGCTTATGAATCTATTTGGTGGAAATTAAGCTGGCCTTTGAAAAAAATTGAGTCTTTTTTTAGCCCTGGCAGGTATCGAGGTTAAAAAGTGGAGAAATTATTAATATCCGTAATAACATGCAAAAGGCCCGTATGGTTAGCAAGACTTCTAGATGCACTTCAAAATCAAAAGGTAGACGAAGACATAGGTGTATCAATTTTAGTAGTCGATAACGCAGCAGATACTGAAACTGAAAATGTGGTTAAACGCTACAACGATAGTCCTATAGATGTTGTCTACGAAGTTGAAAATAGACCTGGTATTGTGTTTGCTAGAAATAAGTGTATCGAGTTTGCAATAGGTGAAAGCTCAGATTACCTAATCTTTATCGATGACGATGAATGGCCTCAACAAAATTCGTGGGCTCAATCACTACTCAACGCGTGTAAAGAAGCTAATGCAGATATAGTTACGAGTCATGTTATTTCAGTTGATGAAGAGCTGAATCAAAATTGGGCGACAAAGGTTTTATACCCTCCTCCAAACTACATTAACGGCGAACACTTAAAGGTTTTTTATACTAATAATGTCTTGTTGACAAAGCGTGTTTTTCAAAAACTTCACCCTTGTTTTGATGTCCGATTTGCCATGACAGGAGCGAGTGATTATCACTTTTCTCTTCGAGCTAGAAAAGCTGGTTTTGTCACGGTTTACACGGACGCTCCTGTTATTGAAGAACTACCAGCATCAAGAACAAACGTTAAATGGTTTTGCAAAAGAGGTTTCCGCTCCGGGATTGGTTATACAAGATCGCATTTATTTGAAGAGAAAATAACCTTAGTAATTCTCAAATGCTTGGTTCTGGCAATCGTTAGGTTGCTAAGAGGCGGGGCTATGATTTTAAAATCTATATTTACGATGAATAAAGGTATCTACGTAGACGGGCTTTTCCGAATGAGCTCCGCTGTAGGCACAATTGTAGGCTTGTTCGGTGTGAAGCATAATGAATATAAACAGATTCATGGTCAGTGATGCTAGCTATTTAATGTGAGTTAACAGTTATGATTCTTTCTGCGTTAAAACTCGCCAGTCTACTAATATTTATAATAGGTGTAATACTGTGTTCGATACTGGCCTTCCAGCTTTCAGTATTAGATCAATTCTATTTTATCGACTTTATCCCAGACTATGTAGTCTTGTTTCTTTTTTTACCAGCCATAATTCTCATTAGTAAAAAAAGGCTTTATTTATTTCTTACTGGTTGTGTCTTTTTCGTTATGGGCTCTCCGTTTCAGATCAATATTACTCACAATTTAGTCGAAGAAGACAGTATTATTCATAATAGATTCAAAGTCGCATCGTTTAACGTAGCCCAAAGAGTTAATGCTGAAAAACTCTATCAATTTTTTGAGCAAAAAAAGTTAGATGTATTGTTTGTGCAAGAAGGGAGTTACGACATGTTTAAAGACGCTTCTCGATATAACTTGTACGGAGAATGTGTGAAGCGACTATGTGTTTTATCTAAATACGCTCTTACTCAGTTAGAAAGTTTAAATAGACGAGCGTTAGGAGGTTGGGGGCAATATGTTTCTCTCCATAAAATAAACGTGGGAGGAAACGTTGTTTTGCTGGCAAACGTGCATTTTGCATCGATTTCTAATTTTGGCTATCGCTTCAATACATTTGCAGGATTTCTATCAAAAATTTCGCTTTTTAAAGATACAAAAGCGATAGAATTCGGTTTAGTTAAAGCGCTGATAGAAAAATGGAGCGATGATGAAGTTATTGTTATTGCTGGGGATTTTAATTTAACCGATAGGAATCAGCAGTTTACGCAGTATTGGGGGGGATTTAGAAACGCCTTTAATGAAAGCGGCTTTGGCTATGGAACTACAAGAAAAAGCTGGTTTCTCTCGCCTCGTATAGATCATATTCTTTCCAGTAAGCGGCTTTCCCCTGTAGCTACATCGGTTTGGCGTGATATGGAAAGTGACCATTATCCTGTTGTTTCGACTTTACAATTCATAGGACAAACTGAGTGAGAAATGCAAAGTGCATTGTTTATGCTGATAGCAACTCTAACCATCTTCAGCAAGTTTATACAGGCTTGACTATGCTACATCGCCAAGGTGTACTTAACGTTGACATGAGGGTAAGTAAAGAAGCAAGAAAAACGAAAACGCCCTTTAGCGTACAAAGCAATATATTGCACCTTGAGTTAGAGAGGAAAAAACTCTGCTTTGACACTTCTGACAGTGCTTTAATCGATTCAGAGGCATTAGAACGCTGTGATTTTTTATTTAAACGTAGTTTTAACCCAAATAGTGACCAAGCCAACTATAGTAAATATGTGCTTCCATACGGCCTAAACTATCTAGTTTATGCGGACGGTTTTGACCGTTTCGCATTTAAACGATGTGCACTGTTTTATCACACGAAAGACTGGAAAAAAGAACTCATCAAGCAGGCCGATTTCTTAGGTAAGCTCCATTATAAAGTATCTACATCAGCGTTGTACTCTCGCCCAGTTCTAAGAGATAACCCTAAAATACTTTTTTTAGCTAGGTTATGGGACACCCATACAGATAGCTTTTTTACTGTTACCGAAGAGCAAAGGCTGCAACGAGAACAAATAAATAAACAAAGAGTTGAGTGTATAGCAATGTTGCAGGAAACATTTAAAGATAAATTTACCGGAGGGCTTATTGCTACTGACTTTGCTTTAAAAGAGAAGCCGAAGTTCGTACTAAAAAATACTGATTTAACAAGTAAAAAGAATTATATCAATACTGTTAAATCACACGATATTTGTATTGCTTCAACGGGGCTTCATGGTTCTATCGGGTGGAAATTCGGTGAATATATCGCAATGTCAAAAGCAATCGTTAGCGAAAAAAATGAAAACACAGTTAGAGGTTTAGAGCCTAACATTCATTTTCAAGAGTTTGACTCGGCTACAGATTGTGTTGAACGTGTCAAAGGGCTTGTGGAACACCGTGATGATAGATTTGAAATGATGAAGCAAAATCACCTTTTTTACGAATCACACTTGCGTCCGGACAAGCTATTGATGCGATGTTTTAGACAGGTCTTATAAAACGTCAAAAGCTGTTTTAGCAGTAATCTAAACCATTGGGCTTTATCATAATTAAGGCAAGATAACTAGGAAACAAATTTAGTGAGCAATATACCAAGAACCAACCACTTTATATGGATAAGATATCTTGCTGCGTTTTCAATTGTTTTTTCGCATTCAAAGCAATTTGATACAGCCCCTCAAACCTATATAGATGTCGTCTCAAAACTAACTTGGTTAGTTCCAGGTGTACCCATTTTGTTCTTTATAAGCGGCTTCCTAATTTCACTTAGCTCATCCAACAGTTCTACGCTAAGTGAATTTTTCGTAAAGAGAGTTTTAAGAGTTTATCCTCCGTTATGGGCCGCATTTGGTGTCAGCATAGTACTTATTTTCAGCTTAGGCATGGTGGATTTGACGGGGAATGACTGGCTCAAGTTTTTCGCGTGGTGTATAGGGCAGGTTACTGTAGTGTTTTTTTATCACCCAGAGTTCCTTAGTCATGTTGGAACTGGAGTTTTAAATGGGAGCCTCTGGGTAATTCCCGTTATACTTCAGTTTTACTTAGGGGTACCCTTATTAAGAAAGCTAGATGCATATTGGGTGAGTAAAGGCAAAAGCCATTTTGTATACTACTTATTACTTTGTTGTGCGTTGTTTAATATGGTGTTTCACTATGTGAATAACTTTAATCCCAATGTACTAACCAAGATTATTCACTTTCTTACACTTCTACCGTGGTTGTTCTTTTTTCTATTGGGTTACATATTTAGTCGCGACTACGATAAATTAAAAAAACTAACAAAATATGCGAGCCCTTGGCTGTTTTTACACCTATCTCTCTTTTTAAGCTTAGGAGCAATAGGCTTAAAGTGGGGAAGAAATGATATTAATCCTATTCTGTTTACTGTTTTAGCTTTTTTTATAATTAGTATAGCCTTTAAAGCTCCTTCCGGTTTTGCTTGGTTCATGCGCTTAGAAAAGGCTATTGCAAGAAACGACATATCCTTTGGCTTATTTGTTTATCAGATGGTTATCTTAAACACTATGATGTTTTTGGGTATATTTAGCGACAACTGGACTGCTAGATTGTTTACCTTTTTAATAGCTACAGTAGCGATATCTACGATAAGCCTACTGTTTCTAGAAAAGCCTATTAGGAATAGAAGGGACTGGTTCATTCAGATTTTTTCTAAAGAAAAAAAATAGAAGCTATTGGGCTTATGGAGTGCGGAGCCAAGGCCATTTTTCTAATACTGTAAATCTTTACTCAACTGATAATATAGCTATCAGTTGAGTCTTGTACAATATGAATATACCAGACTTCACTAGAAGGCACTAGCTTTTAACTACAGTATTGTCTAGTCGTAAGTAACATTATTTACTTTCTAGAAGCAGTTAAACCCAAGTTTAAAGAGAATGGATTGCTTCAATCGAATCTTTAATTTTTGATTCGGGAAACATTTTGTCGTTTAGCTCAATACAGTATTGTGAGGCGACATCCAACAGGAATCCTTTATCTAGCTTTTTAAGAATATTCAGTTTTTTCTTTGCTTTGAAGCTGTGTGATTGTTCAGTAATAATTCGAGACTCATTTATGTTCAAAAAATTACATAGCTTAGAATTTGAATTAGCTAGCTCCTTTGTTTTTAAGATTAGTAGTCTATTTGAGGGAACATTATTTAATACGTTGTTATTGTGCTCGCTCCAAAAGTCAAAATATGCGGCAAGTGGGTATAATCCAAGTTTTTCTAATGGCTCGTCGTATTTAGTGTAAGAAAAACCACGATCGTAATAGTTCCTTCTACCTAAATCATAGAGAGAGTTTTTCTTTTGTACATCTCTAGCAAGTTGATGATTAAACCAAGAGTCAATCCAAGATACACAGTCACGAATGGTCAAGACAAACTTTGCTTCTTCAAAGGTCTCGACAAGAAGCTGAGCAAACTGACCGTAATAGTGAGAAGAATCCATCTCGAGCCAGTTATATTTATCTCTCTGTTTCAACTCCTTTTTAATGTCTTGGTCTGACAGTAGTCCAGAGTTTCGCAGGTATATCATGGCAATAACGAAGGTGTCATTTATTTCGTGATAGGATCTAAAGTTATTTAGAATGTTGGCTATAGAGTGGGTACCTGATTTAGGCGTACCTAGGCAAAAAGCTTGAAAATTTCTCTTTTGTAAAACTCTTCGAAGTGGTGCTTTGTACTTTTGAGTGCGCGTGAGCCGAGAATATTTTTCAAATTCGCTTCTGCATACAACTACAGGGTCTAGTGTCATTTTTATCGTGTTCCTGAAAGCAAAAAGAGTGTTAAGAAACTATCTATATCTTACATAAAGCAGAGTTTTTTGTTAGCAAAAAATAGAGCAATGAATCGACAAGGCATTACCAAACACTTTTTCATTATAATTTTCTCTTTATTGTTGAAAACATTAAGCTCATTATTTCTTTTGGTATAAAAAAGTAAGCAAGTGTGGGGACAAAAAATGCATTGAAGATAATAGCAGAAAGAATCAACGAGGCCCATGTGGTAGGCAAAATAAGCTGCTCTCTCGCTACTAACCATAGTACAAAAAAAACAGACGCAGACACCGCGAAGCAGATATCAAGTTTTACTAATGCTATTTTGTTATGTCGTTTAAAGGCAATGCGGTAAAGTATGAAGTTTACCAAATATGATACCAATACGAAGGCTAAAGCGACGCCAATTACACCATAAATTTTTCCAAGAGCAATACTTAACAATATTGTAAATATTGAACCTATCAAGGAAGCATACATAAGGTTTTTATGATTGGCTTGTGCGATAAGAATATTTCTAAATATCATAGCATATGGCCGAACGAGTAAACCTAAGGCCATTATAGATATGAGAGCAGATGCTTCATTGAATGAGGGCCCCAGCCAAATTCTGATGAAAGGATCGCTGAAAACAATAAGATTTATAGCTAAAGTTAAGCAGCATAAGAAGCACATTCTCGCAATCGTATCTATGTGATTTTTAAGTTCTCCTCCACGAGCTACCAATTTAGTAAAATATGCTGAGAAAGATTGAAAGATAGAGTTGTTTAATGTTTCAGCATGGTTTATGAGGTTTTGTGCAACTCCAAATATTGCTACTGAATTAACAGTCATAATATTACTGATTAATATCGGAGCTGAGCGTTGGTTAATCATTTTGGCAAAAGCCATAATGATTATATACTTCGAAAAGTTAAATAGCTCAAGAAAGCCATTATAAGAAATGTATTTTCTTTTCAAACACCAGTAGGGATAAATTTTCCTAGCAGCGATAATCTTTAATAAATTTATAAAAATATCCGTAAAAACAGCACATAAGGCCATAGTAACAATACCAAAGTGCCTACCGACAAAATAAATTAAAGTAGATTTCACTATGACGTTTAACGTGGCGAGGGCGGCGTCAATATCTACCCTCAAGTGAGCAGCATATATCGCGTTAATAGGGTTCATGGAGAAATCAACAACTATTTTAACAGCAAAGATAGCAGCCACTTTTGTTAATAGCTGATCCATATCAGCTTCTAAACCGAGTAAGTGTGGGAATTGAAATACCAATAATGCAACGAAGGCTGATATAACTCCAAGTGATAAAAATAAAAATAGGGATGTAGTCAGGTATAGATTAGCGGTATCTCTATCACCTTTTTCTAAATACAAGGTAACAAACCGTTGAACAGCAGCGGGAAAGCCCAGTTCAATTATATTAAAAAATGCCAATACTGAGAGGATTAGAAGCCATAATCCATATCCTTCGTTACCAATACTTTCGATTATACTGGGGGTAAGAATTAGCATTGCTAAAACAGTGATGACTTTTTCAATAAGCGAGAATAGCCCTGAGGACAGTAGTCGTATTTTACTCAAAATTTATACCTAATTGTGTGGTTCACTATACGAACTTAGCAATGCCTACTTTTAAATACTTGACGCAATCTAGCTGCATTCTCTTTTGTCATTTTGAGTTCATCAGGTAGTCTTTTTTTACCTAATAGTGTTTTTTTAACGGTAAAACGAGATTCTATTACTTTAGGTCTGCTATAGCGCCCGTCCCAACAGTCGATTAACGCTCCAATATCTAGCGCAATACCGCCTTGTTGCTGTATTTCAGCACAATACCCCTTTCCTATAAGGCCTGCTGCTACTAAGTATGGCATTCCGTGATACTCTACGTTTATACTGTTTTTGATTCTTTCGAAATGTTCTGGATAGTGTGGAACAAAGTGTCCCACCTGTCTGGCCGACTTATCTGGGGTGATGTGTTCAGTGACTTTTATACTAAGGCACTCTCTAAGTTTTTGTGGTATGTCGGTCCTCGCAGTTATTACGCCAATATGGCCGGCACGTTCTAACAGATTAGTCATTGCCCCTGATAAAAAGTAATCAAAAGAAATCCACTGCGTACAAAACTGCTGCGTCTGAAACTTTCTATGCTTTAGCGTTTTGTAAAGTTTTGCGATTCTAACTGCATCGGCAAAACAAATATTTCTTTCTGTCTCTCTTAATCTAAATGATTTCTTGAAGGTGTCTAAAAATAATTCGGTGTTGTTACTACTGATAAGTGCGTCGTTAAATGAAACACCTAAAACATCATCTCTGACTCCGATAATATCTGCGGTATTTATTAGGTTTGATAGGTTTCTTTTTAAGTCATAGAGCTGGTTTAGAGAAGCTTGTTTGCCAACGTGCTCAGATAGGTACAAAGTATCGTGAATGGTACACTCTTCGTCAAAATCTAAAAGAGCTCCCTCACCATCTCCGAGCCTAATAAAGCTGAACGAGGACTTGTCTTCAAAGGCTTTATTGATAGCTGATTCAAACTGTTTAATAGTTAGTTGTTTAATATCTTTATAACTAGTCATTTTTTTCTAATAAGCCGCGTATCTGGTCCGCCGTATTGCTCCAAGTGAATTGTGAGATAGAAGAGCGTATAAATTCTGGATTCCAATGACGCTGTGTCAATTTATATATGGCTTCAACAATCCCCTGGCTATTCAAATCGTCAATGAATACGCCATTACTACAGTCGGTTACTACTTCCGGTATACCCCCAACTTTTGTAACTATGACAGGAGTTCCGGTTGCTAATGATTCCATCACAACATTTGGAACACCTTCCCTGTAACTAGGAAGTATTAACGCATCAGCGTTGTGTAAATAGGGCAATAGTTGATCGTGTGCTACCGAGCCAAGAATATTTATATTCTCATTTAGTTTGTTGACTTTCACTTCATTGCGTACTTTTTGTATTAGCTCCCCATCACCGATGATGTCTAAAACAATCGAAGTCACGTTTGTTTTCATTAGCGCCATAGCACCAATTAACTCTTCAATACCTTTAGTCTTAATCAACGAGCCAATAAAGAGTAACCGTATTTGTTGTTCTCGAAAAATGGGATGTGGGCGCAAAGAAAAAGTATTAAAATCCACACCGTTATAGACAACGCTTGTGTTTGTTTTTGGAGCGTGATTAGCTATCGCTTTAACTAAAGCAATGCTTTTTCCGGTCACTACATCCGCGTTGTTAAAAGCCCATCTCATTTGAGCTCTATGAAAAGGTTTTTCCATAAGGGCGTTAACATCACTGCCTAATGTTTCTATGATTAATTTTCCCTTGCTAACTTTTTTAAAGAAAGCCGCAGTGACACCTTCCGCATATGACCAACTTGCTATCACTCTATCAGCTTTGACTAGCCACATTAGAGGCTTTACCGATACGATTACTGAGATAAGCATCATTAGAGGGTGTAGTGAAGTTAGTACTTTGGGAACATATAGAAAAGGAAAAATACAGGTGTTATCAGGTACACGGTGTTTGTTTAAAACAATTTTTTTTAGCCAAACGAACCACGGCACTGGAATTAACTTTTTTATTTCATAATGTTCACTTAAAAACTTGGTCTCTTCTCCATTGTATGTAGCTCGTGTTGGCTGCCAAGGCAGAGGATGCAAGTTGGTGAAAAAAAGTAGAGATGGCTTTCCAGTCATGAGTAGAATTTCTGATAAATAGCTGAAACTGATTCGATAGAAAATTGCTTAGAAATAAATTGGTGTGCACTTTTTCCCATTTCTTTTAAAAGTTTACGATCTTCGTGTAATCTAAAAAGACATTTTTTCCATGTTGCCATGTCGTTAATTTCGTAAATAAACCCATTCTCACCATGTGAAATGACAGAGCTAATATTGCCGACATTGGTTGAAACTGCCGGTATGCCCCTAGCCATAGCCTCTACTAATGACATTGGAAGGCCCTCAGTAGTCGAATTAATTAGCAGCACATCTTCATTCTCATAGATAAAGTCTTCATCTAGCTGGCTCCCATGAAAAGTGATGAACTTTGATAATTTTAAACGCTCTACTTTATCTTCTAATTTGGCTCTTTCTGGGCCATCACCATATATATCTAAAAGAAACATTTCAAAAAGTTCATGTTTATTAAAAACATCAATAATTTGGGAGACGTTCTTGAGCGGAATGAGGCGGCAAACCATGCATAATCTTAGTTTGTTCTTATTTCCTATTTCAACGAATGAGCGGGGAACTACAACACCATTTTCTACTACAGAAACAAACTGTTCTGACCAGCTATACCTTTCCTTAATTCCTCGTTTGATAGGCTCTGAAACAGCAAAGATAGTATTTATATATACAGAACTTAGTTTATGCGCAAACTTCAGATACTTAAGAGGAGGTTCAACTTCACCATGAATTGTATAAATCACATTTTTTAGCATTAAAAGCAGAAACAGCGGAGTAAAGGCTCTAATTACGGCGGGAGAGTGAATATGTATCGTCGAGTATTTTAATAAAACAGAAATTGTTCTAAGCGATCTAACGAATACATTTCCATTTATATTAAAAACCTCTATACCAGCCTTCTCGATATCACTTTGAAATGCATCACTCGGTTTACCGAAGGAGAGTATCCCGATACTTAATTGCTGTGACTTTTGTTCAAGTGACAGGTTTTTAACGCATTTTTCTGCCCCCCCGACTTGGAGACTACTTACACAATGTAAAACTTTCATAATTAAAACCTTTTTGCATATCCGAATAGTTTCATTAAATCTTCATTCGATATGCCAGGTGCAATAGGGAACCTATGTAAATCGTAGGGCGAAGCTAAAGGCAGACGATTTATGCCAGGTTGGAAATTGAATGCTAATTCGTACCCATTATTTTTGAGGCCTATTATCACTTTTTCGTTATAAGTTGAGCGATTTCCAACAGGGTATGAAAAAGCCGTTATGTTTGTTTTAAGCTTCGATTCTAGTAGAGCTTTAGAGTGGCTTAGTTCGTAAAACAACTCATCTTCGGATAATTTTGTTAGTATATCGTGATTGTGAGAGTGAGCACCAATCTCCATTCCTTCTTCTAATAAATATCGAAGGTGGTCCCAATTCATAAATTCAGCTTCTGGATAGCTATGCTCGAAACCCAACTGTTTCTCTAATTGATATATTTGATTTTGAGCAGAAGTCTTACAACATTTTATTTGAGTAAGTACATCACGTATGAATATTTTTTCATTATAAGTATTTAAAACGGGTTTCTTCCAATTCGACAACTTAACATGTGCTGGACGATAAGTTTTAAGTAGGTAAGCAACTTTGTCCCACCACGGTACAGTGTTACTCCCTATCAACGCTGTCGCAATAAAAAAGCTAGCAGATATTTTATGCTTTTTGAGAACAGGTAGTGCGTTGGTGAAATTATCAATATAACCATCGTCGAAGGTAACGCACATTAGGCGCTCTTCGATAGGTTGATTTAAACTGAGTAAATTATTTAGTTCAGCAATACTAATAATTCTAAAGTTATTCTTGAAAAAGGTTATATGCTCATCGAGTTCTTTAGTTGTACAAGAAAACACGCAAGGATCGAAAGATGTATCGTCACTATTTCCTATTCGATGAAAATTAACGCTGTATAGACCTGCAGGGCGATTGTTCCAAAAGTAGTGGTCAAGCCCTAACCAGCTACCTATTTTCCTTTTTATACGCGACATTAGCGGTCTCAAAGCCGTTTAAAAGAAGGAGCGCCGAGGATATAGTTTCTATACGAGTTTGGGTTGCCTTCTTCCCCAGCTTCAGCTGCCTTTATGATGTTATACATTTCTCTAGCAGAAACGTAATGTAGTGCGTAATTCTTTCCATCGTTATATTTAGAGGTTAAATGTCGATGCATTTCCTTCACAGGCTCGCCAAGTAATGTCTCCATATCTCCATCCTGAGCTCCGTGGGTGTGTACTTTTATAAATATCCATTCAGGTTTTCCTTCGACATGAATAGCTTGATCGACCCACAAATCAACGCGATTGGGTGTCGGAGGAAACGTTTTTCTAACATCTGAGTTTTCGATTTGAGGGAAAATTCCTTTCTTTCGCACTTTCCAATTTAAACCCAAAATTCCTTGGATAAGCAGTAGGTCTCCCCAAGCCTTGCCACCTTTTACAATAGGTCGTCCGGTTTCATAAGACTTCGGTTTCTCTGGATCGTCTTTCGCATAGTAAATGGTATTTAACATAGCGGGTTGCGATTCATCAGGGGATGGAAACGTGAAATCGGCGTAACACCCGGTTTCTCGAAGTACAATAAGCTCATCGTTTACACCGCACCATTTTCCTTCAGGGTGAGAGTTATCTAACACCCAGTTTCCATGTATAAAAGCGTAAACGGGTTTGCCTGTCTCAGGGTCAACACTTAATGCGTTATGTTCTTCGTGGAGGCATTGGGCGAAGCCTGAGAGGGTTTTTCTTAAGTTATCGCTAGTATCATCCTCGTGATGTAGGTGTATTTCTATCTCGCCAAAACCCTTAGCGCATAAATCGGAAATTTTATCTAAATGCTCTTTTCGATACTCTTCTTCCGGAAAGAAAAAGCTGTGCTTTGGATGGTTTCCATCAGCATCTCGAAACTGCGAGGCCATTTTGGGGTAATCAACCATCCATCGGTCCACACGTTGTCGCTCCAATTCAATGTTATCTTTATTTTTCCACTGAGGCTCATAGTGGTCTACAAAGCAAAACATGACATGCTGCGTACCACTTACAGTAGGCTTTTGTGTAAACTGGCTTTTCGTGTAATTCCAAAGCCAACTCTGCATTTTCTTTTTCTTTACAATGGCAATGAATGCTACCGAGAGTAATACTAAAAGTGCTAGTGTAAGCGCGATCATCTAGATGTCCTTTGCCATGTCGCTGATAGATTAGAGGATAGAAACTTAATGTAACCTCTGAAAAGGGATATATTCATTGATACAAAAAATGTTATTAGACTAATAATGTTTCCAACTATTGGAACGTTTTTAAATATTCTCAACTCACCTAGCATCCAGAACGAATAAAATGCTAGCTGTCCAAATAACATTACCGTATACAGATAATCAGTGTGCCACAAGAGTACAATGTTGAGAAGCAAGGTAACTATCATTAAATGAGGAACAAACCAGCGAATTACCTTATGGCTTAAATAAGAAAACCAGCGCCACTTATAGCGCGGATTAAGCAACCATGTTAAGCGGGACAATGATTGATAATTGCCAGCGCCTATGCGAATGCGTCTACCTGCTTCTTCCTTCAGGGTCGGTGCGATCTCTTCTGTCGCCAACGCCTCTTTATTATAGATAATTTGATATTTTCTTTTGGCTACGTTCATCACAATGCAGAAATCATCTATTATTGTGTTGTCCGGTAATGGTTCGTAAAGCGAGGTTCTAATTGCGTAAATCCCACCGTTAGCACCAAGAAGAGCATCAATTTTTGATTCGTGTTTTTTCAAAAATTGTTCATATTTCCAATAAATGCCATCTTTATTGTCGCCTGAAAAAGCGTCCACAAGGTTAAGCTCGCCACATACGGCACCAACTTTTACATTTTCAAAAGGTGAAACCAAGTTTAGTACAGCATCAGTTGCAAACATGGTATTAGCATCAGAGAATACGGTTATGTCACTTTTAACACGCTCAAGCAAATCGTTGAGTACATTGATTTTTCCTCGGTTTTCTTCAAAACAAAAAACGCAAAGACGTGGATCGCGAAAACTGCTAATTATACAGTCGGTTTTGTCTGAGCTACCGTCTGAGGCAATGAAAAATTGTATTTTTTCATGGGGGTAATCAAGTGATAACAGGTTCTCTATGCGCTCACCTATACAGCTTTCTTCATTATACGCGGATATCACGACTGACACCGCAGGTAATTCATTATCCTCAGTAATCACGTTTTTCTTAACTTGCTCGCGTTTAGAAAATGCTCTGCTGAAAGAATATAGTACAACTGGATATAATAAGTAGCTGTAAAGAATGAGGAAGATGGCCAACCAAAATAAGAATTCTATGTACGTCATGATATTTTTCTAGCTTTTGCTGGTATTCCCAACGCTGTGGTATTTGACGGAATATCCTTTACTACCACTGCGTTAGCGCCAACTTTCACATTATTGCCTATATTAATTCCGCCAAATGCTTTGGCTCCAGCTCCAAAAAAAATATCATCGTTGAGTATCGGTGATTTGCCTTTTTCGTCTCCAATCACTACACCACTTTCGAGAGTAATGTTTTTGCCACCAATAACTTTTGAATTAATGACAACCCCAATAGGGTGCATGATAACAAAACCTGGACCAAATTCAGCTTTAACACCAATCATACAACCGTTATAAACTCTGTTCAGGTGTTGTAGAAGTAGAGCAATTGGGGCTAAGGGCTTAGATTTAGAACAGCGAAAAGCTAGTCTATACAATATGTTAGCGCTAGTGCCATCTGTTATGCAAGCTCTTAGTAATGATATTTCAGAGCCATCTTCTAAAAAGATCTGCTGTTTCCTTTTTAGATCAGACTTAATTAGGCGGATGGTGTTATACATTTAAACGTATTACTCTTCTAGGAATGCTACTAGTATTACTTCAAGTAATTTACTTAAGCTGGTTGTAGATACTGCTCCCCGCTAGCTTAAAGTCTATAGGGGAGCATAAATATTACGTAGTATAAACTAGTCTACAAGCTAGTTGATAAAAGATCCTTCATACGTCTATAGTCGTTTTGCTGCTTTCGAGTATTTGGAGTAAGCAATTTAAGTGCCTTGTCTGCAGAAACAACTTCGCCTATGTCATAAAGAATCTTGATATATATTAGGCCAATTTCAAAGCTTTCACGGTTCTCAGAATACAGCGATTCAGCAAGTCTAAGGGCTTCTTCATTTTCAGCATTGGCAACTAAGCTTTTTAAATAGGTATCAAGAACTGATATTTCACTAGGCGCATCTTTGTATGCCCTTTTTGAAAGCTCTAGTGCTCTTGCGTTCTCTCCCATTTTTAACAAAAGCCAAGCTTGATTGTTGAGTGAGCCAACGGTTGCCAGTTGATTATCATCAAGGTACTCATAATGTCGCAATGCTTCAGTCGGAGAGTGGTTAAATAAAAGCTCAGCTAAGCGCATTCTTACAGCACTGTCTTTTGGGTAAAGCTCCAAATGTTGTAGCGCAAAATTTTCTGCTAACTTTCTCTGATTACTGGCGTAATAACTTTGCATCAAATACAGCGCGATCTCTGTAGAATTATTTAGTTTGTAGGCGTCTAGGAAGTACACGCTAGCTTGTTTATAGTCTTTATCCAGAGCAAACGTTTGACCTTTGAGCTTTTTCCACAAAGGTTTTTTCTTAGTTGAATAAGAACAAGAGTTTAAAGTGCTGATAGCGTCGGTCAATCGTTCTAACTTTAATAAATACCTTGTTTTCAATAGACTGAGGTTATCTGACTCTTCTTCAGGAAGCGTAGTTTTTGTTTCTTCTATAGAAAGCAACGCAAATTGTGGATCGTTATTTAGGTCTGCTAATGTAAGTGCTCTAATAAGGTACTCTTTCGATACTCCCAGACTAGATTTCCATTCAAATAAAGCATTTTTAGCCTTGTCGTATTGTTTTAACGATAAATGTAGAACGGTTTTTAGTTCGTATACAGCTCTACTCTCCACCTCTTTATTACTTGATTCTTTCTGCCACCGTTCAACAGTTGCTATTGCGTCTTCAAACATATCTGCTGAAGCCTGAGCAAACGCTAAGTCTAAAGTTGGTGCTAAGTGCTTATGCCCGTGATTGTCGTTGTAGACAGATGTGAGAAATTCAACATTTCCTACTAATTCTTTTCTACTATTTGAACTATTGATAAGTAATTCTACAGCCCATGGCGAATAAAACTCCTTAGTTATAACCCTTTTCAAAAGACTATGAGAAGCTAGTTTATCTCCCTGTTTCAACAACGTAACGGCTCGATATGAATTGATAAGGGGATGGTCTGGTGATATTGCTTCTACTTTACTAATAGTTTCGTTGACTTCTTTCTCATTTCCTAACTTTGCTAACGTCGCTACTTTGAGTAACAGCAACTCTACACTGTTAGGATCATCAAGCAGCCATTCATCTAAATACTTAAGTGCGGTTTCTTCGTCGTCATCTGATAACAGTGTTGTAATCAGTATTGCTTTTTGCTGAATATCCTGCGACGCTTGTGAAAAGGAAGATTCTAAAGAAAAGGTGTCGACTCGCCCTGTAGATTTGAGGAAACTATCTAAAGCGAATTTGACATTACCATCATTAAACTCTCTACTTTTCATTGAATTCAGCAACTCATTTGCTTGCTTTTTCTTACCATCTTCGTCAAGTTTAGAAGCTAAACTGAGTAGTAGAGGGAGGGTGGTATCATTTACTTGAAGCTCCTTCGAAGAATTGTATGCCTCAATTGGTTCCGCAACCATGAGTTTAGTAGCAGTGACATATCGATATATTGGATGTGAGCGTGGAATCCGATCCTCTATTTTTTTGAAGTGATTATACGCTTTTTCAAAATTGCCTAACTGATAGCTTACTAATGCTGCTGTCAATCTAGCTTCAAAAGATTCGATACCTCTAGACAAAGCGATATCTATCTCTTGTTCTGCCAGTAAGTAATTACCTAACTTGAAGTTACCACTGGCCTTTATAAGCATTGCAATTGGATTATCTTTATTAGCTTTGAGAATTAGATTGGCAAAATACTCGGCTTCTTCTAGCGATTGAGATTTATAATATGAAATTGCGGCTAAAACTATAACTCTTGTGTCATTGGGCCTCACTTTGTGTAAACCATCAAGAACCGCAGACGCAAAATTGAATTCATTAATAGAAAAGTAAAACTTCGAAGCAATGTATCGCTGAACGTAGGAGCTTTGGTCCAACGGTAATGTATTCAGAAAAGACCTCAGCTCTTTAGTTTTACCTTTCCTTAAAAGGGGATACATATCTTTATATATTTTAGTTTGAAGGTTTGAAGAGGAGGCGTAGCCTGCTAAAACTAATAAATCGTTTGCTAAACTAGCTTCTTCAGATATTGGTTCAAGCGTCTTTGCAAATTCTTGAAGAGTGACAAAGTTTTCAGAAAGGAAATAGATTTCCAAGACCGTTTTGTTCTCATGACTAGGCCGCTCCAATTTAACGAAGTCTAAAAATCTATTTATTTCTTTTTCAGCGAAGTCATATTTACCTTGATATAAATAAGCTTTTGCTAAGAGATATCTATATTTAGCGCTTTCAGGTGATGATGCAACAGCGTTTCGAAGTTGGACAATAGATGTTGACAATTCGGAATAGGTGGACTCTGAGGATAGAGAATCGAAAGAGTTTTTTTCGCTGTTCGGCGAACAGGCACAAAGACTGAAAAAAGTGATGGTCAAAAAAATGTTTTTCATATTCTACCCTGAATATTAATCTGAATAACTCGAGTTTAAAGACTATCCTTAGCAATAACCACTTTTCATTTTAATGTTAATCAAAAAAGCGACCTATTGGTCGCTTTTTATTTTGTAATTTTCACGATTTATTAATGTGAACTTCTGAATCTACGAAAACCGCCTAAACCAATTAGGCCCAGCCCCATAACAGCGATAGTTGCTGGTGCAGAAACCTCAATTTCAAGGTTACCACTAGGAAGCGTAGTCGTTCTAGTAAGGAAAACTTCATTGTCGAAATCATCCAAGTCTATACCTAAGGAAGTAAGAACATCGTCGTTGAAGTCGGTCGGCGAATAGCCATTATCCGCAGGCGCTTGTTCAGCATTGGTAATTTCTGCTGTAATCAAAGCACCGTATTGGCTTGGATCATTATTGGCAACAATTTCTGCTAGATCCGAGTCACCATTAAATGAAGGATCCATAAAGAAAAGGTCTGAAAGTACCGATTCAATCTCGGCGAATAACGTTAAATTAATACCGCCTCCGTCGTTAAACGTACTGCCGGTTAGTGAAAGCGAAAGAGCAGGAACAGAATCGCCGTCCGTAGACACGTCATCATCGAAGTACATATTGAAGTAACCGCCTACGAAGTTGGCTACCAAGGCGTCACCGTCGTCAAACTCGCCGTTAGCAACTCCGTTATCAATTACACTAGCATAGCCCCATAATTCGTAATCGAACGTTAGGTTCCATGAGTCGGTAAAGAACTCGCTAGAACCAGTATCAGGGTTTAAGAAGCCCACTTCACCTTCTGCACTGTCAAAAACTAGGGTTCCGTTTTGAATGCCATCACCTTCAAGGTCAAGATATGCAGAGGTAGGTGTTATGTTGTTAAACGTAAACATGTCGAAAGTATATGTAAAGCCGTCGGCATCACCGAATGGAACGCCGCTATCATTGTCGCCAGGGTTCATAAATAGCGGTGATGCCCCCGCCGTTGCCGTGCATCCTGCAAAAACTACAGCAGTAAAAATTTTTGTAAGCTTGTTCATGTCGCCTCCGTATGAACTATACATTTATTAGTACACTTAATAGAAAGCTTAAAATGTGCCAACTATTTAAGCTTCTGAATAACAATGCTTTTTATAATTCGACAAGGATGAGACTTTTGTTTCTGTAAAGAAACTCGACACTATTTTGATAGCACTAGTTTCCTTGCAACTTTTAACTTCAGCTTCTGTATAAAACTTTTGTTACCCTTTCGTAGGTGAGTTACTTTAAATTTGTTCCGATACGCATCAAAGTGCATTCCCTTTGGTGCAATAAGGACATCCCCTCTTTTAAGTAGCAGTTTAAGTGCGTTTGTAGCGGCTACGCCGGCACAAAGCTTAACCGCCATCGGCGTAGATGGGCCGCGTTTTTCATTGAAATTAGCCGCTTCTGGAACTACTAGATATTTTCGCTGTAACATTTTGGGAGATAGCCCGACTAAAAACTTCAAGCACTTACTTTCATCATCATCATCTTTCTGGATATCAAAATAATTAGAGAAAGACATACTAGAATCTGTAAAGCAAAGTACAGAAGTTCCCATTCCTAAGGGCGCTGCTGTAATCGCGGGTATACCTTGTAGACGACAATGGTTGAATACTTGTTCTCTGATATCAATAACGAAAAAGTCAAGACTATCTATGTATATGTCTACATCAGCGAGGAATTCAGAAATGTTTGTCGAATTTATTCCTTCAGGAAAAACTTTTATCGAACAGTTAGGGTTAATATCTTTTAACACTCTTTCTAAAACAGAGATTTTAGGCATTTCCAATGTGGAAAGAAAAGCTCCAGCTTGTCGATTTAGGTTATGGACTTCAAAAATATCAAAATCTGAAATGGAGAATTTCTCGATTCCCAGTCTTGCTAGAGTTACAGCGTGTTCAAAGCCTACTCCGCCAGCACCTGCGATAGCAACACGCTTGGCTCTGATGCTCTGCTGTTCATCTGCAGTCAACCATCCAATATTTCTAGAGAAAGCTTTAGTATAGTCAAACATAACTTACACTAATCCTTTTGGGTACTTACCAACCGTTTCTTGGATATCATTTAACATCACTCTAAAACTTGGTCTGAGGTTATGGAATAGCAATGTAGGGTTGATATAAAACGGCGCTCTTTTACCGTGATAATTTACAACAGGCCCAATTTGTTCAAATTGGATTCCAATGAACCGCATGCTGCGAGCTAGCCTGGGCTCCATCATAACGTAGGTATGTTTGATATCATTATGAATTACTAGAGCTGCTGCAGAAAAGTATAAGCCTATAGCTATAAATGGAAAACAGCGTAGTTCGTTTTCTGAGTATGTGTGTTCATTGATAACACCAATGGCAGCTCCAGAGAACTTATCCATCTGACGTTTTCGAAATTCTAGTGGAACTGCCAGGCGGGATATTTCACAAATATCTTGTCTTGCAAAATTACGTGGATTTAGCGTTTCATGAGTAATGGAGTCTAAACAAAATTTCTCTATCGGAAGAAGTTGCTCGTCTGATTGAGGCCTTACTAGCCGCACTGTGCCTGCATAGTGGCCTGATCTCCTATGCTTTATTAAACAAGGGCTGGAAAACGTATCGAATTCATCTTTTTCAAATTTATCGCTTCGAAGGGGTTCGAATCCTAGTTCTTCACAATACACCTTGTGTCGTATTGAATAACTTTGATCACGAGTCGATTGAGATTGTGCAACAACAGGCTCTAGAAAATCTGAGAAGTGCTTAGATATAAATTTAGCTTCTTGAAGTTTCTCTAATCCGCCAAGTGCTTTTCCTAGTTTGCTGTCTCGGCCGACGATAGACTTCACGCGCGCTATTATTGTTTTATTAGCCACTAAACTTCGATCCACAAAAATCATCCTTCAAGAGAGTTTAGCAAATATTTTTCATAAATTACTTAATCCTTTTATACTATTTTTCTTAGTAATTGGTAATTTGTGTTTGTTTAGCATTCGTATTTTTGCTTGTATCACCGTAAATAGGCAGTGATCTATGTAACACAGGCGTGAAAATACCTGGTTTGTATGAGAAAACGTAATTTATTTAAGCCATTTCGGTAGCCAGATATAAATGACGTTTTTTCTAAATATCTATAGGCGGAAATAATATGAAAATTTTCTATATCGCAGCTTTACTAATGCTCACTATCTTCAGTGCAGGGCTTAAAGCACAATCCAATCAAAGTAATGACTTTGTTGATATGGTCAAAATGGTTTCAGAAGGTACAGTAGCAATTGCTATCGATGCGCCAATCAAACATTCTTCTCCACGAGTTCTAGGAACTGGTTTCGTTGTTACGAATGGTCACTTCGCGATAACTAATTATCATGTGGTATCAGAAGATCTAGATCCAACTATAGTTGAACATTATGTCGTTCTAAGCGGGGTGGGAAGTGTTGTTAAAAAAATAAAAGCGGAAGTCGTTGAAATAGATCCCAAACATGACTTGGCTCTATTGAAGTTGAGTTCTCCATTAAAGCCCTTAGAGCTTGGGAGTCAGGAGTTACTACTTCCTGGAACTGAGATAGCGCTTACAGGTTTTCCAATCGGTGCTGTTTTAGGTCTATACCCAGCGACCCATAGGGGATACATTTCAGCTATAACCCCAGATGCAATCCCTGCATCAAACAGTGACCAGTTAAATTTGGTAATGATGAAGCGCCTTCAAAATGTTAGTCTAATTTATCAACTCGACGCTATAGCGTATCCTGGTAACAGTGGCAGCCCATTATATAATCCAGAAACGGGAGAGGTTATTGGAGTGATAAATAAGGTTTTAGTTAAAGATACTAAGGAAAGTGCTCTGGCTTCGCCGACGGGAATTTCATATGCTATTCCTGTAAAGTTTGTTATTAAGTTAATTGGGAAATATAGTGGAGAAAGTTAATATTGGGTTTGTGACGTCATTTGTGGCCCAATACTTGCCAGTTTCGTGTAAGATGACAGAAATTCTAGAGTAACTTCTATGACGGTCAAGAGACTCAATAAAAAACGCATTATTGCTTAGATGACCAATTATAAGCTTAAAGCTTACCCTTTCAGAACCCAATGACAATTTTACATCAGTTAGGACATGACGGATGTACCTCAAAATTACTGAACAATACCCAAGGGATTAATAAATGAAAATCTTAGTCACCGGAGCAGCTGGTTTTATTGGCGCAGCTGTATCGCAATACCTTATCAATCGTGGTGACCAAGTTGTCGGGATTGACAACATAAACGATTATTACGATGTAAATCTAAAGCACGCCCGCTTAGATGAAATTAAATCATCACCTGCTGCAGAACTGTTTTCGTTCGTTGAAATGGGGGTAGAAGAGCGCGAGAAAATGGCAGCGCTTTTTGAAGAACATAAGTTCGACAGGGTCGTGCACTTAGCAGCGCAAGCAGGCGTGCGTTACTCTTTAGAAAACCCTAATGCATACGTCGACTCGAACATTGTCGGGTTCGTGAATATCTTAGAAGGGTGTCGTCATAATAAGGTAGAGCATTTGGTGTACGCATCATCTAGCTCAGTTTACGGTGCGAACGAAACTATGCCGTTTTCAGAGCAGCACAATGTCGATCACCAAGTTAGCTTGTATGCCGCTTCTAAAAAAGCGAACGAGCTAATGGCGCACACTTATAGCCACCTGTATAACTTGCCTACAACAGGGCTGCGCTTTTTCACTGTTTACGGTCCTTGGGGTCGTCCAGATATGGCGCTGTTCAAGTTCACAAAAGCTATTTTGGAAGGTAAAACAATTCAGGTTTACAACTACGGCAACCACCGTCGTGATTTTACCTATATTGATGATATCGTTGAGGGCGTGATTCGCTCACTGGATAATGTGGCGAAACCTAATGAGAGTTGGGATGGCGGCAACCCAGATCCTAGTACCAGTAAGGCGCCTTATAAAGTGTACAATATTGGTGCGCAAACGCCTGTTCACCTTTTGAAGTTCATTGAAACGCTGGAAAGTGCGCTGGGTATTGAGGCTAAAAAAGAGCTGCTTCCTATGCAGCCGGGCGATGTGCCTGACACCTATGCTGACGTGTCGTCACTAGTCGAAGATACTGGGTACCAACCGTCTACCGATGTCGAGACAGGCGTAAAAGCGTTTGTTGATTGGTATCGTGACTTTTACAAGGTATAAGACCTAGAGCGTTAAGCGTTATCTAAAAAGCAGTTAAATTGCACTGTTTCTCATAAATCCCGCACACTTTTTGGGCAAAAATTCTTTTGTGGTTGAATAACCAAGCTCAAAAAGTGTGTTTTTAATTTCAGGCGTAAGCGAAAAGTCCACCGCAGATATTTCACCGGTATTCACCACCACTGTATTGTGCCAATACTTGGCATTGACGTACTCCCTAGATATTGCTGTCATAAATGTACGAATGAGCATGCTAACGTATTGGGGTAATTGAAGAAGGTTCTTTTTAATGGCTTTACGTTTTTGATTGGTGCTTTGTAGCCTGAAGCACACGGATGGTGTGCCATCACCTCGCCAGTCTTCAAACAGCGCATCCTCAGACAATATCGCCCCATCTACTAATAAGTGCTCTTTAAAGGGCTTAAATGAAAAGATAAGCGGAATCGACATAGAGTACCGCACTGCTTCTGATACTTTCATATCAGGGGAAGTGTGCTTATTAAATAGAACTGGCCCGCCGCCGTTCACGTCGGTAGCGAGTATATGCAGGTCAAGGGGGAGGTCTGAAAACACTGCGCCCTCTAGCTGTTCGTCAATCCATCGTTGAAATACGTCGCCAGACGACAGCCCACCTTCTCGAAGTAACCTTATCAGCGAAAACTCAGTGAATTGCTTGAAATCGGTAACTAGTGCTAGCTCTCGCATTTGCTCGACAGTGTACCCTTTGGCATAGAGGGAAGCGATTATTGAGCCGCCAGATACACCTACCAAGGTATCGAAGCCAACATTCATATCGTGCAACGCTTTTATGATGCCGATATGGGCGCTTAAGCGCGTGCCTCCACCAGAAAAGATTGGAACTATTTGTGTTACGTTCGCATGTAAAAGTTTATTCGGTATCGCCGCCGAGGCTATTTGCATGTGCATACTCCAAACTAGGGAGGCGTCGCGAACAAGGTTTTTAATTGAGCGGTAAAACGAAACGCAGTGCCTCACAGTAAAAGCGTAGTTTAATGGCGCACTATCAGTAAAGTTTGAAAAGGAAGAAGAGCGATATCTTTAGTCTAAGGTGTTGCGATATTGCTACATAATGCGATGTTCAGTACTTTCATCAGTGAGTTCAACTGACATACCAAAAAGTGCAAATGATTGGAAATAATGCGAATAATACATAAAAAAGGCTCACTTAAGGTTTAACGAAAGTGAGCCTAGTTTTTATAAGGTTGAGTTTCTAACGTGCTTTACGGTCGAGGTTATTAACTTGAGGGTTCAACCAATAAATACACGTTTGAAATTAACTCGCAGCAAGCTTCGCTTTCATCTCGCGGCGACGTGCGTGCAACAAAGGTTCGGTGTAACCACTAGGTTGTTCTTTACCTTTAAAGATAAGGTCGCTTGCAGCTAAGAAGCCGATTGAGCTGTCTAGATCAGGCGCCATCGGGATATATTCAGGGTCTCCCGCATTTTGCTCATCTACTAACACTGCCATGCGAGCCAAAGACTCTTTTACCTGATCTACACTTACAATACCGTGCTCTAACCAGTTCGCGATATGCTGCGATGAAATACGTAAGGTCGCACGGTCTTCCATCAAGCCTACATCGTTGATATCAGGAACCTTCGAGCAGCCAACACCTTGGTGTACCCAACGTACTACGTAGCCCAAAATACCTTGAACGTTGTTGTCGATCTCACGCTTAATGCTTTCGCGAGTCAGCGTAGAGGCGTCTTCTAACATTGGAATGGTAAGTATGTCAGCAAGGCCATCAAAGTTTTCATCTAGCGACTTTTGAACGTCAAATACATTTACATCATGATAATGTAGCGCATGTAGTGTCGCTGCAGTAGGAGAGGGAACCCACGCAGTATTTGCACCCGCTTTAGGGTGGCCTATTTTGGCAGTCATCATATTTTGCATTTCATCAGGTATCGGCCACATGCCTTTACCAATTTGCGCTTTGCCAGAAAGACCACAACGAAGGCCTACAGCCACATTCGCGGTTTCATACGCTTTGATCCACGCCATCGATTTAAGGGCAGCTTTTTCTGCAAAAGGCCCTGCAAGCATTGAGGTATGAATTTCATCACCGGTTCTGTCTAAGAAACCGGTATTGATGAATACAACCCGTGATGTGGCTTCAGCAATACAAGCCTGAAGGTTAATACTCGTGCGGCGCTCTTCATCCATAATACCCATTTTAAGGGTGTTGGCTGGAACATCGATAATTGTTTCAATAGCACCAAATAATGCGTTAGAGAATGCAACTTCTTCCGGCCCATGCATTTTAGGTTTAACAATATAGATACTGCCTTCACGGCTGTTTTTAAATTTACTATTTCCTAAAAGGTCATGCTTTGCGATAAGAGAAGTCACTAGCCCATCCATGATGCCCTCTGGCACTTCTTCGCCATCAAAGAGCATCGCATTGTTAGTCATAAGATGACCTACGTTTCTAACAAACATAAGGCTTCGACCAGACAGCACTAGCTCGCCGCTTTTTAACTCCTCTTGTGAAGCGTGTTTAGATGGCTGATAGGATCTATCGTCATGCATCGCGCGAACAAGTTGCTTGCCGCTCTTTGTCATCTCGACACTTAGGGTGCCTTTCATCAAGCCTAACCAGTTGCTGTACACTAAAGTTTTGTCTTCAGCATCAACAGCGGCAACGGAATCTTCGCAGTCCATAATAGTAGTCAGGGCCGCTTCAACCAATACGTCTTTAACGTTTGCAGCATCGCTCTCGCCAATAGGGTGAGTCGGGTCTAGTTGAATTTCAAAATGCAGGCCGTTGTGGGCAAATAGCAAGCTGGAAGGCGCGCTAATGTCACCCTGATATCCCTGCCACTGTTCGGTATTCGCAAGTGTAGTCTCATCGCCGTCGGCAAGGGTAATTGCTAGTTTGCCGGATTCTATTTTGTATTTAGTGACATCAGCATGGCTGCCTTTCGCGAGCGGTATCATACTATCTAAGTAGTCTTTGGCTTTCGCAACTACTTTAGCACCACGTACGGGGTTATAGCTTTTGCCTGGCTCGGCGCCACCATCATTGCTAATAACGTCAGTGCCGTATAATGCGTCGTAAAGGCTTCCCCAGCGCGCGTTTACCGCGTTAAGCGCATAGCGAGCGTTATTGATTGGCACTACTAACTGTGGCCCAGCCATAGTTGCAATTTCAGCGTCTACATTTTGTGTTTGCGCGCTTACTTGAGATGGTTGCTCCACAAGATAGCCAATGCTTTTTAGAAAGTCGGTATATTCATTTCCATTTACCGGGTTACCAGCTTTGTGGTAGTCGTCGATAGCGCGCTGAAGCTGTTCACGCTTTTCTAATAACGCGCGATTTTGAGGAATAAACTTTTCGAAGAGGGTTTCTGCACCTTGCCAGAAGGTGTTTTGTTCTACGCCTGTGCCAGGAAGCGCTTGTTCGTTGATAAATTTGTCGAGTTCTGCGGCAACCTGTAGTCGGCCTCTAGTAATATATCCTTGCATAACTACCTCTATACATTTTTCTGTTAACCCAGTGTAGTGTGTATAGAGATAGTTTTTTAATTTATGGTTTGTATTTTTGCCATATTTCTTGTGAATGTTTAACCCGCATTCATTTCACTAGCCACATCGCTTATCAATCGACGTAACCAAATATGACCTGCATCGTGATGAAGTAGGGCACTCCACGCCATTTTTAGTGCAATAGGTGGTATGTCAAAAGGCGGCTCTTTAATTACTACGTCTGGGTCGTGCTTAAACAAACGGGCTGCTTTGCTCGGCAAAGTAGCAATAAGCTTCTGCTTTTTCGCAATTTGCAAGGCTGCGTGGTAATGGCGGGTAAAAACGCGGATAGCACGTTGTTTTCCTATCTTGGTCAGTTCAGCATCTACCCATCCCAGCTTTTGAACTTCATTCGGGTCAATACCAACGCCAACACCAAAGCCTGTTTTACTCACCCAGATATGCTGAGCATTCAAGTAGCCTTCAAGGTTGCATTTTTCCACTAGCGGGTGGTCTGCGCTCATCACGCAGCTAAAAGTGTCGTACCAAATAACTTTTTGGTGAAATGATAAAGGAAGTTCATCGAAGCGGTTAATCGCCATATCAACCTTACCTTGCTCCACATCGTGAAACGTCACGTCACTAGGCGTAATAAGGTCAAGGGTAATGTTGGGCGCTAGGTCGGCTAGTCTTCCAACCAATTCGAGCAACAAGGTACTTTCTGCATAGTCACTAGTCATAATGCGAAAAGTTCTGTCACTGGTTAACGGGTCGAAATCAGTTTCTGGCTGAATAGAGCTTTCTAATCGACTAAGTACATCGCGAATAATAGGCTGCAGCTCGAGGGCACGCTTAGTAGGTGTCATTCCATCGCTGGTTCGCACTAAAAGCGGATCTTTAAACAGATCGCGAAGGCGTTTCAAGCCGTTACTCATTGCTGGCTGAGTAATGCTTAGCTGGTTTGCAGCTTTGGTTACACTTCCTTCGCGCAGCAGCACATCTAAATAAACTAATAAATTCAGGTCGACCTTCGCTATATTCATTATTCTAATGCTCTTATTAAACCTAATTAAACACACCTATTATAGAGCTTTTTTATTTGATTGTCAGATAAGCGTTTAGTCTTAAATTCTTCATGGTTTTATTCGTAACGTATTGAAAATATTGGGGTATATGGATTGGTTATGGGGAGGGGGGAAATATGGCTTCTTTTATTTTTACTAAAAAGCATAAATGAAATGAATAGCGTGCAGAAAAAAGGGCACCCGAAGGTGCCCTGTAGGAAAGGTTGGGATGCTTTCCGTTTAACTCATTGCCTGTTCGCGTTATACGTCGAACTGGTTCATGGTGTTATCTTCACCAGACGCTTTAAGTGCACCTTCACCAGAAAAGTACTCTTTATGCGTATCGCCTAGGTCAGAACCTGCCATTGCTTGGTGCTTAACGCATGCTAGGCCTTGACGAATTTCTTGACGCTGCACACCGCGTACATAAGCAAGCATACCTTCTTCACCGAAGTAGCCTTTTGCAAGGTTGTCTGTAGACAGTGCCGCAGTGTGATAAGTCGGTAGCGTGATAAGGTGGTGGAAGATGCCTGCTTCACGCGCTGCATCAGCTTGGAAGCTCTTAATCTTCTCGTCCGCCGCTGCTGCAAGTTCGCTGTCGTCATAGTCAGCAGACATAAGTTTCGCGCGGTCATAACCAGAAACGTCTTTACCTTCTTCTGTCCAAGCATCGAATACTTGCTGACGGAAGTTAAGCGTCCAGTTGAATGATGGAGAGTTATTGTAAACTAGCTTTGCGTTTGGAACTTGCTCGCGAATAGCGTTAACCATTTCAGCAATTTGACCAACGTGCGGCTTTTCAGTCTCAATCCATAGCAAGTCAGCACCGTGCTTAAGCGACGTTACACAGTCAAGTACTACACGGTCGAAACCAGTGTTGTCTTTAAAGCGGAACAAGCCGTTTGGTAAGCGCTCAGGCTTAACAAGTTTGCCACCTTGTTTAAGAACTAGGTCACCTTCAGTTAGGTCTTCAACACCCGCAACTTCGGTGGTTTTAAGGAAAGCATTGTACTGAGCAGCTAAATCGCCTTCTGAAGTAGAAACAGGGATCTTTTGAGTAAGGCCAGCACCTAGTGAGTCGGTACGTGCGACGATTACACCTTCATCAACACCTAGCTCAAGGAATGCGTAGCGTACTGCGTTGATCTTAGCTAGGAAGTCTTCATGAGGCACGGTTACTTTACCGTCTTGGTGACCACATTGCTTCGCATCAGATACCTGGTTTTCGATTTGGATACAGCATGCACCCGCTTCAATCATTTGCTTTGCAAGTAGGTACGTTGCTTCTTCGTTACCAAAGCCCGCGTCGATATCCGCGATAATTGGAACTACGTGAGTTTCGTAGTTGTCGATTTCAGCTTGAACAGCAGCAACATCGCCGCCATTTTTCTTCGCGTCGTCTAGTTTATTGAAAAGGTCACCCAATTCACGAGCGTCAGCTTGGCGAAGGAAAGTGTATAGCTCTTCGATAAGTGCAGAAACTGACGTTTTCTCGTGCATAGATTGGTCAGGAAGAGGACCAAACTCAGAGCGTAGTGCTGCTACCATCCAACCTGAAAGGTATAGATAGCTTTTATTCGTTGTGCCCTGGTGCTTTTTAACTGAAAGCATTTTCTGTTGGCCCACAAAGCCGTGCCAGCAGCCTAGAGACTGTGTGTACTGAGACGAATCTGCGTCGTATTCAGCCATGTCTTTGCGCATGATGCTTGCTGTGTAGCGAGCAATGTCTAAACCTGTTTTGAAACGGTTTTGAACCTTCATACGTGCAGCGAATTCTGGGTTGATACCTTCCCAAGTTCCGTTTTGTGCTGCCTTTAATGTGGCGAAGTTATCAATGTCTTGTTGATATTGCGACATGAGCGTCTCTCCCGACTATAATTAAAATTCTTAACGTTGTTTGTGTTCACGCTGTAGGGCGTTCCCGTTGATTCCATTTCATCCTAGTGCCGTAGTTCGAATAATAGAAATATATATTTTGCATTGCGGTCATTTATTTTATGAATGTTTATTTGGGGCGTTGTGCCACCGATTTTCTATCAAATTTAGAAAATACTTATTCAGTTGTTTGAAGGAATGAGGCGTACGAGCCTAGTCGTTTACCGCTAAAAAATTGAAAGAAGCCTTACGAAAACTGCGCGCGAAAGTAATTAGAAGAGGCACACTTGAAGTTGTTCGCCTATATTTAAGCTACCTTTTGTTGATAGTGATGCCTTGCGAGTACATTTAGCTGAGCCCTGCGCGCTTTCACGTACTTGCGTAAAGTGGTTAGGATAAGGCGCAAACGCTAGCAAATAAAAGCTTACAGAACGTAAGGTTGCTGCAAAGCGTGTTTTACTGTTAAAGCATTAATTCTGTTGCTTTTTTCAGCTGTCTATTAGCTAAAAGGGTAATAGCTTTGTAATGATGGTCGGGGTAACTTTAGCGATAAGTTATTGTAGCTAGGCTAAATTGATATAACGGTATTGACTCGGCTATAGGTCTTTGATTGTAAATTGAAAAGTGGGCGTTATGAGTAACAGTGTATTGTCGTCGGTTGATCAGAGAACCAAGCTTGTAGGGGAAAACAGGCTTGAGCTTTTGATGTTTCAGCTTGGAACCCGCCACATTTTTGCCATGAACGTTTTTAAAATTAAAGAGGTTATTAACGTACCCAAACTCAACATTATGCCTGGCTCCCACAACAACCTCAAAGGTGTAATGAACTACCGCGGCAGTTCTATTCCAATTATAGACTTGCGTCAGGCAATAAAAATGCGCGGTGCAGCCACTGAAGCTACGGCTAAAAACGTAATTATCACTGAATACAATAGAAGTGTGCAGGGCTTTATTATTGGCGAAGTTAAAAACATCGTAAATACTTCCTGGGGGACCATACAGCCGCCCCCAAGCGGCATTGGTAAGTCTAACTATTTAACCGCCATAACTCAGGTGAATGTTGAGGGTAAACAAGAGCTGGTTGAGATAATTGATGTCGAAAAAGTGCTCGCGGAAATCATCGATTACGATACATCCATCTCCGAAGAAGTGTTAGATCAAGGTATCGTTAATCACTTTTTAGGTAAGAAAGTGTTGATAGTTGATGATTCCAGCACGGCAAGAAAACAAATTAAAGACACCTTAGAGCAGCTAGGTATCAGTATTATTGAGCGAAAGAACGGCGCAGAAGCCTTGGCGCTACTAAAACAGTGGGCAGATGAAGGTAAAAACCCTACCGATGAAATCTTGCTTATGTTCACTGATGCAGAAATGCCGGAAATGGACGGTTATCGGCTTACCTCAGAAGTACGTAACGACCCGCGTATGAGTGATTTGTTCATAGCACTTAATACCTCATTGAGCGGGAGCTTTAACGATGCCATGGTAGAAAAAGTGGGGTGTAATAGATTCATCTCGAAATTCCAGCCTGATATGCTTGTTGACGTGGCGCAGCAGCGCATGCGTGAATACCTCGCTGCTCAAAACAAATAGATTTCCTTTCTTAAAAAAACCTTCAATTAGACGAGGTGACTAAAATGGTCATCTCACCACAAGCTTATTTTATCCAAAAGCTTTGAGCATATTGTCTGCCTGATTTACACTATTACCTTTTATCGCTTTATAAATGCTAATGAATCATTCGCGATAATACCGATTTTGCGGTAACTGCGGCCAATAACGTCAGCAGGTATCTTTACTTACTCAGGGAAGTTTAAATGATTAAACAATTTGTTCGCACATCATTGCTAAGTTGTGCGTCTATTGCTGTTCTTGCAAGCTGTGGTATCACTGAATCTAAGACTGAATCAGCAAACGTAAACAGTAGTCAAATCAAAGGCGTGCCGAAAAATATCATTATGGTTGTTGCCGACGGCATGGGGCCTGCCTACACAACTGCTTACCGTAATTATGTAGATGATCCGTCAACACCGGAAGTAGAGACGGTTGTATTTGACGATATTTTGGTGGGTAACGCGTCGACTTACCCCGCTCGTGTATCGGGTTATGTCACCGACTCAGCCGCTGCTGCAACAGCACTTGCTACCGGCGTGAAGTCATACAATGGTGCAATAGGTGTAGATGTTAATAAGCAGCCGGTAAACTCGGTGATGTACCATGCTAAGAGCAAAGGTATGCGTACGGGGTTAGCTGTTACGTCTCAAATTGTTCACGCAACACCAGCATCATACATTGCGCACAACGAAAGCCGTAAGAACTACAACGAAATTGCTGAAGATTTCTTTGATGTGCGCGCAAACGGCGAGTTCGTGGCAGATGTAATGTTAGGTGGCGGCACTTCTTACTTTGAACGTGAAGACAGAGATATTTTGGCGCAGTTCATTGATGAGGGCTACGAATATGCCGATTCATATAACCGCTTGGCGTCGGTGCCAGCAGGAAGTAATGTACTAGGTCTGTTTGCTCCTGTGGCGCTACCTGCGGTACTTGATGATAAGCGTAAAAACCGTCTTAAGTATTTAACTCAACATGCTATCAAGCACTTAGAAAACGACAACGGCTTTTTCCTTTTAGTTGAAGCGAGCCAGGTAGATTGGGCAGGGCATGCGAATGATATCGCTTCTGCCATGGCTGAAATGCACGACCTAGCGTTAACCATGGAATATCTGCGCGACTATGTAAAAGCTAACCCGGATACATTGGTTGTACTAACTGCTGACCATAGCACCGGAGGTTTAACAATTGGCGCAAATGGTGATTACCGCTGGAGCCCTGAACACCTTAAGTCAATGACAGCCTCAGTAATGACGATAGCGCTTAATATGGCTAATGAAGAAAATCCTGGCGAGTATGTGGCGCAGAAGCTTGGGCTTTCGTTAAGCGAAGAAGAGTTAGCCACGTTAAATAGTGTATCGAATCAAGATGATGAAACGCGCTTTATGGCGGTGAAAACCTTCCTAGATTCAAAAACAAATACAGGGTGGACTACAGGCGGCCATACCGGTGTAGATGTTGAAGTGTTTGCTTTTGGCGCTGGCTATCAGTCGTTTATGGGGCAAATTGACAATACCGATATTGCTAAAACCATTTTCAGTTTCATTGATAAACAACAGCCTATAAAAATCGATAATGACGCAAATGAAGTATCAAGAAAGGTGAACACCAACATTGAGCTTACGTCAGACGAAGATGATGACGGCTTATGCGATTTCAAAGAAGACTGGCGCTGTAACTAAACGTCGGGTATACGGCCGAACTAAGGCTTTGTAGCAAGTGTATTATTGAAGCAACACATAGCCAATAGAACTTAACTAAAATGGAAGCGCCGGCGTTTTTTAAACAGGCGCTTTTCTTTTATTTACAAAAAAGATATTAGCAAAAAAGAGGTCAAACGAGAGAATGGAAAGCGAAATGCTATCGTTACTGCAGGATATTTATGACGAAGTCGAGCCTATGCTTGGCATGGGTAAAGTCGCAGACTATATCCCGGCGTTAGCCACGGTTAATCCTCGTCAGTTTGGTATTTCTATTTGTGATATCAATGGGCACATCACGTCTATTGGTGACGCTAGCGTTCCCTTTTCAATACAAAGCATCTCAAAAGTTTTTAACTTGGTTTTGTCCATCAATCACTACGGTGAAACCATGTGGGAGAGGGTCGGGTGTGAGCCATCTGGGCTGCCGTTCAACTCCTTAGTGCAGTTAGAATACGAACACGGTATTCCGCGCAACCCTTTTATTAACGCAGGCGCGCTGGTGGTAAGCGATATGGTGCAGTCGCGCTTTGCATCGCCTTTTATTGCCATGAGAGATTTTGTAAGGCGCTTAAGCTGCAATGGGGAAATTATAGTTAATAAAGAAGTTGCCGATTCGGAGTTCGAGCACCGTTCTCGTAACGCGGCAATGGCGTATTTGATGAAAGCCTACGGCAATTTTGAAAATGATGTTGAGGATGTGCTTCGTAATTACTTTCATAATTGCGCATTAGAAATGAGTTGTGAAGACTTAGCGCGATCCACGAGCTTTCTTGCTAACGCCGGCTTTTCAACCTGTGCAAATGAGCAGGTATTAACGCCTTACCAAACTAAGCAAGTGAACGCATTGCTTGCAACTAGCGGTATGTATGACGAAGCGGGCAGCTTTGCTTTTAAGGTGGGTTTGCCGGGCAAAAGTGGGGTAGGCGGCGGTATTGTTGCCGTAGTACCTGGTCGATTCACTATTTGCGTATTTTCCCCTGCTCTTAACAGCGTAGGGAATTCTCAGCTAGGCGTTGCGGCGCTAACTTCACTAAGTGAACGGATAAACTGGTCTATTTATTAGTAGCCCGTCAATTCCATAAAGCCGCTCCCCGAGTGGGAGCCCTCTACTTCAACTCGTCCCTCATAATAGGGAAATAAACTGTTATTCCACTGTTTTTCTTTAAACGCGCTTACGGAAACATCAATATTTTTTGTCGGTAACTGTATGCGCCATGCAGTGGGAACGGAACGCACTGAACTATCATGTTCGTTTCCCTGCTTGCCATCTTGTTTGCTTTCTTTTTGAATTAGCTCATAGCCTGTTGGCGTAATAGATAGGTTGGCTTGCTCGACGGTCTCTTTCATTCCATTTTTATTTATGAAGCTGGCCGTGGTGAATACTTCAGTGTTTTTAGCTTCGCTTTTCTCTTCGCGGTCAGTATTCGCATGCATTCGAAACGCCATGAGTTTGCTTCCGTCGTTTAAATGCAGTGAAAACCAGTCCCATCCTAATGCCTCACTGTTGGCCAAATGGCTTGTCCATTCGTGATCAAACCAGCCTTTACCCTTAACCTTTATGTTATTGCCTTCTATATTCATTGTTCCCTTCGCATTAATGAAGGGTTGACTGTAATAGTAAGACCGAAGCCGTTCGTCTTGCGTTTTTTTGCTATAGCCATTATCGCCTTGCTTTATAAAAGGGCCCGAAGCGTCTAAGTTAAGCGCAACCTTAACGGCTTTATTCATTGGAACTACTTCATTATTCAGCTGTATATCTGGAGGGGAAGCTCTATCAGCAGCACCGTTTTGAGCTTCACCGTTTTTAGGTAACGCGCCTTCAGAGGATTTGGAGGTTACATTGGGTAGCTGATTTGTATCGCGAGTATGTCGTTGACCAAAAGCAAAGGTCAACGTAGAAGGAAACATGGCACTACTATCTTCCGTGGCTTTTGATACTGGTTCAGTCTGTGCTGCCTTCCATACCCAATCATCTATAACCGCAGTAAAGGGGGCTGGTTTGACGTAAGCGTTGCCTACGCCGCCATTCGCAAATCGCTCTTCAAAATAGTGGTGATCTAGGGTATGCAATGAGGCATGCCCCATCCATTGTTGTCCGTTAGCCCAGTTTCGCATAGCTGGTTTATCAGTACTCATATTGGCGGCAGTATCGGTATTAAATCGAAAAAGCGTATACTGCAAACCAAATTTCTGACCGTCTTCGCCACTTAATACAAAGGTTAGGTACCACCATTCTAATTGGAAGTTTGGGTGGCTTTTATGATCTTCAGGAAGCCCAACATACGTGTTTCTTTCTACTGAAGTAAAGGCGTCGCTCGATTGCATCTCGCCAAAGAAACCACGAGGTGAAGAGGCTTTTGGCGACTCACTACTCTTACTTTGCTCTTTTGTATGCAAACTGTCATTGCAGGCAGACAAGAATGAGCAAGTGAGAAAAAGCAACAAAAAGCTATATTTGCTTAAAGGTCGCCGAAAATAGTGGCTATTGCGGTTCAATCTATGCCTCATAGCTGCACTTCCTGTCTTAAATCAATTTTGGGTTTGAGTTTCCCTAAAGGTAGTAAGAGCACCAGTGAAACGATAAGCAGAGAAAGACCCACACTAGACAGAATGACGTCTACTCCAATTGAAAGAGAGTACACCCAGTTAAACGCGTATCGATTGACTAAATTTATAAAGACGTAAGCTAAGTAAATGCCAAAGGGTATGGCAAGCAGTGCTGAAACCAAACAAAGTAACAGGTACTGCATAAATAGCGATGTTTTAACTTTTAGCTGGCTCACCCCCAATGCTCTTAGCACAGACAGTTGCGCCGAACTGCCTATAGTCAAAACAGTAAGGGACACCGCGAAGGCAATGCCCGCAACGAGCAAGGTCGTTATATTCAGGCCGTCGGTCAACACAAAGGTGCGGTCAAACGTATCCATGGAGGTATCTAAAAGCGCTTGCCTGCTATACAGGGTTATGTCGGATTCAACTCCAAGACGAGCTTTTAGCTGTTGTGCGAGCTTATCTTTTGATAAGGCAACGCCGCTACTCGCCGTGACCTCTTGGTTGCCGGTTGGCTTGGGATATATAGCCAGTACGCCGGAAAATAAGCTATTTCTCACTGAAGTGTTATTTTGGTTAAATAAGGGGAGTGCCGCTAATATCTGCCCATTAAGGTTGCCATAATCAGGATATATACCAAGCACTTTCCATTCAGGCCGTGTTGAAAAAATACTTGTATTTGAAGGCTCGGCTGTCGTAACGTCGGCAGAACTGTCTGACGCCCCTTTTGCTTGATTGGTTGCTGGGTTTGGTGATTGGGTAACGTTCGAACTACTTCCATTTATCCCTTTGCGAAATCTTATATTAGCTATATTTAGCGTGTCGCCTAATTCAGCATTAAGCGCGAAGGCTAATTGCTGATTAATAAATATTCCTTTCCCTTCCACAAACGCACCCCAAGCTGTACTAAGGTCGTTATTCATTACATTATCGAGGACCAGACCCTCTTTACCATTTTCATGAACAGGATAACTACTAATAGAAACGTAAGTTGGGGCGGGGGTTATTACTTCATCTGTTTTTTTTGTGCCGAATAAACTTATTACGTCACCGTCAGCTTTTAGCAAAGGCGTCACCGCCAGCGGTGATAGTGAATTGGCTGACAGTGATTCTATGTTACTGAGTGGTGCATCTGTATAAAGGTAGAAAGGCGCGTAAAGTCTTTGTTCTAACCATTGTTTCGTTGTGCCTCTAAAGCTGTCGGTCATGGTATTCATGCCGATATTTGCCGTTAACGCGATAAAAAATGCGCAAACAGCAAGGCGTGTTTTACTCGACAGTAAATGCATATTAGCAATCACGTAATGAAATACAGGCCATTGCCTTGGCACAAACGTGGTGAGTAGCTTTGCTACTATAGGTAGCCACAGAAGCACGAGTACGCAGCTGGTGAGGAGTAATAATGCAACAAAGAATAGTGCAGATGCCGTAGAGGTAACAAAGGCTTCAACAATAAATAGAAAAACTAAGGCAGATGCTGATACAAGGCCTACAGTCCATTGCCGCATCATTTTCTTTTTAGCGGGGCGCACAGTTAACGCATTTGAAAGCTTAACGATAGAAGCTAAAGAGAAAACGACTAAGGACGTAAAAGTCGTTATTAACGCGAATCCAAAAATAAAAAGCAGGTCTACGTCAGGGGTAATGAATACGGCATTAAACAACGACGTGAAGGTACCGCTTATTACCGGTGATAACCATGACGCTGCTTGAAAGCCTATGAACATGCCAATTGGTATACTTATCACGCAGTAAACCATCAGTTCAGTAAAAAGAGCGCTACTTAATATTCCTTTAGATATGCCAAGTTGGCGAAGCCTTATCACGTTAGGTAACCGTGTGCGGTACATTAAGTTTAGCGCGTTCAGCACTATAAAAAGTGATACCACGCCCATAAGCGCACTCATTGCCCACAGGTTCAATCTAAAGCTATCCGGTAACGAGCCAGTATCATTGTCACTTTTGTTACTTGATTGTTTAACCGCTATCCCAAGTAATGCTTCTATTGTCTCAAGGTCTTGTTCGGAAAGCGGCGAGAGAGCTACTAGGCCAGCAAGCGGTACAAAACTTTCTTGCTGCTTTGACATATCACTAGCACCAGGCTGGGTATTATCTTTGCTGAGGGCATTGGCTTTACTATTTTTGCTGTAAGAAGGGCTTATCCCTCCTTTATAAAAGTCATCAATAGAGACCAAAATCGTATCTTGCGGCACAAGACTACTTACATAAGCGTTAACCGTTGCAGGCCATTGCGGGGGATGCGTCGACGCTTTATGGTTCTTATTTAGCGTATTGTGACAGCTTAGTTTGGCATTTGTAACAGGGTGAAGCAGCCCATTTACAGAAAAGGAGGCCGTAGAATTAGCACGCAATATTCGAGCAGCAGAAGCTTGCTTACTTTCTCCAGCTCTCAAAGAAAGAGGTGATAGCGAAGTGTTTTCATCAGTAGCTCGAAAGGTACTTCCTAGAAGAGGCTGGGTATCAACGCCAAGCAACTTGAGGGTAATAGGTGTTGCTTTCTCATCACTGCATGAAAGGGTAATGCTGCGTTCAGATATAGCTATAAGCTGAGTAAAGCCATGCCTGCGAAGGGTGGCATAATCATCCTTCGTAAAGCCTTCATGAGTAAAGCGCTGATGCGGGGCTTGGTCTTGTACAGAACGCTCATGTTTAACGCTGCCTTGCATGTGTTTACCTAGTTTAAGCTGTGCATCGCTGCCGACCGGGGTGATGATACTGCCAGCCAAAAGACCTTGATTCGACTGCAATAGTTCACCCTGTGTCGCGCCTTCGTTTATCAGCAAAACAGTAACAAGCCCGGCATTGGCCAAAACTATTGCGACCATAATGAGCAAGGGTTCCCACGGTCTATGCCTTGCCATAGCAAGAAGACTAGAGAGGCTTAGCAATAAAGTACGTAGCAAAGCGTTTTCTCTTTCTTGTCGGGTGTATTTTTAACAATACCCATATCGTTATACGTCACCGCCATTAAGCTCGTCTGCCGAGAGCTGCGGTGAGACAGTGGTACTAGTCATACTTTCGTGCTTCACATTTTCCAATACACCTTTATGAAGTCGCAAAACAGAATCCGCTTTTATCGCGACGTCTTGACTATGGGTAACTACCACAAGGGAGGTGTTGGCTTGTTTACAGGTTTCAAAGAGTAAGTCCGACACTATTTCGCTGGTGGTCTCGTCTAAATTGCCGGTGGGCTCGTCGGCTAAAATAAGCGAGGGGCGATGTACGAGCGCTCGGGCTATGGCACAGCGCTGCTGTTCCCCTCCTGATAATTGGCTTAACGGCTTTTGCGATAAAGATAATATTCCAAGCTGCTCCATTAATGCTAATTGATAGCCTTTATCAAAATTACCTTTTAGCCTTGCGGTAAAGGCAATGTTGTCCCATACGTTAAAGCAGTCGAACAAGTTAAAGCTTTGAAACACAATACCTAAATGCTGCTTGCGAAAATTATCGATATCCCTAGCTTTAGATGTATTATCGAGCTTGCTATAGCCAGCAATCGACAATCCGTTTACTGCAATGTCTCCGCTGTCAGGGCTTTCAAACCCAGCAATAAGCGACAGCAAGGTAGATTTACCGCAGCCAGACGCCCCCTGAATACTCACCGATTCACCTGTCTTTACGGAAAGGCTAAGGTTGTTTATGAGCTCAACCCCTGTCTTTGAAAAGGATTTCTTTAAGTCTTTTATTGTCAACATAGCTCAGGATTCAAGGTTCAGGGTTAACACTACGGTGTTCAAAATACGGGGTTAAAGGCTCAATGCGATAGCGTATAAATATGGGCCTAATTGTGGCGTCAATAATCATAGGGCAAACAGTAGGTCGAATTTCAGGCTCTCGCAGCTAAAATATACTAAATGCCCATACACGCTAATAAAATTAATTGTTTTTCTATCTCAGAGTATACGTACAGTTCACGATTTTTGGTTAAAAAACGAGAGGGGAATTCAATGTTCTATTGTTCCTAGGTGTCTTGTGATACCAGAAGGTGTCTTAACTTACGCCATGGGGCAGGGGCTTTGAGCTAGAAATTAATAAGGGGCTGTAAGCCCCTTCTCGATTGTTTTTTTACTGGTTAATGAAGTTATCTAGCTCTTCGCCAGTGATTTTCTTGATTTGTGCAAATAAATACCAAAGCGCGGCAATAAGTAAAATCATGCTCGGGATCACAATGACAGGGTAGCTAAGCGCTGTCATTCGACCCAACTCTTCAGTGTAGGCCGTTGTGCCCGGCTCACTGACCAATATCATTTTTGCCAAAATATAATTAAGCGCTGAAGAAAGGAAAAACGAGCTCGCAACGATATAAGAGCTTACCGCCACCTTCTTTTTAAACTCTGGCTGCTTTCCTTTGGCATCTAGTACCTGATTGAGGTGAGGCCAATTTATGATCTGGTCGTTAAGAATAAGCATTTTTACCAAGGGTTTGTTAGTGTACTGGGTCACTAACACCGCTATACCGATAATGCCCGGAATGGCCGCTTCTTTAATCGCAATATACTCTGCAGGCAGTTTGAGCAAGCTAAACCCGCCAGTAAGTAACACGCTGATAATCCCAAGAACAGAAAAGCCGTTTACCTTTCCTGATTCCTTTAGGTCCCATAGGCCGTAACCAATAGGAAAGCTAAGTGCGGCTACAATACTCCATGCTGGGCCTAGGTAATCTTCTGAACTTGCATAGCTCATCAATACCACAGGAATAACAATGTTAAACGCGAGGTTGCCGAAAAAGCCTTGATTCTTTTGAGTAGGTTCTTGTACTGCTGACATATCTTTTAATAACGTCTTATCTTAAAGTCAATTATACGGAAAGTAATTAGCGTGCCCAGTGCCATGCGGCAAATAAGCCGCCAATAAAGCCAAACAGATGATATTCAAAGGAAATAAATTTTGATGTAGGAAGTACACCAACCAGCATTCCACCATATAGTGCCGCAACCACAAGTGATATAAGCAAATACCGCACTTTATTACTTCTAAAGCCAGCCAATACTAAGAAACCGAAATAACCATATACCATTCCGCTTGCGCCTATATGTGTGGCGGTTCTACCAAACAGCCATACGCCTAAGCCACCTATAAGCAGTGCACTTAGCGTTGCGATGAGAAACGTACGTTTTCCCCATTGCATAGTAAGCCACATGAACAGCAAAAGAGGCACCAAGTTGGCCATCAAGTGCGTCGGCGTCCCATGAAGAAAAGGTGCAGTAAAGATATAAGGCAGACTTGATAGGGTACGAGGCACCACACCAAACTGATTAAGAGCATTGCCGGTAAGTAAATTTGCTACTTCTATTACGATTAAAAGTGCGCCCAACGTTAGCAGAACGCGAATTTGAAATGAAAGCGGCTTCATAAAATGGCCCCTTAAATAGATTACAAAATAATATGGGGAAGGTAGCGAGAAAGGTCCTGTGTGATCGCTGAGGCATCTTCTCTTACCGAAATACCCGCTGGCATGTCATCTACTAACCAACTACCTATAAGCGTATGATTACCTTCAAAAACGGGCAATGGTTCAAAAGCTTGAACAATAAAACCTTCTTCGCCGTAAGGGCCATCACTCAAAACGCTCTCAACACCACTTTCGATAATTGATACGTTGGCACCCTCTCTAGAAAATAGGGGCTTTTTAATCCACTTTCCGGACAAACTATTTGCGTTTATTTCGTCTGAAAAATAAGCGGGAAGTAGGTTAGGGTGGCCTTCAAACTTTTTCCAAAGCTGGGGAAGCAGCGCTTTATTTGAAATAATTGATTTCCACGCGGGCTCTAACCAATTTACTTGGGCGTCTTCTAATACGTCGCTAAACTCTTCGCGCAGCATAAACTCCCAAGGATAAAGCTTAAAACAATCAGTAATAGGGGCATCTTGAAGGTCAGTAAAAACGCCTGTGTCTGCTAATCCAATATCTTCGATAAACACAAAGTCAGCTATAAGCCCTGCTTCTTTAGCGCAGTCTTGAAGGTATTGCACAGTACCGCGGTCTTCAACGGTATCTTTACAGCACGCCATATGCAGTTGATTTATGTTGTAGTGCAAGGCAATTTCACGAAAGCGATGGACTAACTTTTCTTGCAAGCTGTTAAACTGATCGGCATGCAGAGCAAGTTTGCCTGCATCGACATTTTGCGAAAGCCACAGCCATTGCCAAAAACCGGATTCATACAGGCTGGTGGGCGTATCTGCATTGTTTTCAAGAAGTTTTGCTGGTCCTTTGCCGCTGTAAACAAGGTCAAGGCGAGAGTATAAACTTGGGTCTCTTTCGTTCCAGCTATTACGCACTAAATCCCAATGCTGCTCGGGGATGCAAAAGCGAGTAAGTAATTCCTCACTATTCACCACATCTTCGGTAACCGCGAGACACATTTGATGTAACTCGGCAGTGGGGTCTTCAATGTCGTTTTCAATTTGTGCGAGTGTGAATTGGTAGTAGGCACTTTCATCCCAGTACGGTTCGCCGTACATGGTGTGAAAATGGAAACCAAACTCATTGGCCAACTGCTGCCAGCCCTTACGAGGCTGGCAAGGCATTCTAAACATTCTTATCCGCCCCAGCCGCCTTTACGGCTGCTGCTACCCCAAGATGACTTAGCGCGCACACTGCTGCCAAAACCGCCTCGTTTCATAGTGCGGTTCACCGTCGGTTTTGGTTTGTAAACGCTTTTATTTACCCGGTAATTTCTTTTTCGAATATCGCCATCGAACACATAGCCGTCTGCCGTTATCCAGCGTGAACGAAACGGTGAGTTATATGAATAGGAAGTATATAAGGGTTGCGAGTAGTAGCGATTTGGTGAAAGTAAAGAGCTCACCATATAGCCTGCCATGAAAGGCATGAAAAAGCTGCCGCTGCTGTTGTTTACGTATTGGCACTGATTTGGGCCAAATTCGTACTCACAGTCATATTCAGAACTAAAGCGTGGACTGGTGCGCATAGCCTCATCCACCGCTGTCTGATAGGCAGCTTCACAGCGCTCTACCGCATCTGGGAAGTCTTGCTTACAATCTTCTAGCGATGTGTAAATAGTGGCATCTTCTTTTTCACCGCCGCAACCACTAAGGATGACGCTAGCTACGCCTAACGCTAAAGGCTTAACGTTAAAACCTTTACGCATACTATTAAGGTTAATGTGCTTAGTGCGCTTCATAACAGGCCGCTCACTTTGCTGGTTATCAACAATTTGACGTTCTATGTTGCTTTTATCAGTCATTGCTGCCCCCTTAATAGGTCATGCAAGCGGCGTTTAGTAAGCCTACGGCAATGGACATACTGGCCAGCATTACACCTGCAGAAACTTCATTATTGTTAATACGTTCTGCAATTTTAGGCATAAAGCTGAAACGCAATATGGCAAACGCAAAAGACTGAGCAATAACCGCAACGAGCGCCCAAATAGCAAAATCTACCACAGCAACAGAGTTTGAGGCCGCGCTGCCAAGCGCTATAGCAAAACCGATAATAGCCCCGCCAAATCCAATAGCTGCAGCTACATTTTTTTCTTCTTTTACCAGCTTCCATTCATCATGAGGTGTAACTAAGGCGTACACCAATTTGAAGATAAACAAGAAAACAATCGATAGGCCGAAGTACAGCGCAAAGTTATCCAGGCCGGCCAAAGAGTGCATAATGGTATCCATAGTTATTCCTTTTTTATTAACCGTTTATTGTGATGTCTGCAGGCTCAACATCGAAGCCTGTAGAAATCACTAAGCATCTGTCTAAATTGTTACCCACTTGTTTTTCTTCACCAACAACAAGCAGGGTCTCAACTCTATCGTTACTGATAGGACGTTCATACAACATCATAAACTGATCTGTTTTACTGACATCACCGTCTTCTTCGTAGGTCGTTTCGGTTACGGCAACTGGCGGTGATTCGTCGCCCACAGCCCCCCATACACGGGTATATACCTTGCCCTCAAGCTCGTAGGTAGGCTGACTGATTACGCTCTTTAAACATTCATTCCACTGGGCAGTGTTACCAATGGTTTTTGTCTCATAAAAGTGCCAAAGTTTCACGTCAGTAATGTGGTTCTCTGATAGGCCACCATCGGTCACCACCTGTAAAAAGCCATCATCGTCAGTGTAAAAACGAAGCAGAGTGCCGCCAGTATCTAAGGGGGCTTCACCTACCGCTTGAATTAACTGAGAACGTGCAGCGCCTTCAATGGTTAACTCGGGCTCTAGTAGGGAAAGTTTTAAGTTATCTAACTCGAAAGAGCCACCTAAATAAAGCCCCATTATTTCTGGCGATTTAGGTTTTTTAGGTTCTGATTTTTTAAATAGTTTACTAAACATGTTTACGCCTCTTAATCAGCGTCCAGTGACGACCAGTTTATTGCATTAATGCGTCGCTCAGCGATGTAAAACAAGGTGTCACCTGGGTTTAACGTAGCGTCTAACGGTGGGTTCACCACCATTTCTTTCACAAGGCCATTGGGTGCATAACCGATAAAGATGGCGTCGTGTTTGCGCTTTAAATTGATAAATAACTTGGCAACGGAAATCGCTTGGCAACTTTGCGGTATTTTTACTGAAAATTGTGCTTGCCCTTCATCAATACTTAGTAAGTCGTGATGAAGCATACTGGAACCCGGATCAAATGCAGCTTTGACCAGCATTTCTATTGCAACACTAGGTGTGCATTCCACTTTAGGGCAGTGGTCCTGAAGCAAATTTACTAAGCTGTCATCGTCGAAATAGGCCACTTGATGAGCATCAGGATTACGCTTGGTACAATAAAGCGCAGTAGTCATGGTGACATCATCTTGCGGGTTATCGATAACAATAGTTTTGGCAGAGCTTACACAAGCGCGGTCCATATCTTCGTCTTTGTTGAACGAATCTACTTTTACAAATTCAATGACGCCAGGCATAGGATTGGTAATATCAGCTTTTACGCAAAGTACAATGTCAGGACGTTCAGACATTGCATCTCGTTCTTGAAGAATCAAGTCAAGCAGCATCATGGTGCGCTGCTCATTCCAACCAATCACCAAGATATGTTCATTAAGCATCAAGCTATTCATACCCAACAATCCTTTCTTCCACGTTAAAGAAACCCAAGCTGCAATTCGGCCAATTACCATGGCGAAAATACTCAAACCAAGCGGTATGACATAAAGCGCAACAATTAATTTTCCCGCTGGAGTGACGGGAGAGAGATCGCCATAACCTACCGTTGAAGCGGTGACCGCTAACCAGTATACAAAATCGGTTTTAGCAATTAAGTCGTGTTCGCCTGCAGCGAAAAGAAGCCAATAGCTTGTTACTGCGTAAAACGCGGTCGCACCGACAATGGTGTACCAGCGCGACTCTGCAAAGTATTGCAGCATGATTTTTCGCAGCTTAATCCATGGAGACATAAAACAAACAGCCCTTGTTATGCGTGTCCTTACTCTGCCTTGAAGTACTTGATTTGTCTAGATTAGGTCGTTGTTATCTAGCGATTTATGCAAGGAATTATTGTAACAAGAATTAAAAATGGGAGCCTTTAGCTCCCATTTTTTAACTTACTTGCCTAGAATTCGAGCTAGCTCGTCATCGGCTGAGGTTTTACCCCCTTTGATACCCGCTTCTGCTAGGCGTTTTTCTAAGTCGCTGCTCGACTCCTCGCTAGCCAGTTCCTCTGCTGCTTGAAGTTCCGCGTTGCGCATCTTTTGCTTATCCTGAATGCGAGACAAAGACTCAGTAGCTGTCTTCATTTTGCTGTTCGCGCCCATGTGGCGTGAAGATACTGCAACCTGCGCTTTTTGAACACTTTCAGTAGCTTTGACCATATCCACTTGTTGCTCTAAGCGACGCAAGTTCGCTTTAGCTTGCTGGATATTATTAGCCAGCTGCTTTTCAGACTGTTTGAACTGATCAAGGTAGGTTTGTTCTTGCTCACGTTCTTCTTTCAGCTCTGACACTTTCTGAGCACAGTCAAGAGCAAGCTGACGATCGTTATCTATCGCTTTACGCGCATGCTCTTCGTACTCGGCTATTGACGAGTTAAAGCTATCTACTTTTTGTTGAGAAAGTTTACATTTCGCCAAAATCTGCGTTCGTGCATGATCAGACTTGCGTAGTTCTTCTTTGGCTTCTCTGATTTCTTGTTCCAAAATTCGAATCGCCTGACTGTCTGCAACAGACTGCGCAGCTTCGGTAGCACCACCTTTTACTGCAGTAATTAGTTTTTTCCACACTGACATTCGCTTCTCCTTAAGAAGTAAATTTTAGTTAAGGTGTGTTTCGTAGGCATCTAAGAAAGATGCAACATTTTGAAACAAGGTTTCCACTTCAATAACGATACTTTCGGCTTTCGACTGAGCACTTAGAGCGCCAAAGGCGGTGTAATATTCTTCGCCACCAACATTTGAAATACCTACCGTGGTAAGAGGAAACACCATGTGAGTAGACAGTATTTCATGGTCAAGCGCAGGCTTATCTTTTACTTCCGACGCGGCGAACAAGAGACTTTCTACCAAAATTTGCTCACCGCTAATTGCAAGCCATGCATCAATGCCGTCTTGATTAGCAATAAGTAAGCAGTTTTCCTCATGTGTTACCACAAAGTCATCGTGCTCTTTAAATAAGGCTTCGATGCTTTCCAGTTCCCAGCTCATACCTTTCTCCTTTAGTTATTAAAGCGATAATGTTGAAAACGAATGTCGTATGCTTGGTGCTTTGTACCGCATTGCTTAGCTTACATCGGTGTTGAAACACAAAACTTAAAACCAAGCATTACCAAAAGAACAACCGCAGTTACTGTAACGACTATTTACGTCTTCGCCAATATCTTGACTTGCAGTGTAGACCTGTTGTGCCATAATCGTCAACATTAAATGCATGCTATAAGTGTAAAAAAGTGTGTTTTTGTAAAATATATATCACATTTGTGTGGTTTTGGAGGCTGTGTGAACACAGGAAATACGCAGAGTGCGAAGAATGCATGGCGACAAACGGTTGCAAGAGTCGTTAAATCTGAAATGTCTGTGCGCGGCGTAAAATATCAAGCGCTAAGCCAAAGGCTTGAAGAAGTTGGTGTGGATCAAAGCGCTGACAATTTAAGGAATAAAGTGAATAAAGGTATTATGGGGGCCGATTTATTGCTTCAGATTTTATACGTGCTTAAAGCTCGACCTCTAGATGCCGCGCTTTTAGAAGAAATCTTAACTGATCTTAGTGTTTCGAAAGAGTAGAATAGGGCAGATAAAAAAGTACCCAGCAAATGCCGGGTACGAACGATAAGGAATGTTATGGGAGAACATCATCACTATCTGGGGCAGATATTAATCGTTTAAGCATTTGCTCGCTAGTACAAAATTCAACTAGCGCGTATTTTAAGCGATAAGTGGGTATTAATATCTATACTTATAGGCTGAGAGGTAGGATTTCTAAGACTTTGGTCGACATTAGTTTCTGTGAAATTCCGCAACTTTAGTATAGTTACCTCCTCTTGATATTGTGTTAAACCATAAAGAAAGCAACATAAATTGCGTTTAAATTAAGAATCTATTATCTATGAAACTATCTGAATTCAGCTTTTCGCTTCCGGAAAGCCTAATTGCAAAATATCCCACCGAAAACCGTTCAGCCAGTCGCCTTTTGCAGCTAGACGGAAAATCTGGTGACGTTCGCCACAGTATGTTTGCTGATATGGTCGAACTTTTAGATGAAGGCGACTTGCTGGTTTTCAATAATACCCGAGTTATTCCCGCACGACTTTTAGGTAAAAAAGAAACGGGCGGACAAGTAGAAGTGCTTATTGAGCGTATTACGTCAGACAATACTGCGCTGGCACACGTTCGCGCGAGTAAGGCACCTAAGCCGGGAACTAAGCTTATTCTTGAAGAAAAAGTAAATGTGACGGTTACTGGTCGAGACGAGGCGCTATTTATTTTGCAGTTTGACCACGATGAAACCGTACTGTCGCTGCTGGAAGCGCATGGTCACATGCCGCTACCTCCTTATATTGACCGCCCCGATGAAAACTCAGACAAAGAGCGCTATCAAACCGTTTACAATCAAAAGCCAGGCGCTGTTGCAGCACCTACTGCGGGGCTTCACTTTGACGACGCCATCTTAGAGGCGCTCAAAGAGAAAGGCGTGAATTTGGCTTTTGTAACCTTGCACGTGGGGGCGGGTACCTTTCAACCCGTGCGCGTTGACAATATTCTTGAGCACAAAATGCACGCGGAGTTTGCAGAAGTCCCTCAAGAAGTCGTTGACGCTGTGTTAGCTACAAAAGCTAACGGAAAGCGTGTTATCGCAGTGGGTACAACCTCTGTACGCTCTTTGGAATCAGCGGCAAAGGCAAGCGCTGAACGCGGTGACGGGGAGCTTATTGCGCCATTTAACGAAGACACAGAAATCTTTATCTACCCAGGCTTCGAATTTAAAGTAGTAGACGCCATGTTCACTAACTTTCACCTTCCAGAGTCTACGCTAATGATGCTAATTAGTGCATTTGCCGGTAAAGACAATGTGATGAATGCCTACCAAGAAGCGATAGAAAAAGAGTATCGATTCTTTAGCTATGGTGATTCTATGTTTATTGAGCGCGCCTGAGCACATCGTTAGTCTACGCTTCTTAGCGCTTAAATCGGTGTTTTTCAGGCCTTTCTAGTTTAGTTACAGATAAACATAGATACGGGGCATGATCTCAGCCAAATTACTGGTATAATCGCCGCCAATTTATTTTTATACCCAGCGCAGAAGCGCGTAAAAGTGGGAATGCTTTCACATGCAATTTGAGTTGTTAAAAACCGAAGGCCGAGCACGTCGCGGTCGTTTGGTGTTTGAACGCGGTGTTGTCGAAACTCCAGCGTTCATGCCAGTAGGTACTTACGGTACTGTTAAGGGAATGACCCCTGAAGAACTAAAAGACAGCGGTGCACACATCTGTCTTGGAAATACCTTTCACCTAATGCTACGCCCTGGTACTGGCATTATTCGCCAGCACGGCGATCTGCACGACTTTATGAATTGGGACAAGCCAATTCTTACTGATTCGGGCGGTTTCCAAGTATTTAGTTTGGGTGACTTGCGTAAAATTACTGAAGAAGGCGTAACGTTCCGCTCTCCAATTAATGGCGAAAAGATTTTGCTTACGCCTGAAAAGTCGATGGAAGTTCAGCGCGATTTGGGTTCTGACATCGTAATGATTTTTGACGAGTGCACGCCGTACCCTGCTACTGAGCAAGAAGCGCGGGTTTCAATGGAAATGTCGCTGCGCTGGGCAAAGCGCAGTAAAGAGGCACACGGTGATAACCCAGCGGCTCTGTTTGGTATTATCCAAGGCGGTATGTACGAAGGGCTGCGTGATGTTTCACTTGCTGGCTTAGAAGCTATTGGCTTTGATGGCTATGCCATTGGCGGCCTTTCAGTAGGCGAGCCAAAAGAAGACATGATCCGCATTATCGATCATACCGCACCAAAAATTCCAGAAGACAAACCGCGCTACCTAATGGGCGTGGGTAAACCTGAAGATTTGGTAGAGTCTGTGCGTCGCGGTATCGATATGTTTGACTGTGTTATGCCTACGCGTAACGCGCGAAACGGTCATTTGTTTGTGACAGAAGGCGTTGTCAAAATTCGCAACGCGAAGCACAGAAATGACACCTCACCATTAGATGAGAATTGTGATTGCTACACTTGTAAAAACTATTCTCGCTCTTATCTACATCATTTGGACAAGTGTAACGAAATATTGGGTGCGCGCTTAAACACCATCCATAACCTTCGTTACTATCAGCGTGTTATGCAGGGTCTTCGCGATGCGATCGACGCAGGTACGCTTGACGAGTTTGTACAAGAATTTTATGAACAAAAAGGGTTGCCGGTTCCGGCACTATAACAACGATAATTTTTGGGGAATTTTATGAGCCTATTTATCTCGAACGCTTACGCACAGTCTGCAAGTGCACAGCAAAGTGGCGGCATGGAAATGATCATCATGCTAGCTGTATTCGGTTTAATCTTTTACTTCTTGCTTTACCGCCCACAGGCTAAGCGCGTGAAAGAGCATAAAAACCTAGTTTCTTCGCTAGGCAAAGGCGATGAAGTATTAACACAAGGTGGTTTGGTAGGAAAAATCACTAAAGTGTCAGAAGAAAAAGACTTCATTGAAGTTGCACTTAACGAATCAAACAACATCGTTGTTCAGAAGTCTTCAGTAACTGCTGTGCTGCCTAAAGGCACAATGAAGTCACTGTAAGTAACAATAGCCGGGGCCGGGACGCTTCCCGGTACTGGCACGAAAGGATTATCCAGTGCTAAACAAAAACTCTATTTGGAAAGTACTGAGTGCACTCATTGTGGTTGCAGTGTGTGCACTTTATGCGCTTCCTAACATTTACGGTGAAGACCACGCCGTACAAATCTCAGCAGGCCGTGATGCCGTGGTGACAGATGCCACTGTTGAACAAGTGAAAGCCGCGCTAAGCGAAAAAAACATCTCTCCAAAGCGTGTTGAACTTGAAGGTGAACAAATTTTAGTTCGCGTTTCTGATTCAGACACCCAACTAGTTACTCGCGAAACATTACAAAAAGCCCTTGGCGATGATTATTACGTTGCTATGAACCTTGCTCCGGACACGCCAGAGTGGCTTGAGGGTTTAGGTGGCGCGCCGATGAAGCTAGGTCTTGACCTTCGCGGTGGTGTTCACTTCTTAATGGAAGTGGACATGACAGAAGTTATTACCAAGTCTCTTGAAGATGCAGAGAGCGGTTTCCGTACTTCATTACGTGAAGAAGGTATTCGCTATCGTGGTGTAAAGCAGGTTGACGATCATATCGATATTACTTTTCGCGATGAAGACGCACTTGATAAAGCCGAGTTCTTTCTGCGTAACCAAAGTCGCGACCTTACTTTTAACCAAGTGGATGACTTAACGCTTCGCGCTATTTTTGCTGAAAGCAAGCTTCAAGAAATTCGTGACAACGCGGTTAAGCAAAACATAACTATTATTCGTAACCGTGTTAACCAACTTGGCGTGGCTGAGCCTCTTGTTCAAAAACAAGGTGCAGACCGTATTGTTGTTCAGCTTCCTGGTATTCAAGATACCGCTCGTGCCAAAGAAATTCTTAATGCCACCGCGACACTTGAGTTTCGCATGGTAGACCAGAAGAACGATATCCGTGATGCATTGAACGGCCGCGTTCCCCCTGGCTCTCAAGTGATTGAAGATCAGCAAGGCATTCCCCAGCTGCTTGAAAAGCGTATTATGCTTACCGGTAGCCATATTATTGATGCGAATAGCGGTGTTGATGAGTATGGGCTTCCAAATGTAAACATTTCGCTTGATTCTGAAGGCGGTAACAAAATGTCTCGCTCAACCCGTGGCAATATTGGTAAGCCAATGGCTACGGTCTTTATCGAGTACAAATCTACAGGTGAGCGAAATGATGACGGTAAACTTGTATTTGAAAAGCATGAGCAAGTTATCTCAGTTGCCACTATTCGTGCGCAACTTGGCAGTAAGTTCCAAATCACAGGTCTTGATTCACCGAAAGAAGCGCGTGATTTAGCATTATTACTTCGTGCTGGTGCACTGATTGCGCCTATTCAAATCGTTGAAGAGCGTACGGTTGGCCCAAGCTTGGGTAAAGAAAACATTGAGTTGGGTATGCAGGCTATTATGTATGGTCTTGCAGCGGTGCTTGTTTTCATGTTGATTTACTACAAAGCGTTTGGTGTTGTAGCGAACATCGCACTTATTACTAACCTAGTCATGATTGTAGGCATTATGTCGATGATCCCAGGCGCAACGTTAACGTTACCAGGTATGGCAGGTATTGTACTGACCGTTGGTATGGCAGTGGATGCAAACGTGCTAATTTTCGAGCGTATTCGAGAAGAGCTTCGTGACGGTCGCAGTCCACAACAAGCCATCCATCAAGGTTACGACAGCGCGTTCTCCACCATCTTGGATGCGAATATCACTACTTTCCTTGCTGGTCTAATTCTGTTTGCAGTGGGTACCGGCCCAATCAAAGGCTTCTCTATTACGCTAATGATTGGTATCGCAACGTCTATGTTTACCGCTATTTTAGTTACTCGCGTTATTGTTAACGCAGTATGGGGTGGTAAACGTCTTGAGAAATTAGCGATTTAAGGAGTAAAAAATGCAGTTATTAAAATTATCCGAAACCGTTAATTTCATGCGCCTTCGCATTCCTGCGATGGTACTGTCGACAATTCTTATTATCGGCTCATTCGTTTCTTTAGGTGTAAATAGCCTTAACTGGGGTTTAGACTTCACAGGCGGTACGCTTATAGAAGTTGGCTATGAAGACGCGGCCGATTTAGAAGGCATTCGTGTTCAGCTTAATGAATCGAACTTCGAAGACGCCATTGTACAAAATTTTGGCAGTAGCCAAGACGTATTGATTCGTATAGCGCCACGTGATGGTGTTAAAGCTGCGACTATTGGTGAGCAGGTACTTGCTGCTTTGCGCGCAGACGGTACAGCGGTTGATATGCGTCGTATCGAATTTGTGGGCCCTAACGTAGGTGAAGAACTTACGGAGCAAGGTGGTTTAGCGATGCTAGTGGCACTGCTGTGTATCTTAGTATACGTAGCCATGCGATTCGAATGGCGCTTTGCGCTTGGGTCAGTATCGGCGCTAGCTCACGACGTTATTCTTACACTAGGCTTGTTCTCAGTACTTCAGATCGAGTTCGACCTAACAGTACTTGCAGCGGTACTTGCGGTAATTGGTTATTCACTTAACGATACCATCGTTGTGTGTGACCGTATTCGTGAGAACTTCCGCAAAATTCGTAAAGGTGAGCCTGTTGAAATTATTAATATCTCACTAACGCAAACCTTAAACCGTACTATCATCACCTCATTAACCACGGTGTTGGTATTGGTAGCGTTATTCTACAAGGGGGGGGCGCTTATTCACGGGTTTGCAACGGCATTGCTGTTCGGTGTAGTGGTAGGTACTTACTCATCGGTGTATATCGCAAGTTCAGTGGCACTTGCATTGGGTATCAGTAAAGAAGACCTAATGCCACCGCAAGTGGAAAAGGAAGGCGCAGATTTAGATCCTATGCCTTAGTCCTATCTTAGTGATACGCACAAAAAGCCGCATCTATGATGCGGTTTTTTTATGCCAAACGGCCACAAAAAAGGCGCCGTTAATAGCGCCTTCACTCAATGTTCTAACGTGGGTTCAGTCCCAATCTGAGTAACAAAAACTTACTTAAGGTGCCTCTTATTTAAGATGCTTCTTACTTCAGGTGCTTCTTACTTAAGGTGCTTCTTACTTAAGATGCTTCACTAAGCCTTGAACAACCTTTACGCTACCAGCAACAATTTCGCCTTTGTGAAGTGGGTCGTTACCGCCTTTGAAATCTGTTACCAAACCGCCAGCTTCACGAACAATAAGCTCACCTGCTGCGACATCCCAAGATTTAATACCACGCTCCCAGTAACCGTCGTGGCGGCCAGCTGCAACGTAAGCAAGGTCTAGCGCTGCACTACCTGCGCGGCGAATGTCGCCCACTTCGTGGAAAATCTTGTTTAGGCTTAAAGCGTATTCGCCAAACTGAGATTTGTTTTTGAAAGGTAAGCCAGTAGCAATAATGGTTTCAGAAAGGTCACGAGGCTTAGAAGCACGAATACGATAACCGTTAAGCTGCGCGCCTTGACCACGGCTCGCTGTGAATAGTTCGCTGCGAATTGGGTCGAAAACAACCGCTTGGTCTAGACGACCTTTGTGAAGAAGTGCAATTGAAACGGCAAAGTGAGGAATGCCTTTTACAAAGTTAGTGGTGCCATCTAATGGATCGATGATCCACTGATAATCAGTTTCTGTGCCCAAAACTTCACCCGCTTCTTCACCTAGGAAGCAATGGTTCGGGTAAGACTGCTGAATTTTGGCAATAATTGCTTGCTCTGCTTCTTTATCAACTTGAGTAACGAAGTCGTTTAAGCCTTTTGACTCTGTTGCTACTTCATTATGTTTTTCAAAACCACGAACAATAACTGTTCCAGCCGCACGCGCAGCGCGCACCGCAATATTCAGCATAGGATGCATAGATAAACCACCAATTGTAAAAGACCAATGAAACAAACCAGCTGTATAAAAAATAGCTAGTTGTTTACGAAAACGGGCGGAGTCTACCAGAATCTATGCGCGTTGCAAATGAATTCCCACCAGCGAAACAATTAACGATATCCCGTATTTTTTCAACACTGATTGGAATTATCCTCAATAAGAGCCGTGGGGGAAGGGGCAAACTGGCCGATTCAAAAAATTATATAGCATGCAATGTAGCTTTAGGGGACGTGAGCTGCTCATAGCCTTCTATACTGCCGCTATGATAAACTTGAAATTATTTAAGATTGTAGGGTGATACGCGTTCGCGAATATCATCTATTTATAAAAGTACGTAGGTATCACACGCATGCTCGAAAATATTCGCATCATTTTGGTTAACACTTCTCACACTGGAAACATAGGCTCAACAGCGCGTGCTATGAAGACCATGGGCCTGAGTAGCCTTTATCTTGTTGACCCAGTAAATGAACCCGATGGTCAAGCGAGTGCTCTAGCAGCAGGTGCGGGCGATGTACTGGCAAATGCTAAAATAGTAGGAACATTAGAAGAAGCTGTTAAAGACTGTGGCTTAGTGGTAGGAACGTCAGCGCGTTCGCGCACTCACTCGTGGCCTATGCTTGGCCCCCGAGATTGCGGAGAAAAGCTTGTACAAGAAGTAGAAAAGTACCCGGTAGCTTTGGTTTTCGGCCGTGAAAACAGTGGTTTGACGAATGAAGAATTGCAGCAATGTCACTTCCATATGTGCATTCCAGCTAACCCTGAATATAGCTCGCTTAACTTAGCGGCTGCAGTTCAAACACTGTGTTATGAAATTCGCATGGCGTATTTAAATCGCGAAACTTATCCAAGCGTTGAAGAAGAATACCCGCTAAATGAGGACTTAGAGCGTTTTTATACCCATTTGGAAACTACGCTTGAAGGCACGTCTTTTATACGTAAAAGCCACCCAGGTGTGGTAATGACTAAGCTACGCCGCTTGTTTAACCGCGCACGTCCTGAATCTCAAGAGCTTAATATTTTGCGCGGAATACTGGCGTCTATCGACAAATCGGTTAAAAACGCTAACCCCACAGACACTGCCGAAAACAAAAACGAGAAAGAGTAAGCAGTTATGTTTGCCCGTATTAAAGATGATGTAAAAGGCGTTTTTCACCGCGACCCTGCGGCCAGAAATACCTTTGAAGTATTAACCAACTATCCTGGCCTTCATGCTGTGTGGCTACATCGAATTAGCCACAAATTGTGGAAGGCAGAATGGAAATGGTTGGCACGCACCTTATCAACGTTTAGTCGTTGGCTTACGGGCATTGAAATTCATCCAGGGGCAACGCTGGGACGACGGGTATTTATCGATCACGGAATGGGCGTCGTTATCGGTGAAACCGCCGAAATTGGCAATGATGTTACCCTATACCATGGGGTGACTCTTGGTGGTACTAGCTGGAAAGCCGGCAAGCGCCACCCAACCCTTAAAAATGGCGCAGTCGTGGGGGCGGGGGCTAAAGTCTTAGGGCCGATTACCATTGGTGAAAATGCCAAAGTAGGGTCCAATTCTGTAGTTGTTAAAGATATTCCAGACGGCGCTACAGCAGTCGGCATTCCCGGTCGTATTATTATTTCTAAGCAAAAAGAGTCAAATGCCACGGTAAATCCTCAGCGCGATAAAATTGCCCAAAAATATGGTTTTGATGCCTATGCAGTCGCGCCAGATAACCCTGACCCAGTGGCTAATGCTATGGGAATTATGCTAGAGCACATGCATCAAATGGATACGAAAGTGGAAGAGATGTGCAAGGTTATTCAGTCACTAGGTGGTGACGTGTGTACCGATAATTTACACAACATCAGTGCTGAGGATTTCGCAGATACGGGCTTTGATTTAACAGAAACTCAAGAGCGCGAAAAAGCCCATTCATCCTTCGACCCAGCAATTTAAAGCTTAAGCCCTATTTAATTCTAATAGGGCTACAGAAATTCTGCCTCTATACTGCAACAGTAACCAAAAGACTGCTTTTACAATGATTTAACATCTGTGTTGACTCGCGTAAGGCTCCAACATACATTGTGATAACGTTAGTTATGACTTTTCAGGGATGTTATGCAGGGCGAGTTACCACTTTTAGACGTTTTGATCGTAGGAGCGGGTATTTCAGGTATTGGCTGTGCATATCACATTCAAAACAAATGCCCTGACTTGTCCTATTCAATTATTGAGGCAAGGGGCGATCTAGGCGGAACTTGGGATTTATTTAAGTATCCGGGTATACGGTCAGATTCCGATTTATTTAGCTTTGGTTACGACTTCAAACCGTGGAAAGAGAAAAAAGCTATTGCTGATGGCGCGTCAATTAAAGCCTATGTTGAAGAGACCGCTGTTGAAAATGGGATTAAGGAACATATACGCTTTTTGACTCGTGTCGTGGATATAGATTGGCAAAGCGATAATAAATATTGGCGAGTAACGTTATCGTCAGAAAAAGGCGGACAGCAAGAACAAATCGCTGCAAAATGGATATTTAATGCATCAGGTTATTACCGATATGACAAAGGTTATACCCCAAACTTTAAGGGGCAATCCCGCTTTAAAGGGCTAATCGTACACCCTCAGCACTGGCCTGAAGATCTAGAATACGAAAACAAACGCGTAGTGGTGATAGGTAGCGGTGCGACTGCGGTGACGCTAGTTCCCGCACTAGCGAAAAGCGCGTCGCACGTGACTATGCTGCAAAGAACGCCATCCTATGTATTGCCTGTCCCCGTTGATGATCCGGTCGCAAAATATTTACGCGCATGGTTTAGTGAAGATACAGCGTTTAAAGCTGCGCGTCGGTTCAATATAGCGAAACAGCGTTGGGTGTACGGGTTTTGTCAGCGCTTTCCGCATCGTGCGCGCAAAATAATACGCAGTCTTAATGCAAAGATGCTACCAGCAGGGTATCCAGTAGATACTCACTTTAACCCACCTTATAACCCCTGGGAGCAGAGGCTTTGCGCAGTTCCAGGTGGTGATTTATTCGAATCAATTTCAAGTGGAAAAGCGTCTGTTGAAACGGATACGATAGATGCATTTACCGAATCGGGAATTAAACTCAATTCGGGGCAGCATGTAGATGCCGATATTATAGTAACGGCAACCGGCTTAAATCTTCTGCCATTAGGTGGATTAGTTCCTAAAATAGATGGGAAAGCTGTTACGCTTTCAGATTGCGTTACGTATAAGGGTATGCTGCTTAGTGGCGTGCCTAATTTTGCCATTGCCGTTGGTTATACATCTTCTTCATGGACCTTAAAAATAGGTTTGTTATGTGAGCACCTTACGCGTCTTTTGAATTATATGAAGCAACAAGATTATGTAGCATGTACACCCGTTGCCACGCCGAATATGGAAACACAGCCGTTACTTAACTTCGGGGCCGGTTACATTCAGCGTTCATTAGATAAGTTACCCCGACAAGGTATGCATTATCCCTGGTCAATGTCGTTTAATTATGCAGAAGATGTAAAGATTTTCCGAAAAGGGCGGGTAGACGATCCTGCTCTTAAATTCGAATAGAGTTTTGAGCGTTATGCGATACCCTGTATTTACTAAACGAGAATATTTATATGAGCTTAGCCCAGCATAAAGAGCAATTCGTAACGCTAAATAACGGTGATACATTCTGTTATGCCGAACATGGTGGTGAAAACAGTGAGACAATCGTACTTATTGTCGGGTTGGGCCTTCAACTGGTTTACTGGCCAAAAGCGCTAATAGAACGCTTAGTGGCCAGTGGTTTCCGTGTTATTTGCTTCGACAATTGCGATGCTGGAAAGTCGGTGCGCAGCAACACACCGTATCCTTCTCTCCTTCAGCAACTAAGAGGCAAGGCGCCTAAAGGGGCTTACGGGCTGGAGCGTATGGCTGAAGATACAGCCCAACTTTTGGAGGCGCTAAATATTGAAAGCGCACATGTTGCTGGAATGTCTATGGGAGGGATGATTGCGCAAACTCTCGCGAGCCTTTACCCAGAAAAAGTGCAATCTATGACGTCTATTTTCTCTACCACTGGGAGTCGAAAAGTAGGTCAGCCGTCGTATTCAACGCTATGGCGTTTAGCAAGAGCAAAAACACCAGTAAGTGAAAATGATGCGGTAAGAAATTATATAGCAATGATGACCCATATAGGCGATGCGGCGGCTGAAGATGCCATAAACCAATGGCACCAGTATGCGAAATTAGCATGGCAGCGCAATGGTGGTAAGAGTGATGCAAAAGCCCTGTTTCGGCAAATTGGTGCAATCATGAAATCAGGTGATCGAACACCAATGCTTAGAAACGTTAAAACACCAACGTTAGTGATTCACGGCGACGTCGATCGTATGGTTCACCCAAGTGGTGGCGCTGCAACTGCTAAAGCTATATCTGGCGCCAAGCACCAGGTTCTGCGAGGGTTACGTCATCAAATTGATAATATCCAGTCACATCGAATAGCAGACAGTATTCTTGCTCATATCCACTTAAATACTAATGGTCAGCGGGCATTATAAACGTGAATTTTTGCGTATAAAATACACATTCTTTAAAGAGCGCAATCAAAAGTAAAAACACCGCTAAAATGTGCTTTTTGTTACAATGCATCAGAGCTTAAATCTCTAATAAACAAAAGCGATTACACACATCAATAATACCTGACTAAATTACTAGGTCTTATACTTGACCATTTTAGTCGGGTATGTGAAAATTCCCGCACTACAAAACGGCGGGAGAATTCAATGAAACTCACTTCTAAAGGGCGCTATGCGGTAACCGCAATGCTTGATGTCGCTTTGCATTCAAAGCGTGGTCCAGTGCCTCTTGCCGATATTTCAGAACGACAAGAAATTTCCTTATCTTATTTAGAGCAGCTTTTTTCTCGACTGCGTAAAGAGCAGCTAGTAGACAGTGTTCGCGGGCCCGGTGGTGGTTATTTATTGGGCCGCGAAGCGAGTGACATTGCAATAGGCGAAGTCATTCGCGCCGTCGACGAGTCTATTGATGCTACGCGGTGTCAAGGGCAAGCCGATTGCCAAGGCGGAGATCGTTGCTTAACCCATAGCTTGTGGCAAGACCTAAGCGACCGTATTGCCGCATTTTTGAACTCGATTACGCTTGGTGAACTAATGGCTAAGCGCGATGTGCAGGAAGTGGCCGGTCGTCAGGACGGTAATGCATCACTTCGTCATATCACTAAAGATATCGAAGTAAGTATTCAACTTTAAATTGGTATTGAGTAACGCATGGCTTTATCAACACCCATTTACTTAGATTACGCAGCAACGACACCGGTAGACCCGAGTGTGGCCGAGGCGATGGCAAAATGCTTAACGCTAGAAGGTAACTTTGGTAACCCGGCTTCTCGTAGCTACCGCTTCGGCTGGATGGCTGAAGAAGCGGTAGATGTTGCTAGAAATCAAATTAGCGACGCGCTGAATTGCGACCCTAGAGAGATTGTTTTTACCTCGGGCGCAACTGAGTCAAACAACCTCGCCATTAAAGGTATTGCGCAAGGCTATGCCGACAAAGGCAAGCATATTATTACTGTAAATACCGAGCACAAGGCGGTATTAGATACCTGTGAGTATTTACAGAGCCAGGGCTTTGAAGTTACGTATCTTGAAGTTCAGTCAAACGGGTTAATTGACTTAAAAGAGCTAGAAAACGCGTTGCGTGAAGACACTATTTTAGTATCGGTCATGCACGTGAACAACGAGCTTGGCGTTATTCAAGACATCAAAGCCATTGGGCAACTTTGTCGCGAAAAAGGCGTGTTTTTTCACGTAGATGGCGCGCAGAGTGTGGGCAAGATAGCGATTGATTTGTCAGAGCTTCCGATAGATTTACTGTCGATATCAGCCCATAAAATTTATGGCCCGAAAGGGATGGGGGCTTTATATGTGCGTCGTCGCCCTAAAATCGATTTAGTGGCACAGATTCATGGCGGTGGTCACGAGCGCGGCATGCGTTCGGGTACCTTAGCCACCCATCAAATTGTAGGAATGGGTGAAGCTATTGCACTGGCGTCATCAAAAATGGAAGAGGACAGCGCGCGCATCTTAAAACTGCGTGAATCGCTGTGGCAGGGCCTTCAACAACTTGACGATATTTATTTAAACGGGCATGCCACGCAGCGCATACCCGGTATATTGAATGTAAGCTTTGCGGGTGTAGATGGCGAAAGTTTAATGATGGGCTTAAATGACATAGCCGTATCTTCAGGGTCGGCGTGTACGTCAGCGAGTTTAGAGCCCTCTTATGTACTAAAAGCCATTGGCCGCAGTAATGAACTGGCTCATGCAGGTATACGTTTTAGCGTAGGGCGTTTTACGACCCAAGAAGACATTGATTACGTAGTAAACAAAGTCGTTGATGTAACAAGGCGACTGCGCCAAGCGGTTGTTGCTTAAACGCTTTAATAGTCGATTAGATAGGTGTTTGGCTAAGCGCTAAAAACAGAGCTTAGTGTAGAGCCGGATCAACCATTAGAGCGCAGATTTGGGCAAGCGTTATTGTTCGGGACAAGGCGTAGGTTGTGTTAACACATTCTATTGATTTTAGGGAATGTGGACGAAAATTAATGCGAGCTTGAAGGAAATTGAGCTTCAAGCAGCGTTTAGAACATGTAAGTGGCCATAAATTAATGGCTGAATATTTGAGTGAAATAGTCGGGTATTATATACTACGGCACCAAAATTTTAGGCTGTCCGCAATGTAACTGGCAGTTTCAACAATTCTTTAGGGGATAAACCCAGATAAATAAAGTTGTTGAAGTTGAAGATTTGCATAAATTACCAAGACCGTGGGGTGATTTATTTGCCAGTTAAGTAGAAAGCGCTGTGGCAGCAAATGCAGGCAAACAAGTGAGATCCCAACATGAGTGAACAGATCGAACAGGCGTTAGAAAGAAAGTACGATGCAGGTTTCTATTCAGAAATCGAATCTGAAACGTTTGAGAGCGGCCTGGACGAGTCGGTTATCCGCCGCATATCAGCAATGAAAAACGAGCCTGAATGGATGCTTGAATGGCGTTTGAAGTCTTACCATGCATGGCTAGAGATGGAAGAGCCAGACTGGGCACACGTCGACTACCCAAAAATTGACTATCAAGCCATCTCTTACTACTCGGCACCAAAGAGTATGAAAGATAAACCTCAGTCGTTAGACGAGGTGGACCCAGAGTTACTGCGCACCTACGAAAAACTGGGTATTCCGCTGCACGAACAAGAAATGTTAGCGGGCGTTGCGGTAGATGCGGTATTTGACTCAGTATCGGTTGTTACAACATTCCGTGAGAAGCTTGAAGAAGCAGGCGTTATTTTCTGCCCAATTTCTGAAGCCGTTCAGAAGTATCCTGATCTTGTTAAAAAATACATCGGCTCAGTAGTTCCGCGAACTGATAACTATTTCGCTGCGCTAAACAGCGCTGTATTTACTGATGGTTCATTTGTTTATATTCCAAAAGGCACACGTTGCCCAATGGAGCTTTCTACTTATTTCCGAATAAACGAAATGAACACGGGTCAGTTCGAGCGTACCTTGATTGTTGCTGATGAAGGCAGCTACGTAAGCTACCTTGAAGGTTGTACAGCGCCACAGCGTGACGAGAACCAGCTTCACGCAGCAGTGGTAGAGCTTGTTGCGATGGACGATGCTCAAATTAAGTACTCAACGGTACAAAACTGGTACCCAGGCGATGAGAACGGTAAAGGCGGAATCTACAACTTCGTTACTAAACGTGGTGTAGCGCATACCAATGCGAAAATATCTTGGACACAGGTTGAAACGGGCTCTGCGGTTACGTGGAAATACCCAAGCTGTGTACTTAAAGGCGACAACAGTGTGGGTGAATTCTATTCAGTAGCGCTAACTCGCGGTCGTCAGCAGGCTGATACCGGTACTAAGATGATTCACGTGGGTAAAAATACCAAGTCGACCATCATCTCTAAAGGTATCTCAGCAGGGAACAGTAACAATGCTTATCGCGGTCTGGTTCAAATGGGCCCGCGCGCAGACGGTGCACGTAACTTTACCGAATGTGACTCGTTACTTATCGGTGATAAATGTGGTGCTCACACGTTCCCGTATATCGAAAGCCGTAACCCTTCCGCTATTGTTGAGCACGAAGCAACAACATCGAAGGTGAGCGACGAACAATTATTTTTGTGTCAGCAACGTGGCTTAGACACAGAGAAAGCCGTTTCTATGATTGTTAACGGTTTCTGTAAAGAAGTATTCAAAGAGCTGCCAATGGAATTTGCCGTAGAAGCCGGCAAGCTGCTCGAAATTAGTCTTGAAGGTTCAGTGGGGTAATCAATGCTTAGTATCAAGAATTTACATGCCAGCGTGGAAGAGAAAAACATCATTAAGGGTCTTAACCTTGAAGTTAAACCTGGTGAAGTACACGCTATCATGGGTCCCAACGGAGCCGGTAAAAGTACACTAGGTTACGTGCTATCTGGCCGTGACGGTTATGAAGTAAGCGAAGGCGAAGCCACGCTTAATGGCAAAGACCTACTTGAACTTGAAGTAGAAGAACGTGCCCGCGAAGGCCTTTTCCTGGCATTCCAATATCCAGTAGAAATTCCTGGCGTTAGCAACATGGAATTTATGAAAGAGTCGGTAAACGCTATGCGCGAAGAGCGCGGCGAAGAGCCACTATCGGCCGCTGAGTTCCTTAAAAAAGCTAAAGAAGCCTGTAAGCAAGTTCAGCTTCCACTAGATTTCCTAAAGCGTGGTGTGAACGAAGGTTTCTCTGGTGGTGAGAAGAAGCGTAACGAAATCATGCAAATGATTTTGCTAGAGCCAAAGCTTTGCATTCTAGATGAATCTGATTCAGGCCTTGACGTTGATGCGTTACAGGTTGTTGCAGATGGCGTTAACAGCCAACGCGACGGTGAGCGTAGCTTTATCGTTGTAACCCACTATCAGCGTCTTCTTGATTACATTAAGCCTGACTTCGTACACATTCTTGCTGACGGCAAAATCGTGAAAAGCGGCGACGCTTCACTTGCACTAGAAGTAGAGAAGAGCGGTTATGCATTTTTAGGTAAAGCGTACGAGGAGGCTGAGGCATGAGTCAATGGCTAGAACAGGTCATTGATAGCGCACAGCGCGACGATTATTTATCGCCCGTGCGTCAACAGGCCTTAACACAGTTAAAAGCTGACGGCTGGCCAGCGCGTAGAAGCGAGAGCTGGCGTTTTACGCCGCTCACGCCTGTAGAAAAGCGTGAAGCGAAACAAGCTGTCCAAGCAGACAGCCTGCCAGTTCCAGCAATAGAAAACTTGAATGCTATCGACTTGATTTTCGTTGATGGTGTATTGGTAACGCAAGTAAACACCTTGAACGTGCCTGCTGGCATGACAATTACGTCGCTCAATACCGACGATACAGCTACACAGCAAGCTATTAGCAGTGTTTACGGTCAAGTTAAGCCAACCCGTCATATGTTTGGTTTGGTGAATGACGCGCTTTGCCAACACGGTATATTTATCAGTGTTGAAGCCGGCGTGAAAATCGACACGCCAATTCGCATCGTGAATATGGCTTCACAAAATGTCGATGCTCACACGCGAGTAGTAGTTAAGGTGGCAGAAGGTGCAAGCGCCACTGTTATCGAGCAAGGTTTCGGTGATACTGAAAGCCTAACCACGGCGTTCGCTGAATATGATTTGGCGGATGATGCTCACCTAGAGCACTATCGTTTTGCCATGTTTACTGGCAAAGCCAAGCAGTTAGGCGGTAGCCACTTTAAACTGCATAACCGCACCACGCTTAATAGCACTATGGTGGGTTATGGTAGTGAGTTATCTCGTTTAGACGTCGATATTCACCATGCTGGTGAATTCGCTGACGCGAAAATGAACGCTATTTATCTTCTGGCAGAAGGCGAGCTATTCGACCTTCACTCAACCATTGAGCACGCTATGCCAAATGGTACAACAGAAGAAAACGCGCGCGGTATAGTGGGTGATAAGGCCCGGGCGGTATTTAACGGTCGTATTCATATTCATCGCGACGCACAAAAAACACTCGCTGAGCTTAACAACCGCAATCTATTGCTATCTCGCCGAGGCGTTATTAATACTAAGCCTGAGCTTGAGATTTACGCCGATGACGTAAAATGTGCTCATGGTGCGACGGTGGCAGAGATTGAAGAAGAAGCCCTATACTACATGCTCACTCGTGGTATTCCGCGTAGTAAAGCACTGGTCATGCTGAACTTCGGTTTCATTCAAGAGCTTATTAACGATGTGCCAAACGTAGCGGTACGTGAGTGGCTTGCGCCTATCTTAAGCGAGCGTTTCGCCCAGATGGAGGTGAAATGAGTTTAGACGTTGCAGCACTTCGTGCCCAGTTTCCTATCTTATCGAAAACGGTAGACGGCAAACCGCTGGTATACCTCGATAACGCGGCAACAACACAAAAACCACAGGCGGTGATTGACGCCTTGGTAGATTTTTACACGGGTACGAACGCAAACGTGCACCGCGGAGCGCATCATTTATCAGATGAAGCCACGCGCCGCTACGAAAATGCACGTACCAGCGTTGCTACGTTTATTAACGCTAACGTTCGCGAAGAAGTCATTTGGACTGCCGGTACCACTGAAGCTATTAATATTGTCGCTAATGGTTTAAGTCAGCTACTTGCTGAAGGCGATGAAGTGATGGTGACCGAGCTGGAGCACCACGCTAATTTAGTTACTTGGCAGCAAGCTTGCCGCCGCTCGGGTGCAACGTTAAACGTTGTGCCTATTTTCGATAGTGGTGAGCTTGATGTTGAAGCATTTGACAGGTTGCTATCTAAAAACACTAAGCTGGTGGCTTTTCCCCATGTATCGAATGCGTTAGGCACAGTTAACCCAATTAAGGCACTTACTCAAAAAGCGAAAGCAGTTGGCGCATGGGTATTAGTAGATGGCGCTCAGGGCATTGCTCACGGCGGCGTTGACGTACAAGATATTGGTTGTGACTTTTACGCATTTTCCGGGCACAAACTTTTCGGTCCAACGGGTATAGGCTGCTTGTGGGGCAAAAAAGAGGTGCTTGAAACCTGGCCTGTATGGCAGGTTGGCGGCGAGATGATCAAAGATGTGACTTACCATGAAGCCACATGGGGCGCATTGCCTAACCGCTTAGAAGCAGGCACGCCCAACATCGCGGGAGCCATTGGTATGGGGGCTGCAGTAGATTGGTTTAGTGCCCTTGATATTAATGCGCTGCACGCACATGAGCAGAAGCTACTTGCCTACGCTACCGAGCAAGCAGAAGCGCTTGACGGCATGCGTATTATAGGTACTGCTCCTAATAAAGTTGGGGTGCTGAGCTTCTTACTTGATGGGGCTCACCCCGCAGACGTTGGCTTTATTCTGGATAGGCAAGGCGTTGCAATTCGTACCGGCGATAACTGTGCACAGCCGTTAATGAAACGCTTTGGTATTCCGGGCACCGCCCGTGCGTCGTTCTCAATTTATAATACGCTTGAAGAAGTAGACAGCTTATTCGCTGCGCTTAAGAAAGCAAAAATGATGTTGGCCTAAGGAGGCATTATGAGTGTTGAAACTTTCGTACCTAGTACAAAGCTCATTACGCTAACTGACAGTGCCGTTAAGCATTTCGAAAGTAAGCTTAAAGACAAGCCTGGTCAGTTAATTCGTTTATCAACCAAATTAAGCGGCTGCACGGGTTATGCTTACGTGCTTGATTTCGCTGATGGCGCACAAGCAGGGGATGAAATTGTAGAGATTTCTCCTATTGTGAATGTGGCTGTCGCAGCTGATGCAACAGACCTTTTGCGTAATACAGAAATTGATTACGTGACTGAAGGTGTGAATGGCATCATCAAGTACAACAACCCTAATGTGGTTGATGAATGTGGGTGTGGCGAAAGCTTCAACGTGGGCTAACACCTGCGTACATAACCCACAACCAGTATTACCAAGAGTACAAAGTCGTTTATGAAGCAAAAAATGGTGACCACCGAGCGTGAATGTAAGGCACGTTTGGTTCCTGCAGGCAATCCCACCGTTATACCCGAAGGTGAGTTTGTTAATATCACGCAAGAGCTAGGTGGTAATTACACCGTAACCTGGCGTGGTAATATGTACCGTATTGACGGTACCGACGCTGGTGCAATTGGCCGTAAAGCCATGACGCTAAGCTTTGACGCTCCCGAGGATGGGAACATCAGTGAGCAGCAAGTGTGGGATGCTTTAGAAACTATCTATGACCCAGAAATTCCAATTAATCTTGTATCGCTCGGCCTTATCTATAAGGTGGATATTGACCAAGCATCTGGTGCCGTAAATATCGATATGACGCTTACAGCACCGGGCTGTGGTATGGGCCCAGTGTTAGTCGGTGATGTTGAATATCGCGTGGCTATGGTGCCACATGTTAAAAACGTGAACGTTGAGTTGGTTTTCGACCCAGCTTGGTCACGAGACATGATGAGTGAAGAAGCACAGCTTGAAGCGGGTTTGTTCTTTTAAGCGGTTAATATACCGTCTACCTATAATTCTTTTTACACAATTACGGAAATAGCAATGCAACTACCTAGCAGTGACGAGATTATTGATGATTTAGCGTTCTTCGACGATTGGGAACAGCGTTATCAGTACATCATTGACTTAGGAAAATCTATTCCGGGTTTACCAGAAGATGCTAAGACTCCTGAACGTCTAGTAAAAGGATGTCAAAGTAGCGTGTGGTTGGTAGAGTCTTACGACGGTAACAAAATCAATTTTGACGTGGACAGCGATGCCGTTATTGTTCAAGGGTTACTAGCGCTAGTACTTGCCGCCTATAATGACAAAACGCCAAAGGATATTTTAGCGTTTGATATCGACGGCTATTTTGAAGCGTTGGATCTCGAGCGTCATATCACCCCAACCCGAGGCAATGGTTTACGCGCTATCGTGGGTAAAATTCAAGAGCTTGCAAAAGCTAACGTTTAAAGCCTTATCGTTGGGCCAGTTAATCCAACTTCACGTAAACCACCGATAGCAGCCATAGTGAGTGCAGATATTATTGCTTTAAAATATCTGCCTTCGCACAATAATGTATACATTGTCATCATATTGTCATAGCTATTGGGTTAATCTGACACTACATTACAAGTAAAAACAATACGTTACGCCTAATTTAAAAAGGCGCTGGTCAAGCCGTTATTAATTGCCTATAATTCGCGGCCAAAATTTAAAGATACATACACTATTTGTTTGGAGAGAGAACATGGCTCTTGAGCGTACTTTTTCGATTATCAAGCCTGATGCGGTAGCTAAAAACGTAATCGGTGCAATTTACAACCGTTTCGAATCTGCAGGTCTTCGCATTGTGGCATCTAAGATGATCCACATGAGCAAAGAGCAAGCAGAAGGCTTCTATGCAGAACACAAAGAGCGTCCTTTCTTCGGCGCACTTGTAGACTTCATGACGTCTGGTCCAGTTATGGTTCAAGTACTAGAAGGCGAAAACGCTGTTTTAGCTAACCGTGAAATCATGGGCGCAACTAACCCAGCTGATGCAGCTGCAGGTACACTACGTTCAGACTACGCTGCGTCAATCGACGAAAACGCAGTTCACGGTTCTGACGCGCCTGAGTCAGCAGCACGTGAAATTGCTTACTTCTTCTCTGAAGAAGAAATCTGCCCACGTACTCGCTAAGCGAAGACTGGTAGGTTGAAAACGGGGCCTCAGGGCCCCGTTTTTGTTTGTAAGTGTCTGAGCATGCTTTATGCTGCTTTTCTCGGGGCTCATTCAGGCAAGCTAAACCACGTTTCTCGCGCATTACCAAACTTAACGTTTCTCTGCGTTAAATCGACTTTTTCTCATATCTCATCTGTGGTAAAATCCGCGCAAATTTTAATCAGCGTATTTCTTTTTCTTTAATGCCGCTCAAGGCATAAACGATTCGCTGGTTTTTACACCATATTCAGCAGTTAGAGGGGCATCCCTCGAAGGTAAAAGGGTCATCTTATTCATGGCAAAAACTAACTTATTAAACTTAAATCGCGAAGGCTTGCGCAATTTCTTCAAGGAAATGGGCGAGAAACCGTTTCGTGCCGACCAGGTAATGAAATGGATTTACCAGCACGGTGTCAGCGATTTCGAGGAAATGAGTAACCTCAATAAAAACCTTCGCGCGATGCTGATTGAAAATTGCGAGATTAAAGCCCCTGAAATTGCTTACTTCCAAGAAGCGAGCGACGGTACTATTAAGTTCGCACTTACCCTTGAGGGTGGTCAGGAAGTTGAGTCTGTTTGGATCCCCGAAACTGATCGGGCGACGTTATGTGTATCGTCACAAGTAGGTTGTGCACTAGAGTGTACCTTCTGTTCAACGGCGCAACAGGGGTTCAACCGTAATCTAAGCGTGAGCGAAATTATTGGTCAGGTATGGCGCGTAGCTACCTTCCTTGGTCTTTCTAAAGACTCAAGCAAACGCCCAATCACCAATGTAGTGATGATGGGCATGGGTGAGCCGCTGCTTAATCTTAAAAACGTAGTGCCGGCCATGGACATCATGCTAGACGATTTTGGTTTCGGTCTATCTAAGCGCCGCGTTACGCTAAGTACTTCTGGTGTTGTACCTGCACTTGATATGCTGGGCGATCAGATTGATGTAGCACTTGCTATCTCGCTTCACGCGCCCACCGACGAACTGCGTAACGAAATCGTACCGGTTAATAAGAAATACAATATCGAAGCATTCTTAGCTGGGGTACGCCGCTATTTAGCTAAATCAAAAGCTAACCAAGGCCGCGTGACGGTAGAATACGTTATGCTTTCAAACATTAATGACAGCACTGAACAAGCGCATCAGTTAGCAAAGGTATTAAAAGACACACCTAGCAAAATAAATTTAATACCATTTAATCCTTACCCAGGTTCGCCTTACACGTGTTCGAGCAATTCGCGTATCGATAGATTCGCAAAAGTGCTTATGGAATACGGGTTTACCACTGTTGTACGTAAAACCCGAGGTGATGATATTGACGCGGCGTGCGGTCAATTAGTGGGCGATGTAGTAGACAGAACGAAAAGATTGTTAAAAAAACAGGTGAAGGGCGAAGCAATTTCAGTAAAAATGGCCCAATAATCATTAAGATAATAGGGTAAGACTATGATTGCAGGATTGCGAACTTCACTTAGAATTGGATTATTAAGCGCGGTAATACTCACTGCTGGCTGTGTTAGCAACAGCCAGCCAGGCATGTATGGTGGCGACTTTGACCACGAAGAAGCCGCCAAGACGCGCATGTCTCTTGGCCTTACTTACCTCCAAAATAATAATTACACGCAGGCGAAAAAGAACCTCGACAAGGCGCTTGCGTTTAACCCTCACTCTGCAGACGTTCAGTACGCTATGGCGTATTACTACCAGCTGGTAGGCGATAACCTGCGAGCAGAAGAGTATTACAAAACCGCCATTGAACTCGCTCCTGACGATGGGGATATTGCCAATAGTTATGGTGCGTTTAAGTGCCAAAATGGCGAATACGATAAAGCCAAGGCTTATTTTTTTGAGGCAATTAACAACCGTCTTTACGCAAACGCGGCGCAAACCTACGAAAACCTAGCCTTGTGTGCGCAGAGTCAAGGGAAGCTTGATGAAGCAATCGGTTACTTCAAAGATGCCTTACAGCACCAACCAGCACGAGGTAAGAGTCTATTCTTGTTAAGTGAACTGTATACAGTGTCAGAGCAGTGGGACCTAGCCGAAAGAACACTTCAAAAATACCAACGTGTTGCCAAGGTTACACCAGATTCATTGTGGTTGGCTTATGAAATCGCTAAAGGCAAGAAAGATTTGGAAAAGGCGAAAGGGTATGGCGATATGTTGCTTTCTCTGTTCCCTGAAAGTGAACTTACGAAGCGATATTTGGTTCAGCGCGACGCGCTTCAAAAGAAAGTCGTAATAAAATCCAAGGCTTCTTCTTCTCAGGAAAAGGCAGCACAACCCGTTGTTGAGCAAGAATCTGAAAAAGCCGTTCAAAAGCAAACTGGCGAAAGTGCAAGTGAGCCGGTGCCTTCTAATAAAACCCGGATTGATAAGTCAAGCGTCACCCTAAGTGGTAAGAAAAAGCAGGTTGCCATGGTAGAAGCCGAAGATACAGAGCAAAATACTGAATTATCTGCGCCTGACGACAAATTCCATGTAGTAAAAGAGGGTGAAAACTTATATCGTATTTCTTTATTGCACAATATCAAAATGGCAACACTGCAAGCGTGGAATAACCTTGAAAATACTGGCGCTATTATTGCTGGTCAGAAACTTTGGTTAGTACCGCCAAGTATGCAGGAGGAATAAGGTTTAATGGTGTCAGAAGAAAACGCGAATGAAGAAGTTACTTCGCAACAACAAGAAAATACGCCAAGCCCAGGGGCAATGCTTAAAGCACGTCGCGAAAAGCTAGGTTTGTCTCAGCAAGATATTGCCGATAAGTTGTTTCTAAAGGCTAAACAAATCAATGATTTAGAAAGTGATGTGATTGATGAGAACTCGTCAGTTACCTTTACTAAAGGCTACGTAAGAAATTATGCCAAACAATTGGGAATGAACTCCCATGAGGTTATTGAGGCATTTGAACGCTTCCACAACCAAACATCAGTACCTTCATCGGAAAAACTACAGAGTTTTTCAAAACGTGTCGCAAAACAGACACACGATGATCGTTGGATGATGGTTACCTATGCGATTTTACTTCTCATCATTGCTGGCGTTGTCGTGTGGTGGTATCAACAGCCAAGCGACGACACCGTTGCTGAACTGCCCCTAAATGAGGCCGTAAAGAGAGAGGCGGCAAACACGCCAATTTCTTCAAATGCCAGAACAGCAAATGGAAACGGTGCTGAAACTTTACAAGGTGAGTCGGCTAACACACTATCAACGGGAAGTTCAGAGCAAGGCTCATCTCAAATCAATGATGTCTCAAATACAGGCTCTGATAACGCTGAGTTAGCAGGTGCAAACAGCGATGAAAATGGGCAGGATAATGGTTTTACCCAAAGTGGCGACCTTGACGATGGCGCCATTTCTGCTCCTGACAGTGCAGTTGATAGCAGTAACAATATTACTGCACTTGTAAACACGGCAGGTAGCGATAATGAAACGTTAGCTGATACCGCTCTTAACACTCAAACTGAAGCTTCGCCTATCTCAATGGTTTTTACCTTTGACGATGACTGTTGGGTTAATATTAAAGACGCCTCGGGCGAGGCGATCGCCTACGGTGTAAAGCAAAAAGGGCGTGTAATGGAAATTCAAGGCGTTCCTCCTGTTGAAGTTACGCTCGGCGCACCGGATAATGTGCGTATATCAGTTAACGGCGACGCTGTTGATATTTCTCCATATCAAAATGGTAGAACAGCTCGTTTTGTACTTCCCTTATAGGTAATTAGATGTTTGCAGAAAGCCCTATTAAGCGCCGAAAGTCTACGCGTATTAATGTAGGTAACGTTCCTATTGGTGATGGTGCTCCCATTGCTGTTCAATCTATGACAAATACTCGCACCACCGATGTGGCTGCGACTGTCGACCAAATAAACCGTATTGTTGCTGTGGGCGGCGAAATTGTTCGCGTATCGGTACCCACTATGGAAGCTGCTGAAGCCTTTAAAGAAATTAAGCAACAGGTAAGCGTACCACTTGTTGCAGACATTCATTTTGACTACCGTATTGCGCTTAAAGTAGCTGAATACGGTGTAGATTGTTTGCGGATAAACCCAGGTAATATTGGCAATATGGAGCGTGTACGTTCGGTTGTCGATTGCGCAAAAGATAAAAATATTCCTATCCGAATCGGTGTTAATGGCGGTTCTTTAGAAAAAGATTTACAAGAAAAGTATGGCGAGCCCACACCAGAAGCCCTTGTCGAGTCAGCGATGCGCCATGTGGACATTTTAGATAAACTCAATTTTGACCAGTTCAAAGTAAGCGTTAAAGCATCGGATGTATTTCTTGCTGTTGGCGCATATCGCTTGCTGGCGCAAAAAATAGATCAACCTCTGCACTTAGGTATTACTGAAGCGGGTGGCCAACGCGCTGGTGCAGTTAAGAGTGCGGTTGGACTAGGAATGCTTCTTGCTGAAGGTATTGGCGATACCCTTCGTGTTTCACTAGCGGCCGACCCAGTAGAAGAGATTAAAGTTGGCTTTGATATTTTAAAGTCACTTCGCATTCGCTCTCGTGGTATTAACTTTATTGCGTGCCCCAGTTGTTCTAGACAAGAATTCGACGTTATCGGCACCGTAAACGCGCTAGAGCAACGATTAGAAGATATTCTCACCCCAATGGACGTGTCTATCATCGGTTGCGTGGTCAATGGTCCTGGCGAGGCCGAAGTGTCTGATCTGGGCCTTACAGGTGCGCGCAATATGAGCGGTCTTTACGAAGATGGAAAGCGCGTAAAAGAGCGCCTTCCAAACGATGATTTGGTAGACAAGTTAGAAGCAAGAATTCGAGCTAAGGCATCTCGCATGAGCGAGCAAAACAAAATTCAGGTCTCGGTAAAAGACTAAGAGAATTTTTGTTCATTGTTGTTTATTCCCAAAGCCCCTATAATGCGGGGCTTTTCACTATTTAGCAGTATGAGAATTTCACGTGGCTAAGACTATTCAGGCAATTCGAGGCATGAATGACTGCCTACCGGAGATTTCCGGTACATGGCAGAAGGTAGAATCTGTACTTCGTCAAGTGGTGGCGAGCTATGGATACCAGGAAATACGTACTCCCATCGTTGAAAGCACTGACCTATTCAAACGCTCTATCGGTGAAGTCACCGACATCGTTGAAAAAGAGATGTACACCTTCGAAGATAGAAATGGCGACAGCTTGACGCTGCGCCCGGAAGGGACGGCCAGTTGTGTGCGTGCAGGTAACGAACATGGTTTATTGTACAACCAGCAGCAGCGTTTGTGGTACATGGGGCCCATGTTCAGACACGAACGTCCACAAAAAGGACGCTATCGTCAATTCCATCAGTTTGGTGTAGAAACCTACGGCATGGACGGGCCTGACATCGATTTAGAAGTTATTCTTCTTAGCGCACGTTTTTGGAAAGCGTTTGGTATCGAACAGCATGTAAAGCTGCAAATAAATACTTTAGGTTCAAACGAAGCGCGTGCGGCTTATCGCGATACGCTAGTTGAATTTTTAAAAGAGCGCGCTGACCAACTAGACGAAGACTCATTGCGTCGACTTGAAACAAACCCACTTCGCGTACTCGATTCTAAGAACCCTGATGTTCAAGCTGCTATTGCCGATGCGCCAGCGCTAATCGATCACCTAGATGAAGAATCTAAAGCTCACTTTGATACGCTGTGTTCGCGCTTAACCCAAGCAGGTATCGAGTTCGAAATAAATCCTCGCTTAGTACGCGGGTTAGATTATTACAACCGTACTGTGTTTGAATGGGTTACCGATAGCCTAGGTGCACAAGGTACAGTATGTGCTGGCGGTCGTTACGATGGCTTAGTAGAGCAGCTTGGCGGTAAAGCTACACCTGCGGTAGGCTTTGCTATGGGTATCGAGCGTTTGGTACTGTTGCTGACTACACTAACCGAAGAAGGTCAAGATACGAGCTTCGCCGACGTATATGTAACGGCAATGGGTGATGAAGCGCAGTCTTATGCTATTGAAGTGGCAGAACATCTTCGAAATACCCTTCCTAACACTCGCATTATGATGCATTGTGACGGCGGAAACTTTAAGAAACAGTTAAAACGTGCAGATAAAACCGGCGCGCGTTTAGCGCTGCTTTTAGGTAATGATGAAATGCAGTCTCGCGAAGTGGGTGTTAAACCTCTGCGCGACGGTCAAGAACAAATTACGGTCAGTTTTGATGCCTTATCTGATAAGGTTGCAGAGATGCTGAGCGCAAAATAAATAGAGGACATCATGGAACAGTTCGCAACAGAAGAACAACAAGTAGAAGCGATTAAGCGTTTTTGGAAAGAGCACGGTACAGCTATTATCGTCGGCGCTGCGCTAGGTTTAGGCGGCCTATGGGGCTGGAGAGCGTATTCTGAAGCTCAAATTGAAAATAAAGAAGCTGCATCGGTTGCGTATCAAAATGCGGTAGAAACATTTGGTACCGAGGGAAGTGACGCAAAAGTTAAGGCCTTCATCGAAGAAAATAAAGATAGTGGTTATGCTAGCATTGCCAGTCTTCTTGCGGCTAAGCAAGCGGTAGAAGCAGGCGATTTAGACGCTGCTGCTTCGCATCTAAATAGCGTTGTTACCTTTGCTGAAAACGATGAAATGAAGATGTTAGCGTCGCTTCGTTTATCTCGGGTGCAAATTGAAATGAACCAGCTTGATGCGGCGTTGTCTACGCTAAGCAATGTTACTAACGACGCATTTGCAGCAGAGGTTTCTGAACTAAAAGGCGATGTGTATCAAAAACAAGGCAAGTTTGACGATGCTCGTTTAGCTTATTCAAATGCGTTAGAAGAAAATGCCAACAATCCGCTTTTACAAATGAAGTTAGATAACCTGTCGGTTTCTGCTGCTCAGTAAGCGATGCCCACTGGGCTGGTGTAAATAATAAAGAGGTACGCAATTTGTTTCACAACACGTGTGGCCGTAAAGGTCGATTTGCTCGCACGATAGGTATGGCATTGGCAGTGTCTATCACAATGTCTGGCTGCTCTACTATTTCAGACTGGTTTGCAGATGAAGAAGAACTAGAAATTCGTCGTTTAAAGCCGATTGAAGCTAAGTTTACTCCTGAATTAGTGTGGAACCGTGATATTGGTGATGGCGTTGACCATTATTTCTCACGTCTACGCCCTGTATACGCTTACGACAAGCTTTTTGCTGCTGATCGCCATGGCGCCGTTGTTGCGATGGAGCCAGAAACAGGAAAGGTGTTGTGGCAAAAAGACTTCGCACAGTTTCGCTCTGAAGGCATGTTGAGTTCGATAACCAAGCTATGGCAAAGCGGTGAAACAGCGCGTATTGGCGGTATTTCTGTTGCAGATAGACATGTATTCATAGGTACCGAAAACGGTTACATAGCGGCAATGGACGCAGAAACAGGTGAGCTTGTATGGGAAGCAACGGTACCTGGAGAAATTCTTGCAGCCCCAGCTGCCGATGAAGGGATCCTTGTGGTCAACACAGGCGCTGGGAGTTTGTTTGGTTTTAATACCCGAACTGGCGAGCAAATGTGGAGACATGAAGGCGATACGCCCCCATTAACGCTTCGCGGTATCTCAGGCCCCATTGCTTCAAACGGCGGCGCTATCGTGGGTACCCCGACCGGTAAAATTCAAGTAAACCTTATTGAAACCGGTGTGCTCGCTTGGGAAACAGTCATCGGAACGCCTTCTGGCGCGACAGAACTTGAACGTATTGTCGATATTGATACTACTCCAGTACTTTATGGCGGAACTATTTACACCGTTTCTTATAACGGCACATTGGCCGCTGTAGAGCTTCGTTCAGGTCGCGTTATCTGGAAGCGCGAATACGCATCATTCCGCAATCTGAATATCGATGGAAACAAAATTTTTGTTGTAGACAACAACTCTAATGTTTATGCCCTTGATAGACGAAATGGCGTAGAGCTATGGTCTCAAGGACTGCTTAAACAGCGTTCGCTAACTGCAGCGACCCCAGTGGGCGAACATATTGTAGTGGGTGATAATTGGGGCTTCCTACACTGGATAGAACAAGAATCTGGTGAAGTAGTGGCTCGACTAGATGTGGGCGGCGACGATGAAGACGACGCTATTTTCGCAGCACCGCTGAATGTTGACGGTAATATTATTGCTGTAACAAGAAATGGCGAAGTAGTCTCGGTACGCGCGCCAAACTAGTACTTCATAGTTTAATACATCCTTTTAAGGGCGTTTTAGGTGTGACCTAAAACGCCCTTTTTATTTACTATTCTATTCGTAGTTTTGTATGAATACCGTTACCTTGATGTAGAACCATTATGCCTGCGGTAACAAGCCGGGATAACGAACATTTTAATTCTCGCTGAGTGGGCAATTATCTATGCGGATTGGTATTAGGTAGTGAACAAGGTATAATGCGCGCATTCTTAAAAGCCTCATCACATATTCTTAATCGTTAGAGAATAAACTTCCCAAACGTTGCTTGATTACATGGTGTGTGTGGCTTGTGCTTTTTTAGCTTTCATGACCCTTAGGATCTGATAAATGTTACCCGTTGTTGCTTTGGTTGGCCGCCCTAATGTTGGCAAATCAACCTTGTTTAATCGCCTTACTAATACCCGTGATGCACTTGTTGCAGATTACCCAGGGTTAACTCGCGACCGTAAATACGGTCAAGCGAAGTTTGAAAAGCGCCAGTTCATTGTTGTTGATACCGGCGGTATTACAGGTGATGAAGAAGGTATTGATGCCGAAATGGCGCAACAGTCATTGTTGGCGATCGAAGAAGCCGATGTGGTTTTATTTTTGGTTGATGCAAGGGCAGGAATGCTGCCCGCCGACCAAGGTATTGCCGATCACCTCAGGCGCATAAACAAGAAAGTATTTGTTGTAGCCAACAAAGTTGACGGTATCGACGGCGATAGTGAAAGCGCTGAATTTTACTCTCTAGGTTTAGGCGAGATAAAGCAAATTGCAGCGGCACATGGCCGTGGCGTAAGCCAGTTACTGCAGGACGCTCTGAAGCCACTGGAAGCAGACTTCCCAGACATGGAAATTGTCGACGAAGAGCCCGAGGAAGAAGAAGATGCCGAAGCTCAGCGTCAGCGTTTACAAGAGTTGCCTATTAAGCTAGCTATTGTCGGAAAGCCAAACGTAGGTAAATCAACACTAACAAACCGTATCTTAGGTGAAGAGCGAGTTGTTGTGTATGACATGCCGGGCACAACTCGTGACAGCGTTTATATCCCTATGGAAAGGGACGAGCGTGAATACATCCTTATAGACACTGCAGGTGTAAGAAAGCGCAGAAAGATCAGTGAAGCCGTAGAAAAGTTCTCTATTGTAAAAACCCTTCAAGCGATTGAAGAAGCAAACGTGGTGTTATTAGTCATCGATGCCAGAGAAGGCATTACTGATCAAGATTTAAGCTTACTGGGTTTTGTTTTGAATTCTGGGCGCTCGCTAGTTGTGGCTGTAAACAAGTGGGATGGGCTAAGCACAGACGTGAAAGACGATATAAAGCGTGAAATGGACCGTCGCTTGGGCTTTGTCGACTTTGCGCGTATCCATTTTATCTCAGCGCTTCATGGCTCTGGTGTTGGCAACCTATTCGAATCTGTGCAAGAAGCCTATATGAGTGCGACCAAACGCATTAATACCGCTTTGCTTACTCAAATTATGGAAATGGCACAGGACGACCATCAGCCACCGCTTGTTCGCGGTCGTCGGGTGAAAATGAAGTATGCTCATGCCGGTGGCTATAATCCGCCTGTTATTGTTATTCACGGCAATCAGGTGGATGACCTGCCAAACTCTTATAAACGTTTCTTAATGAACTATTTCAGAAGAGCGCTAGAGATTATGGGCACGCCTATCAAGATTGAATTCAGAGAGGGTAATAACCCGTTTGAAGGTAAAAAAGCTAATCTGACTTTGGCGCAGCAGCGCAAACGTCGTCGTATGATGTCTTACTACAAAGACAAAAAGTAAGCTTCAAAAGCGTCTTAAATACTTAGGCGTTATTTCTCGTTCAGTTGAAGTAGCGCCTTTATTCTCTCCTTTTCTTCCCCTCGTTGAGTCATAATTACAACTTAGTTGTAGACTTTACGCTGTCCTTTATTTTCAAACGTTTCACTTCTTCTCTCATATCAACGCTTCGCCCCTTTAAAAATAAAGCATTCTTTAGTTGGTAGGTGTTGGAGCCTTTTTTGCAACCCGACGCAATTCGATTTAGGGAAAAACGCATTGTAGTTAACTGTATTTGGACGTCATTTTGTCAGTAGAAAAGTTATTTAAAAGCACCTCACCACTTCAAAAAAATCAAATTTACAACTGGTTTGACAGATACAAACCTCAGGAACAGCAAAAAGTCTATATCCTTAGTAGTGAATTCGAAAAAAGACCAAAACGAAATTTATCATTTACTAAACGTAATAGAGTGAAAAAAGTCTAGCGCTGGCCTTCCAACAGCAGGGTGCGAACCTTTTTCATCATTTCAGACTCTCGTGGTACTTCAACCTTAACGATCAACTGGTTGACAATAGTGTCTGAAAAATCAGGAGGGAAAGTGGTAGACACTTTAACTATCTTGTCCTGTTGTCTAAATACATAGGTTGTTGCGAAAATTGTTGGCGATGTTTCTGAATTTGCACTTAAACCTAGCCTCCACCCAGAAAGCTTATCGTTCACTGTATAAGGAGAGGCTGGGCTAACTTGAGATAGAATTAAGTGCTGTAACTCTGCTGTAGCCGATGCTTTCTTAAAGTCGCTTTCTAATTCCTGTGGCAAAAGTTCGCTTTCATCTGAAGAAAGCTGCGCCAAAAATGGGTAGACGGTAACGTCGACCAAAGCGTCTTCGAAGTTCGGATGTATATAACGAGTGATTGCACCACTAAAAGGGTCCGAAAAAAGCTGGGTGTCTAGTTTAGTAAAGTCACCAATGGCATCTGGAACCTGTAGAGCTAAGTTGTAATTACTTGCTTCAAGGGCAGCAAACAAGAACTCGCTGGTAAATATTTGTTTATGCTTTACGTGTTCAAGCCAGCGAGATACCAGTAAACGTGCAACATTTTCGGTGCTTTGCTTTTCAATAACATTGCTGTCACTGGTTTCTATACCGCTATCAAACGCTGAAGAATCAATTTCAATGCCCCGCCACTGTAGCGTAAATTCCGCGAATTGCTTCGCATTTTGCTTGTGCACATTGGGCGCAGCACCCACGTTAGCGATAAGCAGTTCGTAGTCGTTTCCCTCAGCGTAGGGCAAGAGGTTGTTAAATTTTCCGGTTTCACTGAGTTCTTTGATGAAATTTTCTGGAGAAATAGCATCTTCTTGGCATAAAGTGCTGTCGCTTACGAAATCAGGTTCGAGGTTATTCGTTTCTCGCTGTTCAATACAGGTCTCAAGTAAATCTTCGCTTGGGTAGGTAGAGAAAACAGCAACGCTTTGGTCCACTGAAGATGCCCATGCGAGATTAGAAAAATCGATTATCAACAATAAGCAAAGGGGCAGTATAGGTACTGGCTTGGCGAAACTCTGAAGTAGTTTGCAAAACAAGACTCTGGCCCGCAGCTGCAAAGAATAAAATATGATGTTTTTTGCACTAACGGGCATAATATTAAAAGCCACCTATAGCTGCTGAATTTTCGTCACTGTACTGGTTATTTCACCGTCAGTCACTCGTGTTTTTATCTCATCACCTATTTCAACTTTTTCCACGCTATTCACCGCTGCTTTTTCGGTAAGCGTGATGCTGTAACCTCGGGCAAGTGTTGAAAGAGGGCTTACGGATTGTAAGAGACCTACTTTACTGCCAAGTTCACTTTTCTTACCTTTAATAAGTGCATTTATACCTGAAATAAGCTTGGTATTCGCATAGTTAAGTTTATCTTTTGCTCGCGCTAAATTTGTCGACGGTGATTGATGGTTTAATCTAGACGCTAGCGTATGCAGTTGCTTTTCTGCTTTTGCTAAATCACTTTGCATTTTATGGGTCATGCGAAGCTGTAGCCGGTCTAACGTTTGCCACTGCGACTGTATACGACTTTGTGGGTGCAACGCATTTAAACGTTGTTTCTTTAAAGTGAGCTGCTGTTTATTAGTTTGAATATACTGATGTACTGCCCGTGCTAAGCGTTGTTTTTGCTGACGCAACGTTTGGTAAAGAGCAGTAGAGTCCTGACTTAAAATTTCTGCGGCTGCGGATGGAGTAGGGGCGCGAACATCAGCTACGAAGTCGCTTATTGTGAAATCTACTTCATGACCCACGGCGCTAACAATGGGTAGGGAGCTTGCGGCAACTTCCCTTGCTAGGCTCTCATCATTAAAACACCATAAGTCTTCTAATGAACCACCGCCTCGTGTAAGTAAAAGTACATCAACTTCGGCGCGTCTGTTAGCCGTTCTCAATGCATTTATAAGCTGTAGCGGTGCAGTTTCACCCTGAACCATTGAAGGGTAGACGACGACTTCGGTCTGTGGGCTTCTACGTTTTAATACACTCAATACATCGTGAAGCGCAGCGCCACTTGATGAGGTTATTACGCCGATGCGATTAATACGCTCAGGTAACGGGCGCTTATTAGCAGTATCGAACAAACCTTCATTATTAAGCTTGAACTTTAAGGCTTCAAACGCTTGCTTAAGCGCGCCTTCACCGTCGCTTTCCATGTGCTCGACAACAAGTTGATAGTCGCCGCGCGCTTCGTAGAGGCCTACTGATGCACGCACTAAAATTTTATCGCCCTCTTTAGGGCGAATACGAACGTTGCGATTTGCGCCTTTAAACATAGCCGCGCGCACTTGGGCTTTGTTGTCTTTCAACGTGAAATACCAGTGTCCTGATGCTGCCGCAACGAAATTAGATATTTCAGCAGACAGCCAGATAAGGCCAATTTCGCCTTCCAATACGGTTCTGGCTAAGCGATTTAGCTTGGTAACTGTTAAAACTTGTCGAGACGTAGATGGCGAATTTGTAAACATAAAAAAAATCACTAGGTTTAATACATTTAGAGTTTACCTGAAAACTAAAAAACACTACAATTGCGCCGCAATTAACCCTCAACTGAATAGGTGTTGTTGCATGCTACGTATCATCCAAGAAGCCCTGACGTTCGACGATGTGTTGCTGGTTCCCGGCCACTCGACCGTCCTCCCTCACACTGCAAACTTACAAACCCGTCTAACCCGTGGTGTAACGTTAAATATTCCAATGGTGTCTGCTGCCATGGACACGGTTTCTGAAGCCCGCTTAGCGATTGCGCTAGCCCAAGAGGGTGGTATTGGTTTCATTCATAAAAACATGAAGCCTGAAGAGCAAGCTAAACACGTACGCGAAGTTAAAAAATACGAAAGCGGTGTGGTATCTGACCCGGTAACGGTTGAAGAGAATGCGACCATTGGTGACGTTATATCACTTTCTAAGCGTCTTGGTTACTCTGGCTTCCCGGTGACCGACAAAGATAATAACCTAATTGGTATAGTGACAGGCCGCGATCTTCGCTTTGAAAAGCGCTTAAACCTGCCTATTAGCAACGTAATGACCAAAAAGGATGATTTGGTTACCGTAAAAGAAGGTGCAAGCTCTGACGTAGTGCTAGATTTAATGCACGAACACCGCATTGAAAAAATTCTTGTTGTAGACGATGCGTTCAAGCTTACAGGTCTTATCACCGTTAAAGACTTCCAAAAAGCAGAAAACAAGCCCAATGCGTGTAAAGACTCACTAGGTCGTCTTCGCGTAGGAGCAGCGGTAAGCGTTGGTGCTGGTACTGATGAGCGTATCGCCTTACTTGTTGATGCAGGTGTAGATGTTCTACTAATCGATACTTCTCACGGTCATTCGCAAGGCGTTATTGACCGCGTTAAGAAAGTACGTGCTGACTATCCTGATGTACAAATTATTGCGGGTAACGTGGCTACAGGCGATGGTGCAAAAGCACTAGCCGACGCAGGCGTAGATGCAGTTAAAGTGGGTATTGGCCCTGGTTCAATTTGTACTACTCGTATTGTAACCGGTTGTGGTGTACCTCAAATTACCGCGGTATCTGACGCAGTAGAAGCATTAAAAGATACAGATATCCCTGTTATTGCTGACGGCGGTATTCGTTTTTCTGGAGACATCGCCAAGGCATTAGCTGCTGGCGCAAGCTGTGTGATGGTTGGCAGCATGCTTGCGGGTACTGAAGAAGCGCCAGGGGAAGTTGAGCTTTTCCAAGGTCGTTACTACAAGTCCTATCGCGGCATGGGGTCACTAGGTGCAATGGATCAAAGTCATGGTTCATCAGACCGTTACTTTCAAGATTCTGACAACGCTGAAAAACTAGTACCAGAAGGTATTGAGGGGCGGGTAGCGTATAAAGGTCCTATTGCGAATATTATTCACCAGCAAATGGGTGGTCTTCGCTCGGCGATGGGCTTAACAGGCTGTGCTACCATCGAAGAGATGAATACTAAAGCTCAATTTGTGCGCGTAACCTCTGCAGGAATGGGTGAGAGCCACGTACACGATGTAAGCATTACCAAAGAAGCGCCAAACTACCGTTTAGGTTAAGGCGACCGACGACTGCGAGGCTGGTAATACACCAGCCTTTGTTCTTTATTTAACGGGTAAAAATAAAACATGACCACAGATATCCACGACCAACGCATACTTATTTTGGATTTTGGCTCGCAATACACGCAGTTGATAGCACGTCGTGTTCGCGAAATCGGCGTTTACTGCGAGCTTTGGGCTTGGGATGTGACCGAAGAGCAAATCCGCGAATTTAATCCTCAAGGGATTATCTTGTCTGGTGGCCCAGAGTCAGTAACAGAAGAAGGCTCACCGCGAGCACCTGAGTATGTGTTTGAAGCCGGCGTGCCCGTGTTAGGCGTGTGCTATGGCATGCAAACTATGGCGCACCAGTTAGGCGGTGGCGTACTGGGCTCAGACAAGCGTGAATTTGGTTATGCACAAGTAGAAGTGATTAAACCAAGCCCTCTGCTAGACAAAATTGAAGATGCTATTGGCGATAACGGTGCGGCACTTCTTGATGTATGGATGAGCCATGGCGATAAAGTAGCAGCTATTCCTGAAGGCTTTGAAACCATTGCGCAAACGGCTTCATGTCCGCATGCGGCAATGTATAACGAAGAAAAGCAATTCTACGGCGTACAATTCCACCCAGAAGTGACTCACACACGCCAAGGTATGCGTTTACTTACTCACTTTGTAATGGATGTTTGTAAGTGTGAAAAGCTGTGGACGGCTGGCGCAATTATTGACGATGCTATTGAGCGTATTAAAGAAAAAGTAGGTGACGAGCGCGTCATATTAGGTTTATCGGGCGGTGTAGACTCTTCAGTAACGGCTATGTTACTTCACCGTGCTATTGGCAAAAACCTTACCTGTGTATTTGTAGATAACGGATTGCTGCGCCTTAATGAAGCCGACCAGGTGATGGAAATGTTTGGTGACCACTTTGGTTTGAACATTATCCGTGTTGACGCTGAAGGCCGTTTCCTTGACCGCTTGAAAGGCATTGAAGATCCTGAACTTAAGCGTAAAGCAATCGGAAATGAGTTTGTTCGTGTATTTGATGAAGAAGCGAGCAAGCTTGAGAACGCTAAATGGCTAGCACAGGGTACTATCTACCCAGACGTGATTGAGTCCGCGGGTTCAGCAACAGGTAAGGCGCACGTAATTAAGTCGCACCACAACGTGGGTGGTCTTCCTGAAGATATGGAACTGGGTCTTGTTGAGCCACTGCGTGAACTATTTAAAGATGAAGTCCGCAAAATAGGCCTTGAGCTAGGTTTACCATACGACATGCTTTACCGCCACCCGTTCCCTGGACCGGGTCTAGGTGTTCGTGTACTTGGTGAAATTAAGAAAGAATATTGCGACCTACTACGTCGTGCTGACGCTATCTTTATTGAAGAGCTATATGCAGCTGATTTGTATCAAAAAGTAAGCCAAGCGTTTACCGTATTTCTTCCAGTGCGCTCGGTTGGCGTAATGGGTGATGCGCGTAAATACGATTGGGTGGTAAGCCTTCGCGCAGTAGAGACCATCGACTTTATGACAGCTCACTGGGCACACTTGCCATACGATTTCCTAGGTAAAGTGTCGAACCGCATTATCAATGAAATCGACGGTATTAGCCGCGTGGTTTACGACATCTCTGGTAAGCCACCTGCTACGATTGAGTGGGAATAGATACTAATATAGCCCTTAAGCATGGTTATTCCAAAGTTCAGGAATAACCATGCGAATGAAAATTGCTAGGCGGCAGATGGCAAATTTGTATTAGTACTTACAACGTTTATAAATGCAGTTCTTTTAAGAAGCTTCATCTTAGTTTGATAATAGGAGAAGTTATAACTAAAGAATTGAAACTATTGTTTAGAAAGGGTACGTTTTTTCAAAATAATATATATTATAAAGCGCCAGCTTAACCCGAAACTATCTAAGGCACGCACTAAATTTTTAATGGTGGTTATATAAAACTTACAGTAGTTAGCACTGCACATAGATAGAAACTTTTGATTGCGTTTACTTAATGTTGGGCCCTTGCGAGGTTAAGGTTTATCTTCTCTCATTCTACTAATAATTGGCAAGGTTATTTGTAAAGAACTATCTCAATAACATAATATATCGAGATAACGTGTAAAATCTTTAAAATAGGAATAGGACGTTGTCCAGCACATTGACTTATAGACCTGAAATTGACGGGCTTAGAGCTTTGGCTGTTCTGCCAGTAATTTTTTTTCACGCTGGTTTTGAACACTTCTCTGGAGGGTACATTGGTGTTGATGTTTTCTTTGTCATTAGCGGCTTCTTAATAACTTCTATTCTTCTCAATGAAATAAATAACAATAAATTTAGCCTTATAAGCTTTTATGAGCGAAGAGCGCGGAGAATCTTACCTGCTTTAGCAGTAGTCGTATTTGTTACTATGCCGCTTTCCTGGATGTACTTGAATACCTCACAACTTAAAGACTATTCACAAAGTGTTACTGCTGTAAGTTTATTCGGCTCTAATATTCTTTTTTGGTTAGAGAGTGGCTACTTTCAAGCTGCCTCGGAAGAAAAACCGTTACTGCATACTTGGAGTTTGGCGGTAGAAGAGCAATTCTATCTGTTTTTTCCTATTTTATTACTACTACTTTACAGGCGAAGCAGGGGGGCTTTGTATACGTGGCTCTTTTTAATTTCGGTGATGAGTTTTATCCTTTGTGAATATCTTGTAGTTTTAAAGCCTAGCGCAAACTTTTTTTTACTGCCATCAAGAGTTTGGGAGTTATTCGTAGGAGCGTTTGCTGCAATTTTGATGAAGTCAGTAGATCCTAAGGCGAATGATATTTTGTCTATGGTAGGTTTGTCTTTCATAGTGTTAGGAATTTTTTTGTTTGATGATTATACGCCGTTTCCTAGCGCTTATACTTTGGCCCCGGTTCTTGGCACTTTTTTAGTAATATTATTCGGCAGAAATAACACTCTAGTTAACAAGATTCTCAGTAATAGTCTATTGGTATCAATAGGACTGCTCAGTTATTCAGCTTACCTATGGCATCAGCCAATTTTTGCTTTCGTTAGAGTAAATTCGATCGAAGAACTCGACTTAAATCTCAAATGGATTATGGTGTTAAGCTCTTTGTTTATAGCATTTATAAGCTGGAAATTTATAGAGTCGCCATTTAGAAACAAAAAACATTTTACTCGTGCTCGAATCTTTAAGTTATCATTTTTTACACTCTTGTTATTTTTTCTAATAGGGAATTTAGGAAGTTGGTTTGCAAATGTAGTCAATCCAGGGCAGTTCAATGAAGCTATTTTTTTCAAGTTATCAAAAAATTCAATTAGTAACGAGAAATTGAGACTAGAGTCATGGAGTAATTTGAAAGAAAAAAATGAGCATTCCCTCTGGTATGATCTAGATAAAAATATAGAGAAGGTTATGATACTAGGAAATTCTCACTCAAAAGATATCTACAATACTTTAACGTTCTCGAAGACGAATGGTAAGAATTTTCAATTTTCGAGGTATGGCACTCAAATAAGTGAAGTACCGCACAATATAAATAAAATTCGTCGATTACCGAACTACAAATTTGCCGATACAGTGGTTTTTGCTTCGAGGTACGATCTTGCCGACATAGAAGAGTTTGAGAAAGTCATTTCTCTATTTATAGAAGATAATAAGCGATTGGTTATTATACTAAATACCTTTGAGTTTCCCGAGTATAGAACTAGAAAATGGACAATGGCTGAGTATGTGGCATACGAACACAGTGTCGATGACAAGCTATTAAATTTGGTATCCCCCAGTGACCTAGCAAACATAATCAATCAACAATACTTCATTGCGTATACTGAAAAGAAGTATGCGACCCGACATGACTTTGATGGCAATGTTCATGATATTAATCAAAGGTTGATAGCTTTAGCAAGAAATCACCCGGAAATTAAAATTCTAGATAGAATGGAATATCAGTGCGAAATAAAAAGTGAAGTCTGTTTTGCTGTTTCTAAAGATTTAGAAAAATATTATTATGATTATGGGCACAACTCTATTGCTGGAGCTCGCTTCTTTGCAACAAGAATTGATGAGTTAGATTGGTTTGTTAAACCAAATGAAAAAAAATAAAAAAGTAATGAAAATTCATATTTGGATCGACCAGATTTCGCGTTGTTTATACTCTAATTGCTATTGTAAAGAAGTTCTGAAGTTTTCTATTCAGAATAAATGTCTATTAAGTTTTTAAGTAATGAAGTTATTATCGTGAGCTAAATCGTATAACAAGTTCTGAGCACCTTTTTCATACATATCCTCCTAACCTATTTTTCTTATTAAGGAAAAACTATAACTTCTATCTCATGCAGATATTGTTGTTGCTATTATTTGTGGGGTGTGCTAACACTAAAAATAAATTGATGTCACCTTTCGAGCGGAAATTTTATGTCTTTTGCTACAAAATTTGAGAAGATTAATATGGCGCTCAGCCATCCTTCATTATTTAGAAGTAAAAAAAACTATCTTTTTATTCTTAGTCACATGAGAAGTCGCTCTTCGTTACTATCCCACCTTTTGGGAAGTCATCCAGAAATTTGTGGATATGGTGAGCTACATTATGATTATCCCACTCCCACGTCACTATTCAAAATGCACTTAGAATTATACAAGGATTTGAACGACATTAATGAAAGTAAATACTATTTAGACAAGGTGCTTCATAATAGTTACGTCATTTCTGATAAAATTCTTAGTAACCCGAAAGTTCATATTTTAGTTTTGTTCAGGGAGCCAAAGGCAACGATAAGAAGTCTAGTTAAAATGGGAGAGGCAACTAATAAACCGGAATATTCAAATACGGATAAAATGCTTCAATACTATATTAAGCGTATTTCTTATTTAATAGATATCTCTAAAAAGTACTCAAAAGTACATATTATAGAATCAGACAAAGTCGTAAAAGACACAGCTCACACTCTAAAGGACCTTAGCGATTGGTTAAATTTAGATTCTGAACTTAGTGAAAACTATAACTTGTTTAATAAGACAGGTAAGGCAGGGCACGGCGATCCGTCATCTAGCATAGTTTCTGGTAAAATCATTGAGACTAATAATAGTCAAAGCATTGAACTTGACGAAGATTCGCTAGAAATAGCACTTCAGCACTATCGTAATTTATCAATACTAGCAAATCGTTAATTTACGTTTTTGGTCGTTTTTGCTTTGAACGTTATTTTGAACTGATAATTATGATGTAAATATTGTGATTGAATTCTGGGAAACTTATTAAGTTCACTTGCACAACGAAAGTTTATATATGTTGGTTTAGAAAACAAACTTAAACGTATTTTATCCTATCTTATGTTATAAAAATTTATATCTATCATGTAACCATACCGTCATAAAACTATCATTTAATGGCGACGTCCTCCTTCAAAATTATACTAAAGGTTAAGCCGTGTTCAATTACACAAGCATCAGTCGTTTGGTGATGACGCCCGTTCTCGCCAGCCTTTTCATTCTTGTATTACTCAATGGTGCTTCAATTCTAAAGTCATTTTCTTTGCTTAGCGCATTTGATGAGCTAGAGAATACGTTGGTTCAAGCTGAGCGAGACGTCAATACAACGCTTAGTACGTTCAAAACACAAGTTCAAGAATGGAAGAACGTCTTGCTGCGCGGACACAAAAAAGAAGATAGAGAAAAATACTGGGAACGATTCAAGCAGCGTGAAGCTGATATAACTCGACAGTTCGACCTGATGCTATCAAGCGATGTGGTAAGTGATAGCGTGAAGTCTGATATCAGACAATTTAAAAAAGCGCATGCTGTAATGGCCGAAAAATATCGAGAAGGTTACAGCGCGTTTGTTACCTCAGGGTTCGACCCTAAAGTTGGCGATAGTTTTGTGCGCGGTATCGATAGGGAGCCAGCTAAGCTTTTATCAAGCATCGCATCGGAAATTGCAGCAGATTCTGCCAATGCAATAGCTGAGCTTAAAGTTAATACCCGCACTATGCTTTGGATCATATTATTGGCCGCTGTTGCGCTGTCTGTGCTTTCAGTTGTGTACGTTGTTGCTCGCTTGCGCTCTCATGTTATCAAGCCAACGAAGGCTGTTGCTGCGTGTATATCGAACTTAGCTAATAGCCGCTATGACTATGAGTTAACTTATACAAGTGAGCACGAACTAGGTATGTTGGCCGATTCCGCCCGAGCGTTGCAATACAAATTAAAAGATTCGGTTGCACAGCTTCAACAGGCAGAGCGAGAAATGGAAAAAGCGTTTGGCACCTTGGGTAGTGTTAGCCAATCTATTATGGAGGGCGCCAATGGACAGCGCGATGCCTCGCGTTCGCTTGATAGCAGCACAGATAAGCTTAAAGAAATTGTTCAGAATTTAGTGGCCATCACAGACCAAGTTGCTGTGGCGACAGATAATTCTGAAAAGAACGTGGCAAGTTGCTATGCCACATTTGAAAGTGCTAATGCAGGCTTTAAACAACTAGCTAAAACGGTAACCGAATCCAGCAATATTGTGTCTGAGCTACAAAGTAGAAGCACGAATATCCTAAAAGTGGTGAACGTCATTAATGAAATTGCCGACCAAACTAATTTGTTAGCACTTAACGCAGCAATAGAGGCAGCGCGAGCAGGTGAGCACGGTCGTGGTTTCGCTGTAGTGGCAGACGAAGTGCGTGCGCTTGCGGCTAAAACGCAGCAGTCGACTAAAGAAATCAACGATATATTAAGCAGCTTTGAGGCGGAAGCAAAAGGCGCAGTTGCTGCTATGTCATCGGGCAAGCAGTTATCTGATAACAACGCGGCAGAGGCCGCTACGGCACTTGAAACCCTCAATAATGTAGTGAGAGATATTCAAGAAACCGCGAGCGTAGTGGTGGCACTTAACGAAGCGGCAGATGAGCAAGAAGCGGTGCTACAGCAGGTGGAAGCAATTATAAGCAACGTAGTGACATCGTCAGAAAAATACCATCAGCTTGCGCAGCGTGATGACATGTCTCGCTCAATGAAAAGTATGTCAGAAAACGTGGAAAAGGTGGTGAACAGTTTGACCCGCTAACTGTGCTTTGTCAGTATTAACCGCAGATGTGGAACGAAAATGTTTCGGAGTAAGCGTCAAGGTGGCTTTTAAAACCATGCCGCTTATTCCTTGTTCCATGAGCCATGTATTGAATAAGTTGCACTAAAAATAATGACCACGCCACTCGTTTTTCACCCTATATATAGCCAGTTAGACCTTCCCGAACGACACCGCTTTCCCATCGAAAAATATGTGGGTATTCGAGACGAGCTGGTAAGGCGTGGTGTTGATAAAGCGCGTTTTACTACCCCGTCACCCGTTGATTTATCTGTTCTTACGGCCTATTACGACTCGAACTATGTCTATGCGCTTACTACTGGCGCATTAGATAAAAAAGCTATGCGCCGTATAGGCTTTCCTTGGTCGCAGCAGTTAATTGAACGTACCCGAACCGCAGTCGCAGGCACTTGTTTAACGGCAAACCTTGCATTAGAGCATGGCAAAGCCTTGAATTTAACTGGGGGGTATCATCACGCATTCTCTGATTTTGGTTCTGGCTTTTGTCTTTTCAATGATTTGTATTTAGCGGCAAAAACCATGCAGCAAACATCATCTATTGATAATGTGCTCATTATCGATTTGGATGTGCACCAGGGAGACGGCACAGCAAAGCTTGCTGAAGATGATCGCGATATCTTTACCTTATCCATTCATGGTGAAAAAAACTTTCCATACAGAAAGCAGCATTCGGATATTGATATCGGGCTTGCCAAGGGGACGGAAGATGACGAGTATTTAAGCACGCTTGAAGAAGCGCTTACGTTGGCTAATAGGCAGTTTCAACCCGATGCCATTATCTATGACGCAGGTGTGGATATTCATGTGAACGACGATTTAGGGCATTTACATATATCCACCCAAGGTGTTTATGAAAGGGACAAGACAGTATTTGCTTTAGCTGACCGTTTAGGTGTGCCAATTGCGGCGGTCATTGGTGGAGGGTATCAAAGAGATATTGCTGCGCTGGTAGATGTGCATATTCAGCTTTATCGCGCTGCGGGTGTAATTGGCTAGCTGCGGCGAGTAGCTATCGAACAATAAAAAGCGCGCTCAAAACGTGTTGATAAAAAAATCGTTTGCCGCGCGCTTTGTAATTAAGCGTACTTATTTGTTTTACAAAAAGTGCAGCTGAAAACCAATACCGATGCGTTCTTGTGAACGGTTGTAGTCGATAAGAGAGTCGCCATAGCCATTGAAATACTGCAGCAGTAACTCATAGCGGTCAGATATCGGGTAGGTGAAGTCTAGCTGAATACTGCCTTTGTTTTCGTCAAAATCTAGGTTGTTTCTCAGAAGCGCAAGCACTTTAAAAGCACCAATTTTTCTGCCGTAACCAAATTCCATTCTGCCGTAGTAGTCTTGAATGTCTGGGTTATCGTCTCCCGTCGGATCAAGCGGGTCTGCTTTTTCGTCTTCAGGAATACGATACCAAGTCTTAAGGTAGTAAATATCGTCGTTGTCGCTGAACACTATTGACGCGAAGAGGCGGTTCCAACTGCGAGAGCGCAGACCACTTTGGCCGTTCGACATATGATTGAAACCGACTTGGAAGGTATTAAATTTGTAGCCAAGTACCGAATAATCAGCGGTTTCTTGCCAGAAAACTTCTGGCTCGTAATTAGTTTCGCGAAAGGGCTTTGACGCTTCACTATTATAAAGCTGCCAGAAAGAGGTTACCGTAAAGCCGAAGTACAAGCCGTCAAAGCCAGTATCTTCCATGTACAGGGGTAGCTTAGCGCTCACTTGAAACTTAGCTTCTTTATTATCTACGTTTTCTTCTGTTAACTCTTCATTGCCGAAGGTGTTAGGGTTAGAAACGTAAGTAATAGGAAGTAAATAATTTTGTCTATGCTGAGTAATAGCAAAAACGTTGTCCAGTGCTTCTTTATCACCTTCCAGGCGTTCATCTAGCGCGCTCTCTGTGGTTGTGTCACGTTTGATGATATCTATAACCTCAATACCACTTTCTTCTTGTGACCGCTGCTCATCTGCCTTTTCAACAAGGCTTTCCTGTTCGCTGTTCTCGATAGGTGATGTTTGTTCGCTTACCACTTCTTGTGATTCTTGAGCGCATACTGACGTGCAAGCAGCAAACGCTGCCAATATTATTAAAGGCTTTAACACAGACACCTTAAATTCTCCGTTACAAGGGGTTGTTATATTTTATTGAAGTCCAACGTTTGGCCTTCTGAAGACGCAAATACATGTAAAGTAGACGCTGCCACTGTGACGTATTCATTACAATGTTTCACGACATCATCTATAGCGTCATCTGTGCGTTCTGGATCATGACTATATAAAGCTAGTTGCTTAACATGACTTGCCATTGCTAGTTTGACCGCTTCTTCAGCAACGGAATGACCCCACCCGTTTTTAGCAGGCATGTCTGTTAACATGTACTGTGCATCATGAATAAGCAAGTCTGCGCCGTTAGCAAACTTCGCAAAATCTAGAAAATCTGTTTCTTTTTTATAAGGAGGGTAGAGTTCATTATCGGTGATATAAGCAACTTTGACACCGTCGGCTTCAATACAATAGGCGCTACCGCTGCCTGGGTGGTTCATGGCCAAGCGGGTGATAGTCGCACTTCCAATGGTAAATGTATTCTCTGTGGCAGGATACTCAATAAGGCTTATGGAAGACTTTAACGCGTTTTTCGGAACGGGGAATAATGACCCTTCCATTTGTTTTAAAATTTGATCTGGTTCGTTGAGTTGAGTAAGACCCGGATAAATGTTTATTTCACGTGATTCTTGGTAAATAGGTGCGAAAAAAGGAAAACCTTGAATATGGTCCCAATGGTTGTGACTTAATAAAAGGTGGATTGGCGTTGTCTTTTTAATTAAGCGGTCGCCAAGTAAGCGAATACCAGTACCTGAGTCGAGAATGATATCAGTACCATCCTCGAGCTCAATGTGAACGCATGCGGTGTTACCACCATAACGAACGTAAGCTGCCCCCGGAGTAGGTATTGACCCTCTTACGCCATAAAAAGTTAACCGCATACGCCCTCATCTACTTATCTAATGAGCAAGTTCAGGTTTTAGAGAGCGGCTACAAAGTCTTTTGCTGCGCTAAGGTCTAATAACTGTTTCTCGCCAGTACGTCTATTCTTATATTCAACCTGTTGATTATCCAGGTTTCTTTCACCAATAACAATGCTGTGAGGTATGCCAATTAATTCCATATCATTGAACATAACACCCGGGCGCTCTTTTCTGTCATCAAATAACACTTCTACGCCTAGTGCAATAAGCTCTTCGTATAGCGTTTCTGCAGCTTCTTTTATACGATGAGATTTATGCATATTCATTGGTATTAATGCAATTTTAAACGGCGCAATAGGATCTGGCCACTTTATGCCGAATTTATCGTGATTTTGCTCGATAGCAGCAGCAACAATGCGCGATACACCAATGCCGTAACAGCCCATGGTCAGCGTTTGATGCTTACCTGATTCACTTAGCACACCGCAGTTCATGGCTTCTGAATACTTGCTGCCAAGTTGGAAAATATGACCCACTTCGATACCGCGCTTAATATCAAGCGTGCCTTTACCGTCTGGAGCCGCATCGCCAGCGACGACATTGCGAATATCTACACCAGTAATATCATCAGACCAATTTACGTTGATGTTCATTTTACCGCCAGCGCCAGCGCCTGTTGTAAAATCTGCTAGCGCTACAGCACTTGCATCCACGTAAGCTGGGATTGGAAGGTTAGTTGCGTCTGCAAAATAGGGTACTACACCAAGCACTTCTTTCGCTTTGTCGAATGACGCTTCAACCAGCGGGGTAGCAACACCTTCAATTTTCTCTGCTTTAATATCATTTAATTCGTGGTCAGCGCGCAGCACTAATGCAACCCAGTTGTCTGCTTGTACTTCTTCGCCTTTGTCATCTGTTGCGTTTGCCGCTTTTACCACAACAACTTTTACAGCATTGGTTATATCGGCATCGATACTTTTAAGTATTTTTTCGAAGTCTTTGCCTTTTGCATCTTTCGTTTCTACAGAGGCACCGGTAGCTTGTGCTTTTTCTGGTGCCACAGCGGCGGCCATTTCAACGTTAGCCGCGTAGTCGCTGCCTGATGAGAATGCAATGGCGTCTTCACCAGAGTCAGCTAGCACGTGAAACTCATGAGAATGATTACCACCAATTGAGCCTGAATCGGCTATTACTGCTCTGTAATCAAGACCCATACGAGAGAAAATGTTGCAGTAAGCGTTATACATTTTCTGGTAAGTCTCTTCCAGGCAGCTTTCTTCTAAGTGAAAGCTATATGCATCTTTCATCGTAAACTCACGACCACGCATAATGCCGAAACGCGGGCGAACTTCGTCGCGGAATTTTGTCTGGATTTGATACAGGTTTAGTGGAAGTTGCTTGTAGCTGCTTATTTCATTGCGTACAAGGGCTGTAACCACTTCTTCGTGAGTTGGGCCTAATACAAAGTCGCGCTGGTGACGGTCTTTAACGCGAAGCAGTTCTGGGCCGTATTCTTCCCAGCGTCCTGACTCTTCCCATAGATCAGCAGGCTGAACAACGGGCATAAGCACTTCAATTGCGCCTGCTTTGTTCATTTCTTCACGAACAATATTGGCTACTTTATTAAGTACACGAAGACCTGACGGCAGCCACGTGTAAAGACCTGAGGCAAGCTTTCTGATCATACCAGCTCTCAGCATAAGCTGGTGGCTGATAACTTCTGCATCGGCAGGTGTTTCTTTCTGCGTGGCAAGCAAATATTGACTAGTGCGCATGTAAAGCAGGTATCCTGTTTTCAATGTATTTATGACTGTGGGTGTGCTGGCCTTCTGCGATAAGTTCTACACATTATGGAATTGTTGCTAAATGCTTTAAACAAAGAATGGGCATCACACGTTTGGCGGTATTCTAATTAACTGTGAGCCATTTCGCCACAGACTGTTTACACTAAAAGTGCAATTATCCTAAATGAACGAGCTCAGTTACCCATACCACACTATTTTTTACCTTAAAGCCTACATCAACATCGTATAGGGTAACGCGGTAGGTTTTCTCGTCGCTATCTAGTTTTTGTTTATACGCTGGGCGAGGGTCTTGCGCCAGTACCGCCTTAACTAAAGAGGTAAAGTCGCTGTACTTTTTGTCTATCTCAGAAAGCGTTGGCTTGAGCGTATCTAAAAATTCCACATGGCGTTGGGGAATGGGGCTAATGTCGTCAAGCTTGTCGCTTGCGTTTTGAACACTATCTGCGTAACCGATGTAAGGTTTGATATCAATAAGCGGCGTACCATCTACTAAATCTACACCTTCTACTAGCAAGTGCGCTTTACCCTTATCGTGAACTAGCCCATTGTTTTTCACGACAGACATGCCAATACTGTTCGGCCGATGTGTACTGCGAGTGGCTAAAACACCCATAGTGGCATTGCCGCCCAACCGAGGTGCCTTTACTGTATTTTTCCAACCGCGCTCAATGTTTTTATGAAAAATAAAAAGTAGCCACAGGTGACTATAACTTTCTATCCCTTTTAGCATGTGGATATCGTTAAACCCTTCTTCGAACGTAATTATCCCATGAGCTTTTGCTAAGTTAGGTTGCCTTGGGATGGCAAACTTTTGCTTGAAAGGCGTAGCGATACTCGCAATTGTCGATACGTTAAATGAAGTTGGCGTAGTCACGGGTCTGCTTCAACCTAATTAAAAATAATTTTTGCTGTCATATTACTCTCATACTTAACAGGTAATGTAACAGTGCAAGTGAAAACTTGAACCAGATAAAGTATTTTTTCGGTTCACGAATGAAATGTTTATTTGGGTTCCCTGGAGTAATCCAACATTTTTAGCCTGCTTAGTTATCGCACTAGAACTTTTTCTGGTATCAGTTTATAAAACTTGTGTACTTAGCAAAGCAATTAAAACGCTCGTGTTTTACTGCGCAGGCTTATCTTTTTTTATTGCTTCTAATGCGTTCTCAAAATAAGGGCAGCCAAGTGCCTGCGCCTTTTCAATGTTATGGCTGAATATCTTTTCCGCGTCCTCTTCTTTCTTCATATAGCGAGTAATGTCAGCTTCGCGGATTAAATGCAAGAGCGGGTAGGGGGAACGATTCGTGTAGTTTTCAGCATCGTTAAAATCGCTACCGTCAAAAACATAGTCAGGGTGAAAACTCGCGAGTTGATAGGTGCCACTGTATCCCCAGTCATGCAACATATTATCGCCAATAGCTAGCACATCAAGGTACTCTTCAAAATCAGCAAGGCTCGGATTTGTCAGGGCAATTAGTGTGGTAGCGGTGCTCTCATTCTCTTCCAAATGGCGAAGTTCGTCGTATAGAGATTGAATAACGTCCCCTGCATCTCCCGCTATTACTTCACAACGAATTTGATTTGGCGTTCTTACATAGCGCGCAAAGGGGCAAAAATTGTGTTTTATCACAATATCATCAACCCACTTAAGCGTTGCATCAATTACGTGTTGTTCGCACAACGAAGAGATTGGTTCTGCCATAGAGAAGTTTTTCAATTTAGGTCTGTATTCAAAGAGAGGGGAGTATAAAGCAAAAAGGCAGAAATTTAATTTCTGCCTTTAAAATTTAATTAAGCCTTAGTGCTTTAAGAATGAAACTTAACGTACGCCTCAAGCGTGTTTTCTATTAAACTTGCCACTGTCATAGGACCAACACCGCCAGGTACAGGTGTTATCCAGCCTGCACGCTCTTTGGCTTTTTCAAAATCAACATCGCCTATTAATGAGCCATCATTAAGACGGTTAATGCCCACATCGATCACAATCGCCCCAGGCTTAACCCAGTCGCCAGGTATAAAGTTAGGTTTACCGACAGCTACAACAAGTAAATCTGCACGCTGAACGTGGCTTTTAAGGTCTTGAGTAAACTTGTGGCAGGTAGTAACAGTACAGCCGGCCAACAATAATTCAAGACTCATAGGGCGGCCCACAATATTCGACGCACCGACAATAACCGCGTCTAAACCCTTAACAGGGCGTTTAGTTGACTCAATCATGGTCATGATGCCCTTGGGTGTACAAGGTCGCAAAGCGGGAATGCGTTGAGCAAGGCGACCAATGTTATAGGGGTGGAAGCCATCGACATCTTTATGCGGGTGAATACGCTCTAACACTTTCTCTGCGTTGAGACCGGCGGGTAGTGGAAGTTGAACCAAAATACCGTCTATCTCTTTATCTTCGTTTAGCTCGTCCACTAAGTTAAGTAAGGTTTCTTCCGTAGTGTCGGAAGGTAGATCGAAAGAGCGAGAAACGAAGCCTACTTCTTCACAGGCTTTACGCTTATTTGAAACGTAAACTTGAGAAGCGGCATCACTGCCTACAAGGACAACGGCAAGACCTGGCTGTCTTTTACCTGCCTGAGTAAGTGATTCAACATAGGATGTTACGTGTTGGCGAACTTGCTTGGCAATTAATTTGCCGTCAATAAGATGGGCGGTCATAGTCTTGTACGATTCTTATATGGTTGGGTGGTCAACAAGTGCCCTATATTGTTTCATAAAACAGGGGGAATACTCTAGCAATTATTAGATAGTAGTTATTGGTCGTAACCGAACCTTAAATAAGTTCAACTTAACCGTATAGCGTGTGTAACTGAGTAACCGCTCAACATAAAAGAAATAACGAGAGACCAACAAAGTCAAAAAGTAGTTTACGTGATAATAAACAAAGCCCTTTCCTTTAAGCATGGTTGTCTGGTCTAGGTTGAACAAATAACTTTTCTTGCAATAGCAATATGGCAAAGCCGTTTACGGGTTGCTACGCGTGCTAAAAGTAGTGGAATATGGACAGAATTGTACAAAAAAACATGATAATGAGTGCTTTGTGAGCGGTTGGTGATTTTATTTAAAAAAGTGTTTGACGAGGTGGGGGGATGTCAGTAATATTCGCACCCCGTAACGGCACAGAGGCTTACGCATCTTGTTCGGTACGACAGTCGGTGAGTGGCGCAGCTTGGTAGCGCACTTGTTTTGGGTACAAGGGGTCGCAGGTTCAAATCCTGTCTCACCGACCACTTTTTTGCAGCGAAGATTCGCCAAGCGCCCGTAGCTCAGCTGGATAGAGCAACGGCCTTCTAAGCCGTGGGTCGCAGGTTCGAATCCTGCCGGGCGCGCCATGCGAGTCAGGTAGGTCCTGACAGCAAGGCTGAATTTTTACATCTACACTGCTAGTATAAAGCATGTAGACTGCAACACACCCTATGGTGGGCGTAGCTCAGTTGGTAGAGCCCCGGATTGTGATTCCGGTTGTCGTGGGTTCAAGTCCCATCGTCCACCCCACTTTTAGCGGAAGTGGTGGAATTGGTAGACACGCTGGATTTAGGTTCCAGTGCTTCACGGCGTGAGAGTTCAAGTCTCTCCTTCCGCACCATATTTTCAAGCTTTTTTAAAAGCTTAAATTAAGCATTCCTGTCGGTGAGTGGCGCAGCTTGGTAGCGCACTTGTTTTGGGTACAAGGGGTCGCAGGTTCAAATCCTGTCTCACCGACCATTTATGCTTATTTGACTTAGTAATAACCCGCAGCTCAGCGAATAATTCCAAGAGCGTTAAAGGTTAAAGTCAAATCAGACTATCGAGCAGCAAAGTAAGATCCTGACAGTTCGATAGATGTTTATGTGTTTATCAGTTCGCACGTAAACAAATACAGGATTACTGTGGTGGGCGTAGCTCAGTTGGTAGAGCCCCGGATTGTGATTCCGGTTGTCGTGGGTTCAAGTCCCATCGTCCACCCCACTTCTTGCGGAAGTGGTGGAATTGGTAGACACGCTGGATTTAGGTTCCAGTGCTTCACGGCGTGAGAGTTCAAGTCTCTCCTTCCGCACCATATTTCTAAGCTTACTTAAAGCTTGGATATATACATTTCTATCGGTGAGTGGCGCAGCTTGGTAGCGCACTTGTTTTGGGTACAAGGGGTCGCAGGTTCAAATCCTGTCTCACCGACCACTATCTCTTATTCCCTGTTCTTCTATCTTTCCTAAATAGCGTCTTAAATCGCTAGTCAATGTGGTTTTTCAATCTATTTTTCTTACTTGTTTCGCAATTTGTTTAAAATGCGTTCAATTGGTTGTTACAAACTTGTGTTTCCCTCTCGACTCTTGTGGTGTGCGGCTGTATACTACCGCGTCTTTTTTTAACCAGTACGTTTGTTTCAGGTTGGCTTTGTGGCACGATTTTGTGTCCTAACTTTGATTTTATAAACGTCGAATAACGACCTTCTACCCCGGAGTGATATGCAATTAATGCATGACGGGAGAGGGGATTGAGAACAAAACGCCTGTAGAGGCGTATAGTTGAGGTAACATAATGCAAGTTTCAGTCGAGACGACCCAGGGTTTAGAACGCCGTCTTACTATCACCGTTCCATCTGACACGGTTGATTCAGCAGTTAAGTCACGCCTACAGCAGTTGGCAAAAACACAACGCATCAACGGCTTCCGTCCAGGTAAAGTTCCTGTAAGCGTAATCAAAAAGCGTTTCGGCCAGGCAGTTCGCCAAGAAGTTGCTGGCGATGTTATGCAGCAAAACTTCTACCAAGCAGTCATTCAAGAAAAGATTCAGCCTGCTGGTATGCCAAAGTTTGAACTGACTAAAGACGAAGACGGTCAGGACCTAGAATTTGTAGCATCTTTCGAAGTTTACCCAGAAGTAGAAGTGAAAGGTGTTAGCGATATCGAAATCGAAAAGCCAGTAGTAGAAATTACTGATAAAGATCTTGATAACATGATGGAAACGCTTCAAAAGCAGCACGCATCTTGGAAAGAAGTTAAGCGTAAAGCGAAGAAAGACGACAAAGTTATCATCGACTTCGTTGGTTCTATCGACGGTGAAGAGTTCGAAGGCGGAAAAGCAGAAGATTTCGCTCTAGAACTTGGCAAAGACCGCATGATCCCAGGTTTCGAGAAGCCACTAGTTGGCGCGAAAGCGGGTGAAGAAGTAACTATCGAAGTTACTTTCCCAGAAGATTACCATGCTGAAAACCTAAAAGGTAAAGACGCAGTTTTCCAAGCAACAGTTAAGAAAGTAGAAGGTCTAGACCTTCCAAAAGTTGACGAAGAGTTTGCTAAGCTATTCGGTGTTGAAGAAGGCGGCGTTGACGCACTTAAAGCTGAAGTTCGCAAGAACATGCAGCGTGAGCTAGACCAAACGCTTAAAGCACAAGTTAAAGAAGACGTAATTTCTAAGCTTGTTGAAGCTAACGAGATTGATATTCCTCAAGCGCTTATCGATCAAGAAGTAAACGCGCTACGCGAGCAAGCGAAGCAACGTTTCAGCCAACAAGGCGGTGGTCAGAATCTTCCAGACCTACCTGCAGAACTGTTTACTGACAACGCTAAGCGTCGCGTATCTATTGGTCTACTTCTAGGTGAAGTAATCAAAGAAAACGAACTAAAAGCAGACGAAGCTAAAGTTAACGAGATGATCGAAACTGCAGCTTCTGCGTATGAAGATCCACAAGAAGTTGTTGACTACTACAACAACAATCAAGAGCTTATGCAGCAAATGCAAAACGTTGCGCTAGAAGAACAAGCGATTGAGTGGGTTCTTGAGCAAGCAAAAGTTACTGAAGTAACTAAAGCTTTTGACGAGGTTATGAACAAACAGGCGTAATTTTTTACTGTCTGATTGACAATACTTGTCAGCAACTGCTTAAATGCTCGGAGCCTTCCGAGCATTTTTGTTTTTAACGCTAGATAATCAAGGTAGCTATGACTAATACCCCGTTTGACCCAATGAATGCACTTGTTCCTATGGTTGTTGAGCAAACCTCAAAAGGTGAGCGCTCATACGACATTTACTCTCGTCTTTTAAAAGAAAACGTAATTTTCTTGGTAGGACAAGTTGAAGATCACATGGCCAACCTCATCGTTGCTCAAATGTTGTTCTTAGAAGCTGAAAACCCAGAGAAAGATATTTTCCTATACATCAACTCGCCGGGCGGGTCTGTGACTGCTGGTATGGCAATCTATGACACAATGAGATTTATCAAGCCAGACGTGAGCACAGTGTGTATGGGCCAAGCTGCGAGCATGGGCGCATTTCTACTATCTGCAGGAGCAAAAGGTAAGCGTTATTGTCTACCTAACTCTCGCGTAATGATTCACCAACCTCTTGGTGGTTTCCAAGGTCAGGCATCTGATTTTGAAATACATGCGAAAGAAATTCTGTCTATTAAAGAGAAGTTGAATCGCCTAATGGCAGACCATACTGGTCAAGACTATGAAAAAGTCGCGCGCGACACAGACCGTGATAACTTTTTAAGCGCAACCGAGGCAAAAGATTACGGCCTGGTTGACCAAGTTTTAGCAAATCGATCTGACGTAGCCGGAACTAAGTAGTATAGTTATAGATGACCCGAGCCAGTGCATAGCACGAATTTGGTTTTCGGCTCGGGTAAGGCAGAGGCAAAAGTAATGAGTGATAAGCAAAGCGGTGACGGTGATAACAAGCTACTGTACTGTTCGTTTTGTGGCAAAAGCCAACACGAAGTAAGAAAGTTAATAGCAGGCCCGTCGGTATTTATTTGCGACGAGTGTGTTGAGTTATGTAACGATATCATTCGCGAAGAAATTAAGGAAATCGCGCCTAAGCAAAAGCAGGACGCTTTACCTAAACCAACTGAAATTCATGCTCATCTTGACGATTATGTTATCGGCCAAGAACATGCGAAGAAGGTGCTATCAGTAGCGGTTTATAACCACTACAAGCGTTTGCGCAATGGTGATGTTCACGAAGGCGTAGAACTAGGCAAAAGTAACATTCTGTTAATTGGCCCTACAGGCAGTGGTAAAACACTATTAGCAGAAACACTTGCACGTTTACTTGACGTGCCGTTCACAATGGCTGACGCAACCACACTAACGGAAGCGGGCTACGTGGGTGAAGATGTTGAGAATATTATTCAAAAACTACTTCAGAAGTGTGATTACGACGTTGAGAAAGCGCAGCGCGGTATTGTTTACATTGATGAAATCGACAAAATTTCTCGTAAGTCTGACAATCCATCAATTACCCGTGACGTATCGGGTGAAGGTGTTCAACAAGCTCTTCTTAAGTTGATTGAAGGTACGGTTGCGTCGGTTCCTCCGCAAGGTGGACGTAAGCATCCTCAGCAAGAGTTCTTGCAAGTTGATACTTCTAAAATACTGTTTATCTGTGGCGGTGCATTTGCTGGCCTTGATAAGGTTATCGAGCAGCGCGCACAGAAAGACACAGGTATTGGATTTGGTGCAACGGTTAAGTCGAAAGACAACAGTAAGCAAATTAGCGAGCTGTTTAAACAGGTTGAACCTGAAGACTTGGTGAAATACGGGTTAATTCCAGAATTCATCGGTCGTCTTCCGGTAGTTACCAGCCTTGAAGAGTTAAACGAAGAGGCACTAATTCAAATTCTACGCGAGCCTAAGAATGCAATCACCAAACAATACGGTGCATTGTTCTCAATGGAAGATGTAGAGCTTGAATTCCGTGATGATGCGTTAAATGCTATTGCGAAAAAAGCAATGGAGCGCAAAACCGGTGCTCGTGGCCTTCGCTCAATTGTAGAAGCCGTTCTACTAGATACCATGTACGACCTTCCTTCTATGGAAGACGTTAGCAAAGTTGTTATCGACGAAACGGTTATTCGTGGTGAATCGAAGCCTATTTTGATTTACGACAGTAATGAGAAAAAGGCGGCGTCTGAATAGACGTTAGCTAGTCATGAAAAAGGTCCTGCGGGACCTTTTTTTGTATGTATCGGTAGATAATGGTTCGTAAGCAATCTTGTGATAACTGACAATAACTAATTCGCTGATACGGTTAATATTTAAGCGGGTAAGAGTGGTAAAGCTATCCTTTCTACTAGAATTTTTAGTTTTGTATTGCCATTCGGTGCAAAATCGATAATGGTTATATTAAGGTCGACAGGCCCCAGAGCAGGGAAGGTAAGGTTAAGGAATTAACACACTTTAATAAGTTTCGATTGAACTTTGCTCTTGCATCCCCATATAAAAATGACATTTCAAACTAATTGAGAACAAGTATGACAGTTGAGCGTGAAAATCGCATTGAAATTCCTGTGCTTGCCTTGCGGGACGTGGTTGTTTACCCGCATATGGTCATACCCCTATTTGTTGGGCGTGAGAAATCAATCCGTTGCCTAGAAGCGGCAATGGATAATGACAAACAAATTTTTCTAGTAGCACAAAAAGACGCGGGCGTTGATGAGCCTGAAGCAGACGATATTTACACTGTAGGTACCATTGCTACTATTCTGCAGCTTTTAAAGCTTCCTGACGGTACTGTAAAGGTACTTGTAGAAGGTAGCGTACGTGGTGAAATTGAAAGCTATAAACAGTCAGACCCTTTCTTTGTCGCTAACGTTGATAAGTTAGAAGATGAAGGCATTGATGAGAGTGAGCAAGAAGTCTTGATTCGCTCTGCAGTGTCGCAGTTTGAAGGCTATGTGAAACTGAATAAAAAAATCCCACCAGAAGTGCTGACTTCACTTAATGGGATTGAAGATGCGGCGCGCCTAGCAGATACCATGGCTGCGCACATGCCTCTTAAGCTTACTGAGAAGCAAAAAGTGCTAGAAATGCAGGGTGTTAATGAGCGCCTTGAATATTTGATGGCACTGATGGAAGGCGAAATTGATTTGCTGCAGGTGGAAAAGAAAATTCGCACCCGCGTTAAAAAGCAAATGGAAAAAAGCCAGCGCGAATATTATTTGAATGAGCAAATGAAAGCCATTCAAAAAGAATTGGGTGAGCTAGACGATGCGCCTGATGAGTTCGAGGCTCTTTCTAAGAAAATAGCTGACGCGAAAATGCCTAAAGAGGCTGAAGATAAAGCGAAAGCTGAACTTCAAAAGCTTAAAATGATGTCACCGATGTCAGCAGAAGCTACTGTGCTTCGAAGCTACATTGAATGGCTTACAAATGTTCCGTGGAATAAGCGTTCGCCTGTGAAGAAAGATCTTTCACGGGCTGAAGGCGTGCTTAACGAAGACCACTACGGTCTTGAAAAAGTAAAAGAACGTATTCTTGAGTACTTGGCGGTTCAACAGCGCGTTAAGAAGCTTAAAGGCCCGATTCTATGTCTTGTTGGGCCTCCTGGTGTGGGTAAAACTTCGCTTGGCCAATCTATCGCAAAAGCGACGGGACGTAAGTATGTACGTATGGCCCTAGGCGGCGTGCGAGACGAGGCCGAAATACGTGGTCACCGTCGTACTTACATTGGTTCATTGCCAGGTAAGCTCGTACAAAAAATGGCGAAAGTAGGGGTTAAAAACCCGCTGTTCCTACTTGATGAAATCGACAAGATGTCATCAGACATGCGAGGTGACCCTGCGTCAGCCTTGCTAGAGGTACTAGATCCTGAGCAGAACAACAGCTTCAGCGACCATTATTTAGAAGTGGATTACGATCTATCTGACGTGATGTTCGTCGCAACCTCTAACAGCATGAATATTCCAGGTCCGCTGCTTGACCGTATGGAAGTTATTCGCCTATCTGGCTACACCGAAGATGAAAAGCTTAATATTGCGAAGAACCACTTAATTGGTAAGCAAATGGAGCGCAATGGTCTTAAAGCGAAAGAGCTTGAGATTACAGATTCTGCTGTCATTGGCATGATTCGTTACTACACGCGCGAAGCGGGTGTTAGAAGCTTAGAGCGTGAAGTGTCAAAGGTATGCCGTAAAGCGGTTAAAGATATTTTACTTACTAAGAGCAAAGACAAGGTCATTGTCACTCAAGATAATCTTAAAGATTATCTTGGCGTTCAGCGCTTTGACTACGGTAAAGCCGATAAAGACAATCAAATCGGTCAAGTTACCGGTTTAGCTTGGACTCAAGTTGGTGGCGACTTACTAACTATCGAAACCACATCGGTTCCAGGTAAAGGCAAAATGACGTCCACAGGCTCTTTGGGCGATGTTATGCAGGAGTCAATCAAAGCAGCGATGACAGTGGTGAGAAGCCGCGCTGAAAAGCTTCGCATTAATGATGACTTTTATGAGAAGCGTGATATTCATGTGCACGTTCCTGAAGGTGCAACACCGAAGGATGGACCAAGTGCCGGTATTGCAATGTGTACCGCTTTAGTATCTTCACTAACAGGTAACCCTGTGAAATGTGATGTTGCCATGACGGGTGAAATTACGCTTCGCGGTGAAGTACTTGCTATTGGTGGTCTAAAAGAAAAGTTACTTGCAGCACACCGTGGTGGTATTAAAACGGTGGTTATTCCAAAGGATAACGAGCGTGATTTGGAAGAAATTCCAGACAATGTGAAAAAAGATTTATCAATTCACCCAGTTAAATGGATTGATGATGTTCTTGATATTGCGCTTCAGGAACCTGTTGAAAGTTTCGAAGTGGTTAAAAAGTAACTTACACGTTTGGCTGTATACCTTTATTTTTAAAGGCGTGCAGCCTTGTTTTTGCTATAAAAATGCAATAATTGACTAAATTATGTGCATTAGACGAAAGAAAAGCTTATTTTTTTGAAAATAGGGCTTTCATGTCGCAAAAGTTGTGTTACCTTTAAGTGGTATTCGCTTGAAGCCTTGCCACAAAAGGGATTGCAGCGATTCATTTAAAAAGTTAATTATTTGTGACTGAAGCTTGATGTTAACGATCAAGCTTGCTATAACGTTCAAGCAAAATCGTTTTGGACAAACAGTATAATAACAATCGAAGGGGATCTAATTGTGAACAAGTCTCAACTTATCGACCAAATCGCTGCTGGTGCAGACATTTCTAAAGCAGCTGCTGGCCGCGCTCTTGACGCATTCACTGACTCAGTAACTGCGGCGCTAAAAGACGGCGACCAAGTTGCACTAGTAGGCTTTGGTACTTTCTCAGTTCGCGAACGTTCAGCTCGCAGTGGTCGTAACCCACAAACTGGTGAGACTATTCAGATTTCAGCAGCGAAAGTTCCATCTTTCAAAGCTGGTAAAGCACTGAAAGACGCTTGTAACTAAGCAAAAAAATTATAGAAAAAGGCGATGGCTAGTCCATCGCCTTTTTTATTTCTAAAGCAAAGAATTCAATATTGGGGTCAGAGTAACGACTCTGACCCCAATATTTCAAGAGTAAGAATTTCCCCTTTAGGCATGCCGATTTTCATACATGTCAGTGAAGCGCTTTAACTTGACGAAAGTCATTACAAATAGTGTGTTTTGACGTTTATATTCGGCTGCATTGGGTTATAATCATCGCTTATTTTACCTTGAGCTCGCCAGCAGGTGATAGATAAGGGTAATTGTAGTAAGCAACGGAGTTGAAGAACAATCATGCTAGAAAGAATCAGAGAAGGTTCTCAAGGCCCTTGGGCGATGGCGATTATTGCGCTTATCGTTTTAAGTTTCGTATTCGCAGGTGTTGGTAGTTACCTAACATCATCAGGTACTACAGCAGTAGCAACTGTCAACGGCGAAGAAATTTCGGCACAAGAACTAGAACGTGCATACCAAAACCAGCGTGCACAAATGGAGTCACAGTACGGCGAAAGCATCGCGCAGCTTTTCTCTAGCGAACAATATCTCGCAGATTTTAGAAAAAATGTACTGGACAGACTTATTGCTGAAAAGCTGATTCAGCAACAAGCTACCGATATGGGCTTGCGTGTAAGCGATGAACAGATTCGTGAAACGATAGTGCAAATGCCAGAATTTCAATTTGGTGGTCAGTTTGATAACGAGCGTTTCCAAGCTATTCTCCGCCAAAATGGTTTTCAAGTTGCAGATTTCCGCGATTACCTAAGAACGCAGATGACTCAGAATCAGTTGGCGGCAGCGTTAACGAATTCTTCATTTTCTCTAGATGGCGAAGTGCAACGAGCTAATGCCCTTCAACGCCAAACTCGTGATGCAAAATACGTATTAGTGAGCTCTGACGAGTTTGCTAGTTCTATCGAAGTAACAGACGCAGACATAGAAGCCTTCTACAACAATAATATTGCCTCTTTCGATACTGAAGAGCAGGTGAAACTGGCTTATGTAAAACTAAGCGTTGAAGACCTGAAAGGTCGCGTTTCTGTAGATGAAGAAGCAGTACGTACTTATTACGACAATAACCTTGGAAGCTATGGCACTGAAGAGGAACGCCGCGTTTCACATATTCTTATCGAAGCCGGTGATGACCAAGATGCTGCAAAAGCAAAAGCAGAGTCATTAAAAACTCAGCTTGATAACGGCGCTGACTTTGCAGTACTTGCTGAAGAAAATTCTGATGACACCTTCTCGGCTGAGAACGGCGGTGACCTAGATTTCATTACACCTGAAATGATGGACCCAGCGTTCGATGAAGCTGCCTTTGCTTTAGAAAATGTAGGTGATGTATCTGACGTTGTTGAGACCGAGTTTGGCTTTCACATTATTAAGTTAACAGACATCAAAGAAGCGCAAGTAAAATCATTTGATGAAGTGGCTAGCGAAATTCGCGACACCCTTCTTTACGATGCGGCGATGGAAAAGTACTTTGAGCTTCAAAATACCCTAGCTGAGATTGCGTTTGAGGTGCCAGATACACTTGAAGACGCAGCTAATGCTGTAGATCTACCTATACAAGAGTCTGTGCTTTTCAGCCGAAATACGGCGCCTGCAGAACTAAGCTTCCCTGGTTTGCTGGATGTTGCTTTCTCATCAGAGCTAGTTGAAGAAGGCCTTAACAGCGACATTATTGAACTTGATGACGAAACAGTTGTTGTTGCGCGTGTTATTGAGCATCAACCACAACGTACTCAGTCACTAGATGAAGTTCGCGAAGGAATTGAAGCATCAGTAAAAGCGGAAAAAGCGAAAGAAGCAGCAGAAGCTTGGGCCTTCGACATTGCACAGAAAGTACGTGCGGGTGAAAGCGTTGAAAGTGAATTAGCAGAAAAATCTGTAGCCTGGGAAACGGCAGCAGCAGTGCCAAGAGCAGGCGCTACACTAGCACGCGCATTGGTTGATACGCTTTTCTCACTGGGCCTTGAAGGTGAAGATAAGGTTGACGTAGCAACAACAGTTAACGGCGATGTTGCAGTTGTTATGCTAGAAGGCGTAAATGCTGCACCTGAACTTGAAGCCGAGCTAGGTGAAAACCTGAAACAACGCCTTGCGCAAGTACAAGGTCAACGGGTTTATCAGCAGTACATCGATGCGCTTCGTGCAAATGCTGACGTGACTATTTCTGAGTCATTGTAAGTAGAATTGAGCCACTCGATTGACGGGTGGCAACAATTAAATAAATGATATAAAGCCAGCTTAAATAAGAGCTGGCTTTTTTGATCGGTTTTATTCTTTCCCTTGATGGTCGTTTAACGGGAACAGCAGCGTAATTAACACCTCGGTAAATCTACTTACTAAACCCATGGGCTATATTGGGTTGGCACATAGGTAGCAATTCTATAAGTAAAAAAGAGCTAATTTGTTAAAAACAACATGAGTGTATAAAACGCCGCAATGACGCCAGATAGCACGAATATGTAAAGGAAACCTTGCTTGCCTTGTTCAAGGGTATACTTGTTTGCCTGCAAATAACCAAACCAAAGTAATGACAAGATAAGGGGTATTAAAACAATTATTTTTAACACGGTGACGCCTTCTTTTAAGTTGTGCTCTATTTATATCAATGTGGGCAGCTATAAACAAACATTAGGTAGGCCCGTGGAAACTTTCATGCACCTGCAGTAGTCTCTTTTTCTTCCATACACGCAATACGGGCTTTGGCTTTGCTGTCATGGCTTTGTCGCAAATCTGTTATTAGTGTGTCATTTTAAATTTGTGTAATAGACTCATGTTTCTAAATTGGGTTACGTGAATGTCAATTCAGCCTTTACCTTCTTTAGCGCCAGCGCGCAGTATTCACTTCGCCGAAGTATTAATGGCAAGAGAGTCTATCACTCCAATGGATGCGGGTTGTCAAAGCTATCTAATCTATAAGCTTGAAAAACTTGGTTTCATATGTGAGAAACATAAGATAAATGGCGTTAAAAACCTCATCGCCAGATGGGGGCAGGGGCCTGTTCATTTAGCGTTTAGTGGCCACACTGATGTAGTGCCTCCAGGCCCTATCGATAAATGGAAATCACCCCCATTTAGCCCGGTTATAAGTGAAAATAAACTTTACGGGCGAGGCGCTGCCGATATGAAAACGGGCATTGCAGCTATGCTAGCAGCAACAGAGCGAACCATTGCCTCTTTAGATCCTAGCAATATGTCTTTCTGGTGGTTAATTACCAGTGATGAAGAAGGAGAAGCTGAATGGGGTTCAAAGTGGATAGCTGAATATTTGTCGTCTAAAAATGTCCAGCTTGATATGTGTTTAGTAGGCGAGCCTTCTGCATCTACAAGAACCGGTGATACGATAAAAATAGGCCGTAGAGGCTCACTTTCTGGCACTATTCACATTACTGGCAAACAAGGCCATGTGGCTTACCCAAAGACCGCGGTTAATGCTATTCATAAAGCAAGTAGTGTGGTTAATGCACTAACTCACTATCCATTTGATACGGGAAGCGATGACTTTCCTGGCACTACAATTCAAATAACACACATGGATACAGGAAGCTTTACTGATAACATAGTGCCTAGCTCAGTACGGATAGAATTCAATGTTAGGTATTCGTGGCAGTTCAATCAAAACAGCCTGTCTTTACTACTACGCGATATTATCAAGAATGTCGATGTACAGGCCCAAGTTAGCTTTTCAAGGCCTTGCGAAGCGTATTTAAGCAGCCCCAATAATGATTCAGAAAAGTGCTTAATAACTTGCGTTGAGAAAGCTATTAAGGGGGCTACCGGTCGTTATCCGGTAATAAGTACATCTGGCGGAACATCAGATGGGCGCTTTTTTGCGAGTGAGCGTACTCAGGTTGTTGAAGTAGGTGTGCCCAATGCCACTATTCATCAGGTAAACGAACACATTCACTTATCGGATTTACTCACACTTGAAGATATCTATACGGATATTCTTAAAAATATTGGCGGTAGGTAATTGATACAGATATTCGTAGTAAATCGAAGAAGGGGGCGTATGTAACACGCTCCCTTATACAGTTTTAAGCTTAAGCCGTGGCTTTAAGTTGAATATCGGTCAAATAGCGTTTGCGTTTCTTCTCGGTAAGACTTTGCATATCAACCACTACCAAGCCATCAATGCAGTCGTTAAAATCTGGGTCGACATTGAATCCAAGGAACGCCACACCACCATCTTTAGCCACTTCAGAATATTGCTTATACAACGTAGGCACGTTAACGCCCATGTTAGCTAGTAGATGCTTTAACTGCGTAAATTCGGCCTTATAATCGCTACCTGTGAACTGATGCAAGGAATCTTGCGCCATTTGATAAGGGCGTTTACAGGTCGCTTCCCCGAACTTCGCAGGAAAATACGTAGTGTAGAATTGTACCAGTAGATCTTTAGCGGGCTCAGGATAGGTATTGCTTAGGGATACCGCACCAAAAAGATACCGGTATTTAGGGTAGCGACCTAAAAATGCCCCAATACCAAACCACAAATAATCTAAGCTGCGTTTGCCCCAGTAGCGAGGCTGGACAAAGCTTCGACCTAACTCTAAGCCTTGCTTAAATAGTCTTTCGTTGTTTTTACTGTAATTAAATAAAGTTGCTGAATAGAGTCCGGTAGGGTGGTCGGGTGCGGTCAAAAGTTCTGCATCACCAAAACGATAAGCGCCCACGATTTCTAAATCGCTATCATCCCAAAGTACAAGATGATAATAATAAGAGTCGTATTGGTCGATGTCTCTGCGCTTATTAGTGCCTTCGCCCACTGCGCGAAATGCCACCTCTCGTAAGCGACCTATCTCACGCATAATAGGCGAGCAGCTTTTGTGCTGATATAAGTAAATAGATTTTCCATCACCTGTTTCTCCAAGGTGCTCACATTCTCGCATAGCTCGAGCCAGTTCTTTTCTGTCTTCTGGAGGAGCTATAGAAGCCTGTGTTTCGAATACGCCTTTTTTATTGTTCCCTATTCGATATAGATGGCGCTTAAACAGCTTTACCTGCTCTTTCAGCGGAATAGACGTTTGCTGGTATGCTTCAAAAGGGATGAGTTCACCTATGCGCATGGGCAAGTGCTTTTTGCGTTGTTTAAACATCTCTTTTACCAGCAGGGCAGTGGCGAGTGGCTTGTATACCATGGACACGCCATAAAAAAGTGGGCTATTTTTAGCATCAATATAAACTGGTAGTATTGGCGCTTTCGCCTGCTTCGCAATACGTAAAAAACCTGTGTGCCACCTGGTGTCACGAACGCCTTGCGGGCGCAAACGAGAGACTTCGCCTGCGGGAAAAATAAGTATGGCACCATCACTATTTAGATGTGATTGAATAGCGGTTAAATGCTGCTTTGGTGTACCGCCTTGCATGTTGTTAACCGGTAGCAGCATTTCGTGAAGGGGCTCGATTGCCATAAGCATTTCGTTAGCGACCACTTTCAAATCGTGACGCACTTCACTTACTAGCTTAATTAAGGCAAGAGCGTCAAGCGAGCCAATTGGATGGTTGGCAATGATCACTACTTTCCCTTCACTAGGAATTCGCTCTTTTTCTACATCGCGGGTGGAATAGCTGATATTGAAGTATTCCAACACTTGCTCGACAAAATCAATATCTTCATAGTGAGGGTAGGTTTCACCAAACTCTGTAATTTCACGTTCATGGAGTAGGTGTCTTAATACGAAAGACAGCGATTTAAACAGAATAGGGTTGTTCGCTACTTGAGGATAATGCTTGTTCAGTACGTCGTTTACAGTAAACATAGAACCTGTTTCTCTTTCGGTTTTGGCGAACAATAGCAAGACAATATGACGCTTTTTACACACTTTGATGGCAGTTATTTGACAGTGTTAAAAAGATGTTATGAGTGCTGGCTCGACAAGTTGGTTACGAGCAGATGCGTGCAGTAAAAGCATTAGAGGGGCTATAAGTGCCCCCCTTTAAAAGATGCGGTAACTATGCTGCTTTTGAACGGGACGTCTTGGCTGCAATGGATGTTACTGTGGCTGACTCTAATGAATCGAGGTAATGGATAAGGGATAAATTACCATCCATGTCTTCAGACAATGCACTGCAATTCTCAACCCAGTCGCCATCATTAATGTAGTGAATGCTGTTTTCAAAACTACTTTCAGGGTGGTGAATATGTCCGCACACTACGCCATCCAATCCCATTTCTTCTGCGCGCTTACAGCATGCCTCTCGATAGCGAGCAATGGCTTCATTCGCACCTTTGATGTGCTTTTTGATATAACCTGCCAGTGACCAGTATTCACGTTTTCGCCACGCTCTAAGTCGGTTAAACTCGCGATTTAAAAAGAGCAATAGGTCGTAACCTTTATCGCCAATCCACGCATGGAACTTGCCCATGGTCACGTCACCGTCGAACTGATCGCCATGTAAGACTAAATAACGCTTCCCTTGTGCTGTGGTGTGCACCAACTCTCGCTCTATTTCTATATCACCGAAAGCCATGCCAGAGTATGACTGAATTGGTTCGTCATGGTTGCCGGGTAAGTACACCACACGAGTACCTTCTTGGCTCATTTGCATAAACTTATGCATAACCTGATTATGGGCTTTTGGCCATCGAAATTGTTTGGTCATTTGCCACATATCAACAATGTCGCCCACCAAATATAAGGTATCTACTGTGATGCTATCTAGAAAGGAAAGTAAGTATTCAGCTTTGCAATCACGGTTTCCCAAGTGAATATCTGAAAGCCAAAGTGTTCGATAGTGTGTCTTTTTCATAGCGGTTTCCCAAAGCGATGCCTTGGACCGTCACTATAGGTCTGCAAATTGACACTACCGTGACGCTTGCTTGACCATTGTGTTACAAACTTGGTCTAAAGTATAAGAAAGGGGCGGCAATTATCGTTATAAATTACATGCAATTAAAATTCGAATCGGATACTCTGATGTTTCAAGGATGAAGTTTCGTAACGTACAAGGTAGTTCCGTCTCAGTATTCAGACCGTTATTAATATCCTCTCGTTCTCTCTTCGTCCTTAGTTTCTGTTTTGATGTAACGTAAAAACTAAGAGGCCACTCATGAAAATAAATAAAAAGCTCGCCCCGATCCCACTTTTTGTATCCCTCGTTCTGACAGGGTGTATTGAAGTTGATGACGATAGTAACGACGGAGTTGTTGACGCGCTTAATCAACAAAATACTGTACTTACTGAACAAAACAACCTCCTTGCAGAGCAAATCGAAAATAATCAAACTTCGGTTACGCTGGCAGGTGCAGTAGTTGATACACGCACTGATATACCTTTAGTGGGCTTAAACGTCGCTGTTTATCAAGGAAATACAGTGGTTGCTGAAGGTGTAACCTCAGAGAATGGCGGTTTTAACTTAGAAGGCTTACCAGCGAGTGCTGACCTTACCGTTGTAGTTTCTTCCTCTGATGAAAGTTACTTAGAACGCGCATTTTTTATTACCACTGGCCCTGTGAGCTCAGGGGAAGGGTATGACGACATTGGTATCATAGGAGTATCTACACCTGTTGAGGTAGAGTTCAGCGTTACGGAAACGGAAAGCGGCGAAGCAGTCGGTGGACTTAGCTTTATTGGTTTTTCTTTTTCGGGGGCATCTACCAGCAGCGTATTTGATTTTGCCCATGAAAGCGAATTCAATGAAGAATCACAAACTTACCAAATTACTTTGCCACGTGATTTAAACGTTACACTACGTGCGAATATTGACATAGATAACGACGGAGAAGCTGACTTCGATTTCACTAACAACGACAATGTAAACATATCTGGCGATACACTGTTTATTTACGATGCAAGTGAGTTTTCAGAAGAGGAAATCAGCCTTGGTCAATACGATGAAGTTACAGCAGAAGAGAAAACTGTTGTAATAAGCCTGATTGACAGTATGGGCGAGCCTATCGCAGGCGCTGAGTTCATGATGGATACGTCAGAGGAAACGTACACGTCTGAATATGATGAAGAAAATGGCTCTTATGAGTTGGTCGTTCCATTTGATGGTGGTATTTCGTTCGAAATGTCCTCATTCCAGGTTGGTGATATCACCTATTCAACAGGCAGTATTAACCTCAGTCGTTCAACACGTTATGCCACAGGTGAAACTTCAATTAACGTTAGTACAAGTGGGTTTGAGTCAAATAGCTATTACACAGTAGCTGACTCTGAGATTATTAACTTAGTCCTAGTTCCTACTGAAGTTGAGCCCCAAGCAACCGTTGAAGTTATTACTACGAATGTTAACCCGTCTAATTTTGCCTATTCAGTGTATTACAGCGAAGCTGTTGACATAGAACTGGACGAGGTTAGCCTAACTTTCGACGAAGTTTCAATTGTTCGCGGCAACGAGTCTGCTGATGATAGCGTTCCTAATGGTTACACTTATATTTTAAGTGAAGAGGCAAGTGTAGAGCTTAGCCAGAGCGTGGACCTTGGTGGTGTTAAGCACACGTTTTCTCCAGCAACAGAATTACAAACTAACACTAACTACCGTTTTGCAATTGGTGAAGTTTCTCCAGCCTCTGATGGTGTTTCAGCAAATATTGGTGGTGATGATTATTCATTTACCACCCCCGCTGATGAAACGGCAGAGTTCGATATCAACGCGCTAAAATTAGATAACAGCAATTACTATTCTAATGGCTCAGTTATCGTTAGTGAAAATACAGCCGGGGTTGCAAACTCGGCAAATAATTTTGGTAATTCAGTGAGTATTCTACTGCCAACCTCAGTTGAATCACTTAATTACCTTATTATTAATTTTGAAAGTTACACTGAAAATGGAAACGAATACGCTTTTGTGAATAGATATGAGCTAGTTCGAGATGAAAACATTTCTATGCAGCGTTTGCTTGCGATAAACGTGGCTCAAAATGAAAGTATCTCTAATCAGGCTTATACTTCGTATATAAGTGGTACGACAGTAGCTGATGGTGAATACATCTACAGAGATAGAATCAGCCTATATCTAGAGGACAACACGGCGGAAAATCCTGTCAGTGCGACTTTTAGTTATGAGTATCAAACAAAAGCTGGCGAAAATGCATCGGGTAAGTTAACACTTCCAATTCTTTAACTCTGATAAATTGAAGAGAGTACAAGCCGATACCTTAGTGTATCGGCTTTTCTATAGCCCCAATTTATTTGCTACTTCTAAAAGCTTCTCCCGCATCCAAATATTTACTAAATCTTCATCCGCATTTTTGTGCCAGTACATGTGCACGGGAAGAGGAGGTACTTCAAACGGAAGAGGCAAAGTCTCGATATTACATCTGTCGCTAAATTGCTGTGCAAAGCGTGCTGGCATAGTTAACAAAAGGTCACACTGACTCACTACATTAACAGCGGCAAAGTAGTGCTCACATTGTAAGGATATTTTTCGATGCAAATTGTGTTGAGCAAGGGCGAGATCAACAGTGTCTAGTTTAGAATCTTTTAAAGACACAAGCGCATGCTGTGCAACTGAGTAGTTTTCAATACTGGGATTGTCTAAGTAGCGATTCGTTGGCGCGCATACTACCACAAAGGTTTCTTCGCAGATAAATTGTGAACGTATCTCACTGCTGTTGGGAACAAGAGCATCAATTACGATATCAATCTCTTTATTAGAAAGAGCTGGCGCAAGTTCGGGCCAAGTTACCTGTCTACTATTTACCGTGATATTGGGGGTGTTTAGAACAAGTTCAGGAATTAACGTTGGAAAAAATATAGATTCTAAAATATCACGCATTCCAAGGTTAACTGTGCGTGGTTTATCACCTATGTCGAAGTCCACTTTGCCTTTTAACGTATTTTCAAGGGTTTCAATTGATGTAACGACCGACGTAATGATGCCTTGGCAGAACGGGGTAGGAATAACTTGTCGCCCATGGCGCGTAAACAATGGGTCATCAAATTTTTCTCGTAGCCTACTGAGCGCATGACTTACCGCAGGCTGAGTAATATGCAGCGCATTGGCGGCTCTAGTAATGCTGCCGTGCTCATAGACCGCACGTAGCACTACGAATAAATTAAAATCTATTTTTCCATGCATAATATTTATGGGTTCGCATAATAAGCTATCATTTTTATTTATTGATAAACAGGGTACACTGGCTTAAATGTTAATAAAAGGTTTCTTTTGTAAGGGGCGTGTGCATGCAGGCATCTGTACTTACCGAGGTGTTGTTACCTCTAGCGTTGGCATTTGTTATGTTTGGTATGGGGCTAACGCTAACCCTTGCAGACTTTGCCCGATTGATTAAAGCGCCTAGGGCGGTAATAACAGGCTTTATAGGTCAAATTGTCTTATTACCTTTGTTAGCCTTAGGTTTATGTATTGCGTTTGGGGTGCCCGACTATATTGCCGTGGGAGTAATGGTTTTGGCTGCATGCCCTGGCGGAACCACCAGTAATTTAATCAGCCATATTGCAAAAGCCAATCTAGCCCTTTCGGTTAGCTTAACCGCAATTTCAACCATTGCCTGCGTGCTCACAACGCCATTTATTATTCAATTTGCTCTTAACTACTTTGTAAAAGAAAACGCGCCTGAGTTTTCTATTATTCAAACGGTGACAGGGCTAGTAGGTATATCAATATTCCCAGTGATAATTGGTATGGCTATTCGCCATTTTAAAAGTGGCTTCGCTATGAAAACAGAAAACTTTTTTCGACAATTTTCGATGTACTTTATGTTGCTTATGATTATCGGAGTGCTTGTCTCAGAAAGAGATAACCTAGCGACATCTTTCGAAGGTGCCTTTCTAGTTTGTTTAGCGTTAAACCTTTTATCAGTATTGCTAGGGTTGGTACTTGCCAAGATCTCTGCATTAGCATTTAAAGACTCTCTTACCCTTGCTATTGAAATAGGCGTGCAAAACGCGGCACTCGCCATGCTTATATGTATTACCTTTTTACAAGCGCCTGACTATGCGATTGCCCCAGGTGTTTACGGTATAGCAATGTACATCGGTCCTGCCTTATTAGCGCTGTGGGCAAAACGAAATGCAAAGATAGCTGTGAAAACAACGCCAAAAGTACTCGTGAAATAATAATTAGGAAACACATAATGCGTATATTGATTACCGGTGGTGCTACCGGCTTAGGTCAGGCCATTGCCCTAAAATGGACGGAAAAATGGGTAAGCAAAGATATAAGTATTTGCATTGCAGACATTAACCAAGAGAGGGGAGATGAAACGGTAGATATGCTTTCTGCACAAGGTGCAAATGCGTTTTATGTACACTGCGATATAACCTCCGACAATGACGTTAAAGCCCTAGCGCAAACTATCGAAACTCGTTGGGGCGGCGTGGACTATGTGTTTAATAACGCTGGGGTCGCTACGGGCGGTAGTCTTTTAGACGAGACTATCGAGCAGTGGCAATGGGTATTCGATATTAACGTGTTAGGCATGGTGAGAGTGAGTCGTGCGCTATTACCGTTAATGCGCAAGCAATGCAGTGGTTACTTTATTAACGTTGCCTCGCAAGCAGGGCTTACGCCGATTCCTTATATGGGAAGCTATAACTCAGTTAAAGCCGCTGTAGTATCGTTTTCTGAAACAATGAAGTTGGAACTGGCACCAGACAATATAAACGTTAGTGTGGTATGCCCCAGTTTCTTCAAAACAAATTTAGATGAGTCGATGCGAAGCAACAACCCGGCCTCGCATAAGATGATTAACAAGTTTTTCGCTAAGGCAGATATGACTAAAGAAGAGGTGGCAGAGTCAATATATCAACAAGTCAGTCAAGGAAAATTCCTTATCCTCACTCACAAGTTAGGCAAACGGGCGTTCTTATTGAAAAAGTTGTTACCCACTCAGCGCTATATAAGCAATATGCTCAATCAAACTAAAACGATGAAACGAGCAATGGAAAAACACAATTAAAGAATAAAGATAGACAAAATTTGTTTCGAATAAATGCTTACCAATGACCAGCTTTAAATAAGCGTTTAGCAAAAGAGTAAAAGAAGAACGATATATGCAACAACAGGTAGTAGATAAAGCGGATAGCGTGCGAGCAGGGGAAGAGCTAGACGTCGGCGCTGTACACAATTGGCTTAAAGAACATATTAACGCATCTAGTCCAACCATGGCTGCTGCTATAAAAAGCAGCGAGACATTGCCTAAAGTAACCCAATATTCCGGTGGCGCTTCCAATTGGACGTATTGCTTGGACTATCAAAACAGTAACCAAGACGACAGCCAACAAACGTCATTAATTTTACGCAGAGCACCCGCAGGTACAAAAGCTAAAGGGGCCCACGATATGGTGCGAGAGTTCCGATTACAGCACGCCTTAAAGCCTGTTTATCGTTATGTACCAGAGATGCTTGGGCTTTGCGAAGATGAAAGCATAATTGGCACTGAGTTCTACGTGATGGAGAAGTTTACCGGTGTGATACCCCGCAAGAACTTACCTAAAGGCTTGAACACCACCGAACAGCAAACCAAGCAGCTCTGCACGAATGTACTTGATAGCTTGATTGAGCTTCACAAGGTTGATTACCAAAAAGCGGGGCTGGAACACTTAGGGAAAGGTGCTGGGTACATTGAGCGACAAATTAGCGGGTGGAGCGAGCGCTATAGTAGAGCAAAAACCTGGAACGTACCTTCGGGTAAAAAAATTATGCGCTGGCTAGAGAACAACATGCCTGACCAAGAACGCATTTGTATTACGCATAATGACTTCAGGTTCGATAATGTGGTGTTAAAGCCGGACAACTACACCCAAATTATCGGCGTTCTTGATTGGGAGTTAGCTACCTTGGGTGACCCGCTTATGGAATTAGGTAATACCTTGGCGTATTGGGTGCAAGCTGATGATGATTTATTAGCACAATCTACACGTCGTCAGCCAACTCACTTACCGGGAATGCTAACACGTAAGCAAGTTGTGGCGTATTACTGTAAGGAAATGGAGATAGATGTTGAAGATTTTGCTTTTTATGAGGTTTACGGGCTTTTCCGTTTAGCTGGTATTGCACAGCAAATTTACTATCGCTATCACCACAAGCAAACCAATAATCCGGCGTTCAAAAACTTTTGGATCTTTATTCATTACTTAATGTGGCGTTGTAATAAGGCCATCAAAGCATCAGGAAAACGATAATGACAACAAGACGCAATATTCTGATAACGGGCGCGAGTTCTGGTTTAGGCAAGGGAATGGCGATTGAGTTTGCCAAACAGGGTTGTAACTTAGCCTTATGCGCAAGGCGCTTTGAGAATTTAGAAAAATTGAAAGAAGAATTGCATTCAATTAACCCAAACATTGACGTGTATATTCGCTCGCTGGATGTCAATGATCACGATGCGGTTTTTGAAGTGTTCGACACATTCAAAGCTGACATGGGAACCCTAGATAGAGTTATTGTGAACGCAGGAATGGGAAAGGGCGCGTCAATTGGGACAGGGTATTTCCATGCCAATAAGCAAACGGCGGTAACTAACTTTGTGTCGGCGCTAGCGCAATGTGAAGCGGCAATGGCTATTTTCAAAGCACAAAACAGTGGGCATTTAGTGACAATTTCATCAATAAGTGCTGTACGTGGGTTTAGACGAGCTATGACTGTTTACGCCGCTACGAAGGCAGGCCTAACGTCTATGACAGAAGGTATTCGAATGGATGTGATGAATACGCCGATTAAAGTCACCTGTATTCACCCCGGTTTTATTCGCAGTGAGATAAATGAAAAAGTTAAGAAGGTGCCGTTTATTGTTGATACCGATGTGGGCTGTCGCGCTATGGTCAACGCAATCAATAAAGAAAAAGCGAATGCCTTTGTGCCAAGCTGGCCTTGGGCAATTCTTCACTGGATCATGCGTATTGCACCGGCAAGCTCAATAAGAAAAATGAGTTGAGTAAGTAATACCAGTCTGCATAGTTAGTTGTCTTTGCCCACTGGTATTATAGAGCAGATACAAAAAAAGCGCCGAAAGGCGCTTTTTTAACTACTAATCGTAAAGATTAACCTAGTGCTTTAACTTGTGCAGCTAGACGGCTCTTATGACGAGCAGCTTTGTTCTTGTGAATCAAGCCTTTAGTAGCCATTCTGTCAAGTACTGGAGTAGCAGCAGTAAGTGCAGCTTGTGCCGCTTCTTTATCACCGCTTGCAATTGCAGCGATAACTTTCTTGATGCTTGTACGAGTCATTGAACGACGGCTAGCGTTGTGCTGACGACGCTTTTCGGCTTGGATTGCACGCTTCTTAGCAGACTTAATGTTAGCCAAGGTGTAACTCCCAAAATAAATTCATGTCAAAAACGAGGGTGCGGATTGTGCCTACCAAACGCCCAAATGTCAAACGATTTAAAACTTAAATCGTTCCGCGTTAAAACGCGCAAGCTATTGAACACAAAGTATGCTCAACACGTTGCACATTCTTTGCGACATTTCTCTGCGACATTTTTTGAAAGAGATTCATAACGATATTCTTTCAGGACATTTAAGCGATAGACATGCATAAACAACAGCACCCCATATCGGGCGCGGATTATAGCAAGAAAGTTCATAAAGGTGCACAACTATTTTGAATAAATCGTTTCGTAGACCATAGGCTTTCGCTATTATGACTCGCTCGCAACCTTTTGTTGTCGCTTTACGCGTAGCAGACGTCTTTAATTACGCTTAAAAACTGTTTGCTGTTCAGCCTATTTTTACCTCTATTGGAAGTGTGACGTGTCACGGAAGTTAATAAAATCTGGTCTTATTGTCAGTATTATGACCTTGTTATCGCGGGTGTTGGGCCTAGTACGCGACGTTGTTGTGGCCAAGCTTATGGGCGATGGGGCAGCTGCTGATGTATTTTTCTTTGCTAACAAAATTCCCAACTTTTTACGTCGCCTGTTTGCGGAAGGCGCATTTGCACAAGCGTTTATTCCGGTGTTAACCGAAGTTCACGAAAACGACGATAAAAAGCAGCTAAGAGAATTTGTTGCGAAGGTTAGCGGTACGTTAGGCGCTATCGTGTTTGTGGTATCTATTATTGGCGTTGTTGCATCACCTGTTTTGGCAGCCCTCTTTGGTACCGGTTGGTTTGTGGCATGGCTTGAAGGCGATGAAGCTGGCGACAAGTTTGTGCTTGCATCAACCATGCTAAAAATCACTTTTCCGTACTTAGCATTTATCTCCTTAACAGGGTTGGCTGGCGCAATACTCAATACCCTCAACAAATTTGCCGTTGCAGCCTTCACTCCTGTTTTACTAAATGTATGTATTATTTCGTGTGCCATATATTTAGCACCTGAATTGGAACAGCCTGCATACGCTCTCGCTTGGGGAGTGTTTATTGGCGGTATTGTGCAGTTCTTGTTTCAACTACCGTTCTTGTTCAGAGCTGGGCTTTTGGTTAAACCGAAGTGGGGTTGGCACGACGAAAATGTGGTTAAAGTGCGTACCCTTATGATCCCCGCATTATTCGGTGTGTCAGTAGGACAGATTAACCTGCTGTTTGATACCTTTATCGCCAGCTTTTTAGTTACCGGTTCAATAAGCTGGTTGTACTATTCAGACAGGCTACTTGAGTTTCCTTTAGGGCTGTTTGGTATTGCCATTGCCACAGTTATTTTACCTACGCTGTCTAGAAATCATGTAAGTAATAACCCCAAAGCGTTTGCTGCGAATATCGACTGGGCGTTTCGCATGGTGTGTTTGTTAGGCATTCCGGCAGCAGTAGGGCTTGGCGTTATGGCAAGGCCTATTTTAACCGTTATATTCCAACGCGGTGCATTTACTGCAGAAACGGCCATTATGGCTTCTTACTCGCTTACTGCGTACTCATTTGGCTTGCTCAGCTTTATGCTGGTTAAGATTCTTGCGCCAGGCTTTTATTCCCGACAAGACACTAAAACGCCGGTGAAATTTGGTATCTGGTGTATGGTCGCTAACATGGTGTTTAACGTAGTCCTTGCTATACCTTTTGGATATGTAGGGTTAGCTATTGCGACTAGCATGTCAGCTACGCTAAACGCTGCTTTGCTCTATATAACGCTTCACCGTCAAGGAGTGTTTGCGCTTAGTCGTACATCGGTTCTGTTTATAGCGCGCGTGGTACTCTCAAGTGCTGCCATGGGCGGGCTTATTTACTATCGAGACCAAGGCTTAGCCTTCTTTGATTTATCGCTTTCAGCCCAAATGTTAGAGGTAGGGATAACCATTTCGCTATCGGTAATACTATTTATGACATCTATGGTTGTGCTGGGCATGCGTCCGAGGCACTTTAGAAGCGGTGGCGAGTAATTTTTAATTAGGGTAACCCGACAGCGCGGGAATAGTGCGCGTGCTTGGTATTGTGCTCGTGGTCGGCTATAATCGCGAGCTTTGAATTTCTAGCAGTTAAAAGGTAGTGGCTAACAGTGGAATTTATCCGCGGGCTAAACAATGTAAAACCGCACCACAAAGGGTGTGTGCTCACTATCGGCAAGTTCGACGGCGTACACCGTGGTCATCAGGCTGTGCTGGCGAATGTGCTTGAGAAAGCGAAATCGCTATCACTTCCAGCCACCGTGATGGTGTTTGAACCGCAACCTGAAGAAGTTTTTATGCCTGATAAGGCCCCAGCGCGTATCAGCCCTCTTCGTGAAAAATACGAATTGCTGCGCCAACAAGGTGTGGACAGACTGCTTGCTGTACGCTTTAACGCTGAGTTTGCAAAACAAAGTGCCGACACTTTTGTCCACGATCTATTGGTAGACAAATTAGGTGTTAAATTCCTAGTTGTTGGTGATGACTTCCGTTTTGGCAATGGTCGTAAAGGTGACTTCGAGATGCTTGAAGCGGCGGGTCGTCAGTACGGCTTCGATGTAGTAAGTACACATAGCTTTACTATGCACGCTCATCGAATAAGCTCAACTGCGGTTCGAGAAGCGCTAGCTGACAGTGATTTCGGACTATCTACCGAAATGTTAGGCCGCCCCTTCGCTATTCACGGCAGGGTTGTGCACGGCGAGAAAAAAGGCCGTACCATTGGCTTTCCCACCGCTAACGTAATGCTTAAACGCCAGAAAACACCCATTCACGGCGTGTTTGCGGTGGGTGTTGATGTAGATGGTAAACACTTTAACGGTGTTGCTAACATTGGTACTCGTCCCACTGTAAACGGGGTACGAAACCAACTTGAAGTTCACATTTTTGACTTGTCATCCGACCTATACGGTAAGCCCATTACGGTGTTTCCGATGGCGAAAATAAGAGATGAAATTAAATTTGATTCTTTCGAGGCGTTGAAAGATCAAATTCAAGCGGATGCGGCGCAAGCGCGTCTGTTATTAGCATAGTTAAACGTGATAAAGTCACAAGACGTTTGTGCGCGTATTAGTTTCATTGCGCTCGACTTTTTAAACGTTGATCCTTGTTTGTGAAACGTGCAAGTGCATTATGGTGCTAGAACATATTTCGTCGGCCTCGCGTTAGTGGGGGCGACACCCAGTTTTACGTTGAATTTTTCAAATTCAGCGTTTTAATTTGAACATCGCAAAATGAATATCGCCTTCACAATGTTTTCGTGCATTGGGTGAACATTAAGGTAACCGGATAATACAATTTTATGAGTGATTACAAAGCCACACTGAACCTACCAGAAACTGCGTTTCCGATGCGCGGTAACCTTGCTCAGCGCGAGCCAAAAATGCTTAAAGACTGGCAGGAAAAAGGGGTATACAGCAAGATTCGTGAAGCGAAAAAAGGTAAAAAGCCGTTCATTCTTCACGATGGCCCTCCATATGCAAATGGCGATATTCACATTGGTCACGCGGTTAATAAAATTCTTAAAGACATTATTGTAAAGTCTAAAAACCTTTCCGACTTCGACTCTCCGTATGTTCCTGGTTGGGATTGTCACGGTCTGCCAATCGAGTTGATGGTAGAAAAGAAAGTTGGTAAGCCGGGTAAGAAAGTTACAGCAGCTGAGTTTCGTCAAAAATGTCGCGAATATGCGCAAAAGCAAATTGACGGGCAAATGGCCGACTTTAAACGCTTAGGTGTATTTGGTGAATGGGATAACCCATATAAAACCATGGACTTCAAATCTGAAGCCGACATCATTCGTGCATTAAGTAAAATTGTTGATTCTGGTCATTTGGAAAAAGGGTTTAAGCCTGTTCATTGGTGTACAGACTGTGGTTCAGCGCTTGCTGAAGCAGAGGTTGAATACAAAGACAAAGTTTCTCCGGCTATCGACGTTAAGTTCCCAGTAGCTGATGTTGCTGCAATTGCAGAAGCGTTCGGCGTATCTGAAAGCGACTTAACCTCACACAAAGCTGGCGTTGTTATTTGGACTACTACACCGTGGACGCTACCAGCCAACCGTGCAATTAGCTTACACCCTGAACTTACCTACGCAATTGTTGAGGTTCAGCCGTCAAACGAATGGTTAGTGGTAGCGCAGGACCTGCTTGAAAGCTGTATGAACCGTTACGGCGTAGAAGATTTCCGTGAAGTGGCAACCTGTACTGGCGAAGCACTAGATAAGCTTAAAGTGAATCACCCATTCTTAGATCTTGAAGTACCGCTAATTCTGGGCGAACACGTTACTACAGAGTCTGGTACTGGCTGTGTTCACACTGCACCTGCTCACGGTGTTGACGACTTCAACGTTGGCAAACAATACGATATCGAAGTGTACAATCCGGTAGGTAATAATGGTGTGTACCTTGAAAACACGCCTCTATTTGCAGGTAAGTTTGTATTTAAAGCTAACGATGAAATTATTGAAACGGTAAAAGAGAAGGGCAACCTTGTCTTGAATGTGAAATACGAGCATAGCTACCCGCACTGCTGGCGCCATAAAACGCCAATTATTTTCCGCGCTACGCCTCAATGGTTTGTTAGCATGGATAAGAAAGGCCTTCGCGCTGATTCACTGGAACAAATTAAACAAACCAAATGGATCCCAGATTGGGGCCAAAACCGCATTGAAAAAATGGTTGAAGGTCGTCCAGACTGGTGTATTTCTCGCCAACGTACGTGGGGCGTGCCTATTCCTTTGTATGTGCATAAACTTACCGGTGAGATTCACCCTGAGTCTGCGGTATTGATGGAAAAAGTGGCGCAAGAAGTTGAAGCGAAAGGCATACAAGCGTGGTGGGATCTAGATGATGCAGCACTGCTTGGTAGCGAGCTAGACAACTACGAGAAAGTAACTGATACCCTAGATGTATGGTTTGACTCAGGTGTTACTCACTACTTTGTGGTAGACCGTCGCGATGACATCCCGGCATCTGCTGATTTATACCTTGAAGGTTCAGACCAACACCGCGGTTGGTTTATGTCTTCGCTTATGTCTTCTACTGCTATGCACGGTCACGCTCCTTATAAAGAAGTGCTAACCCACGGCTTTACGGTAGACGCCCAAGGCAGAAAAATGTCGAAGTCGGTAGGTAACGTTGTAGCACCTCAGGAAGTTACTAATAAACTAGGTGCAGATATCCTTCGTCTATGGGTGGCGTCTACTGACTATCGCGGCGAGATTGCAGTATCGGATGAAATCTTAAAGCGCGCTGCAGACGGCTATCGCCGCGTACGTAATACGGCACGCTTCCTTCTTGCTAACCTTAACGGTTTTGACGTTAAAGATGCAGTTGCAGAAGATGATATGGTTGCGCTTGACCGCTGGATTGTTGCTCGTGCCAAGGCGCTTCAAGAAGAGCTTATCGAAGCGTATGAAAAGTATGACCTACTAGTAGTGTCACAGAAGCTTACGCACTTTTGTTCAATTGAACTGGGTTCATTCTATTTAGACGTAATCAAAGATCGTCAATATACAGCCAAAGCAGATGGCTTGGCCCGTCGCTCATGCCAAACGGCCATGTACCACATCATTGAAGCATTGGTTCGTTGGATGGCGCCTATCACCAGCTTTACTGCTCAAGAAATTTGGGAAACGCTACCAGGTGAGCGTAGTGAGTTTGTATTTACTGAAACTTGGTATGAAGGCTTTAATGATTTCACACAAAGCGACACGTTCAATGATGCCCTGTGGCATCAGGTGCTAAGCGTGAAAGACGCGGCGAACCAAGCAATGGAGCAGGCACGTAAAGATGGCGAGCTGGGTGGTTCATTAGAAGCGAGCATTTCGCTTTATGCTACCGAATCACTTTATAACGTACTCGCTAAACTAGAAGACGAACTGCGCTTTGTGCTTATTACGTCAGGCGTTTCGCTAACCAAAGTCGACGATGCTCCGTCTGATGCGAAAGCTACAGACGTTGAAGGTCTATGGCTAAGCGTTGATAAAGCAAGTGGCGAAAAATGCGTGCGCTGTTGGCATCACCGTGAAGACGTTGGTTCACATGAAGGTCACGAAGAGCTATGTGGTCGCTGTGTGACAAACATCGACGGAGACGGAGAAGAGCGTCGCTATGCTTAAGCTTTTTCGCGAAACGGGGTTGCGTTTCTTATGGATAAGCGCATTTGCGTTTATACTCGACCAATGGAGTAAGTATACGGTTATCGACAGCATGTCGCTGTATCAGTCGATACAGGTACTGCCGTTTTTTAACTTTACTTACGTACACAACTACGGCGCCGCATTTAGCTTTTTAGAAAATGCGGGTGGTTGGCAGCGCTGGTTCTTCACTGCCATTGCTGTTGTAGTAAGTGTAGTAATTTTGTGGTGGCTGAAACAGTCACCTCGTTCGCAAAAAATGCTGCCGGTTGCATTTGCCTTTATCTTAGGTGGTGCACTAGGAAACGTTTACGATCGTTTAGTTCATGGCTATGTCATCGACTTTCTGGATTTTTACGTAAACAATTATCACTGGCCAGCATTTAATATTGCCGACAGCGCCATATTTATAGGTGCGGCTTTACTTATCATCGACATGTTTAAAAATGGCGATAAAAGAAGTGAAGAAAAAAGCGCAAACGTGCAAGCAAGCGGCGCGAAAAGTAGTGAAACTATTAAGTAGTATTCGGAAAGGTTATGACAGATTCTTTAGTAATAGGCGCAGATAGCGAAGTTATTCTTCACTTCGATTTAAAACTTGAAGACGGCTCTGCTGCAGACAGCACTCGTGTAAATAACAAACCTGCAAAAATGGTTATGGGTGACGGTAGCCTAACACCGAATTTTGAAGCGTGTTTACTTGGGCTCGCCAAGGGTGAAAAAAAGTCTTTCACATTAGGCCCTGAAGATGCGTTTGGTCAGTCTGACCCGAACAATATTCACTACATGGATAGAAGCCGCTTCGGTGCTGACTTACAAGTAGAAGAAGGCATGATTCTAGCCTTTGCACAGCCAGATGGTTCTGAAATTCCGGGGATTATTCGAAGTGCTGCCGGCGATTCAGTAACGGTAGACTTCAATCATCCGTTAGCAGGTCAGACGGTTATTTTCGATGTAGAAATCATTGATGTTAAGCCTGGCGCCTCAGCACAAGGTGGACACTAGTTATGCAGATTCATTTAGCTAACCCTCGCGGCTTCTGCGCAGGCGTAGATAGAGCGATTACCATAGTCGAGCGCGCGCTTGAAATGTTTGAACCGCCAATTTATGTGCGCCACGAAGTTGTACACAATAAGTTCGTCGTAGACGGGCTGCGCGAGCGCGGTGCGCTGTTTGTGGATGAACTACACGAAGTGCCAGACGACAGTATCGTAATTTTTTCGGCGCACGGTGTGTCGCAAGCGGTGAGAAAAGAAGCAGATAATCGCGGCCTTAAAGTGTTTGACGCAACGTGCCCGTTGGTTACTAAAGTACATATGGAAGTTACTCGTGCTAGCAAAACAGGTACTGAGTGCATCTTGATTGGTCATGCTGGTCACCCTGAAGTAGAGGGCACCATGGGTCAGTACAGCAATGAAGAAGGCGGTATCTATTTAGTAGAGTCTGAAGCGGATGTCGCAACGCTTGAAGTTAAAGATCCAGCCAACCTTTATTACTGTAGCCAAACTACGCTATCTGTTGATGATACCGCCGATGTCATTGATGCACTTCGCGCTAAGTTCCCCAAAATCAATGGTCCCAGAAAAGACGACATCTGCTATGCCACGCAGAACCGTCAAGACGCGGTGCGCGACCTAGCCCAAGATTGTCAGGTATTACTGGTTGTTGGTGCACAGAATAGCTCAAACTCGAACCGTCTTCGCGAACTGGCTGAAAAAATTGGCGCTAAAGCCTATTTGATAGCTGATGCTAATTGCATTCAAAAGGAATGGCTAGAAGGTATAGAGCATATTGGCGTTACCGCAGGTGCATCTGCCCCTGAAGTCTTAGTGCAAGGCGTAGTAAATAAGCTTAAAGCATGGGGAGCGGTTTCAGCTTCTGAGCGTTCCGGGCGCGAAGAGAACGTGGAATTTGCTGTTCCTAAAGAATTGAGAGTTAAGCAAGTCGTTTAAACTCGCTACATTTTCAAAATAAAAAAACACCGCACTTTGTTGCGGTGTTTTTTTATGCTTTTGTCTACTGGAAATTCAATGACTTGCGGATAGATAATGATACCTTAAATTAAAATGAGGTTTAGCGACTAAAAAAATTTAGCTACTTGTACAAGGTAACAAGTCAGTTTTATTTTTAGTGGAAGTGAAGCTTCAATACTACAGTAGCGTGCACGCTGGCGTGTTAAGTCAAAGGCTTTAATTACGTTACTGTGAAGTATTCGTGCGGCAGGGCCGAGGAAGTCAGCGTAACATTAATAGCCAGTTTGTGGCCTTATAGGTAGCTAAAAATTATACGTTTTGATAACCAATGATACCCAGCGTAGTGCGCTTTTGTCTTACTATACTAAATTGGTGATAACACCCATTCTTACGTTTCGAATTTGGCAAAAGTGATGAGAGTTAAAAAGGTGGCGAGAAACCAAGTGAAAGGAAGCACAATCTGCACCCAACGCGGTGTAGGTCTAATAGAGATTTTGATTACTCTATTTATATTGGCGGTAGGATTACTGGGCGTTGCTGCACTCCAGTTTACTGGTTCTTTTGCCAATAAAGATGCCATAAGCCGGACCCAAGCGGAAATGGTTGCCGCACAAGTAGCAGAGCGATTACGCGCCGCCGCACGTCCAGCAACGGTGGGCGATGGCATGGTGGCAAACAACGACTATTTCACAGACACAACCTATAATTTTTCAGGTTTAAGTTGTTCAAATTCCTCTCAGCCCTATTATGGCTGCTGCCTAACAAGACCCGCCAACATTCCTAACTGTGAAGGGCAAGCCTGTAGTGAAGTGCAAATGGCCAAGTATGATGGCTGGGCGCTTTCTTGCTCTGCAGTGCAGACAAATCCACAAACTACAGTTTCAGTAACCTGTGAGGACAATAACGCCGCTGACACTTACAGTTGTAGCCCAGGTTCTCGCGTGGAAATTTTGCTAAAGTGGCCCGTGTCATCCTCCGGCAACCAGCAATATAATTTGAATTCGCGATGTAACGAAGCCGAAGGGGACAGCAATGGATGTGTGTTTAAGGACGTCACACTATGAATAGCTATCGTCAACGAGCACAATACGGATTTTCTTTGGTTGAGTTAATGATTACTTTGACTCTAGGCCTAATTATTTCCGGTGCGGTTATTCAGGTTTTAGTCAGTTCAAGCGTTACCAATAAAGTTAATCAAGCGGTGGCCCAAGTTCAAGAATCTGGGCGCTTTATTATGGCCCGCTTGTCGGCGGAGTTTTACGAAGTTGGTCGTTATGACCAAATTGTCGCAGATGTCGATACATCTGTTGATATTGTTGCTGAAGCTGCTTACGTCGAAAATCATCCAGTTGCCTTGCCCGGTGACTTTTCCACCAATACCACATTAGGTAGCGTACAGACCACCAACGGTGGCAGCGATAAACTCGTAGTAAGCCTTTTGAATCACGAAGATTGTACAGGCAACGCACATGGCTATGCTGGCCGCGAATTCCACGTTGTTAATCATTATTTTGTGAGCGGCAGCGCACTAAAATGTACCGGTTATGATGGGCGCGTTTTACTTGGTATTAAGTCGCAAACGGTTGACCCTATTACAGTCACATTGCTAGATAACGTGGAAAGTTTTCAAGTGCAGTTTGGCGTGTCAGACGTGATCACAAGTTCTAATGGTCAGGCCGTCACTTACGTAACTGCCGATGCTATCGATAATCTAAGAGCCCTTAATCAACAAGTAGTGTCATTGCGATGGGCCATTATGCTCAAAAGCTATGAAAATGAAGTGCGGCAAACCCAAGCACAAAAATATGCGCTCTTAAATGAAGCGTCTAAAACAATGACGACCGACCACTATTATCAAGTCTTTTCTAAGACCTTGGCCCTAAGAAATATGAAAAATTTTGTCAGGAGTTCAAAATGAAACAGCAAGGCTTAGTAATGGTATTTGCGCTACTTGTTTTGTTGTCTATCACGGTTTTAGGCGTAAGCGCTGTAACCAGCAGTTTGTCTCAATCAAAGATGGCGGTGTCTATGCAGCAAAGTGGATTAGCGTTCGACGCAGCTGAAGCTGCAATCGCGGGTGTTTTTTTCGAATCCGAAGATGAGTCCTTGCTCACTGACCCAGCAAAAACGGATCCACTTTCAGAAGCAAGGCAAGGCACTATTTTCAATCCTGAAGCAGACTCTATGAGCTGTTTCGACGAAAATCAATGGACTGATAGATACATGACTGAAGGCGGCTTAACTATCGGTGATAGGCATATTACAGATGGTACATATCAAAATGAGGCGTCTTCAAAAAGCTGGTCGCGCACGGCATTTATTCGTGAACAAGCTTGCCGAGGGTCTAGCAATGTAATCGGTGGAAGTAATGTCAACTGCCACGTATTTATTATTAGAGGCTGCGGAAAAGTTGCGGGTAAGTCCACAGTGGTAGCGAACAGCTTAGCTGCATCCGTTTTTGGCCCGGCTTCACAATAGGTATTATGATGAAAAAAATAACAAATTACCTTGCTTCAATTACGCTGTTTAGCTGCATTGGCTTTTCTGCCTTTGGCGATGACCTTGATATTTATTTAGGCAATGCCAGTAGTGCGGTTACCTATAACCCAAATGTGCTGTTTATTATGGACTCATCGGGGAGTATGGGGTCGTACGATAACACCAGCCAGACCAGAATGCTCAGAGTACAAAACGCGCTAAAAGACGCGCTGAGCTCTGCCACAAACATTAATGCCGGACTGATGCGTTTCTCCGATTATGGCGGACCAATCCTCTATCCGATACGTAATATTGACGAGGCTGTGCGTCCTGAAATAATTGTGTCAACAAACGACGATGATCATGATGCCCATGAAATAAACGGTAATGTGACTACAGACAGCAACGACTTGATATTAAGTAGTGGCACCCAAACGGTAACTTCTGGCTTGCGCTTTACCGATTTAAACATACCGCAAGGAGCTACCATTGTTAGTGCTAATATTCGCCTTACCTCTGAAAGGTTTAATATTGCAGGCACTTCTCTTGTTATTTCAGCAGAAGCATCTGCATCTAGCACCGAGTTTTCTTCAAGCAGTAATAATCTTAGCGAACGGACCAAAACAGCCGCCAATGTTGAATGGCTGACTGATAATAGTTTTCCCGCCTCAGGCGAAGTCATTACCACGCCAGACATTAGCGCTGTAATACAAGAAGTCGTGGACTTGTCTGCTTGGTGTGGCGGAAAAGACTTAAACATCCTGATTGAAGGTTCAAGTTCGGACAGCGCTAGTGGTCGAGAGGCCAGGGCGAGTGATGTAGGGCAAAGCGGTGCACCGCAATTAGTTGTGTCATACGACGACTCTACGGCGACGGGGTGTGTGCAAGGTGAGGGCGTTTATCAAGTTGGTAACGCTAAAGATAACTCTGAAGAAGCGACCAATGGTTACCCTAACACAGGAAGTGAGCTCACGTTTCACCCATCATACAACGACTACATAGGGGTAAGGTTCAGAAACGTAAATATTCCGCAAGGCGCTGAGATAACAGAGGCGTACCTTGAATTTACCGCCTACAGCACTGTAACTTATGGCAACCCTAGTATGCGTATACGCGGTGTTGCTGACGATGATGCGTCAGACTTTCATCCAAACCAACGCTATCGCTTGCGAAACCTGCCAAAAACCTCAGGCATTACGTGGTCAATGCCTGACTTTTACAACAACAACAATTATCGAACGCCAAACATAAGCAGTATCGTCAAACAAATCGTTGACCGCTCTGGTTGGCGATCAGGTAATGATATGGCGTTTGTGATGGACGATTTTGTGTCATATCGAGGAGCGCACACCTATAACTCACCGTCTAAAGCGCCCAAATTGATTGTGAAATTTAATGGTGCCGCCACGCCGGGCGCAACAGCATCAGTACGCGAACACTTAATAAGTAAGATTGATGAGCTAAGTGCTAACGGCTTTACTCCTATCGTAGATACCTTGTTAGAAGCCACAAATTATTATGGTGGTCGAAGTGTGGATTATGGCCGCAAACGTGGTGAGAACGGAGTTAACAACTCCGTTAGAAAAAGCACCAGGGTAAGCCATCGTAGCTCTTATATAGGTGAAGACTCTATTTTACCGTCTGGATGTACAGAAGATAATCTATCTGACAGCGATTGCGTTACAGAACAAATTCCAACTCCCGCGACTTACATTTCGCCAGTATCTGACTTACAGTGTCAAACCAACAACCACATCGTATTGCTTTCAGATGGTGAAGCGAATAACAACCACAGTGTTTCTAAAATTCAAACCTTATTGGGTGAAAGCTGTACAGGTAGTGGTGGCGAAAAATGCGGCTTAGATTTGGTAAGAAACATTAGCGATACCTCTACATCTGTGATTGGGCCTAGAGTGATAACGCACACGATAGGTTTCGCGGCGAATAATACTGCTAATAATTTCCTCAACCAACTTGCGCTGCAAAGCGGTGGGGGTTTCTATCAAGCGGATAACAGCACTGATTTACTTGAAGCTTTCAATACTATTTTGCGTTCTGTAAAAGACGTGAATGCCACGTTTGTTTCCCCCGGTGTTGCGGTTAACCAGTTAAACCGTCTTACCCACAGAGATGAGCTTTATTTTGCACTGTTTAAGCCTAGCGAAGGCGCAATTTGGCCTGGTAACTTAAAGCGCTACAGGTTGAGTGGAGACGAAATTCTCGATAAAAACAGCCACAGTGCTGTGGATAGCGAAACTGGGTTCTTTGCTGAGAATTCTCATAGCTATTGGTCAACACTCGCGGATGGCAGTGAGGTGAGCGAAGGTGGCGCCGCAAGTCGTATGGGTACAAACCGCAACATCTATGTTTTTGACGGAACGGGGTCTATTGTGGATGAGGACAATAAACTTCATGAAGAAAACTCTGATATTACGAATGAAGATCTTGCTATCCAAAATGAGACCGATGCGGATGAGCTAAGAGAGGCTATCTTAAAATGGGCACGAGGTGTTGATGTAAAAGACAGCAATGGTAATGGCAGCACAAGTGACTACAGAACCCAAATGGGCGACCCCATTCATTCACAACCGATTATAGTGAATTACGGTACTAACGATTCGGCCATTTTTGTCGCGACTAACCAAGGAATGCTTCATTCATTTGATACAGAAACCGGCGAAGAAAATTTTGCCATCATGCCAAAAGAGCTGCTACAAAATTTACATCACTTCTACAAAGATACTCCGTCGTTAACCCATGAGTATGGTCTAGATGGCGATATGGTTCTGCGTACTGTGGATAACAAAATGTATCTTTATGTGGGCATGCGTAGAGGTGGCCGCAACTATTACGTCTTTGACGTTACTGCGAAAAACTCGCCTAAGCTTAAGTATCAACTTACTGGCGGAGAAGGTGATTTAACTAAGTTAGGTCAAACGTGGTCGAGACCAACTATCACAAAAGTAAATATGGGTGGTGAAGTTAAAAACGTGATGATTGTTGGAGGCGGTTATGATGACGCTCAAGATGATCGTGCGATACGAGCCAACGACGTAGTTGGTAATGCCGTCTACATGTTTGATGCTGATACGGGAAGCCTACTTTGGCACGCCAGTAATGAAGATTCTGATCTTGATTTAACCCATATGACTTATAGTATCCCGGGGCGCATTTCTGTCATCGATAGGGATAATGATGGTGAAGCTGACCACATGTATGTTGCTGATACAGGGGGCCAACTATTTCGTCTGGATATTTATAATGGAGAGTCTGGTTCTGACTTTATAAAAGGTGCACGTATTGCCGATTTCGGTGGTGATACTGAAGAAACCAATCGCCGTTTTTACTATGGGCCGGATGTTACAGAAATCGCATTAGGTGATGAATTGTATTATGCCGTTGCGTTGGGGAGTGGCTGGCGTGCATCTCCACTAGATACCGTAGTGGAAGATAACTTCTACATGCTTAAAGATAGCGGTGTGTTCAAACGCGATGAAAACGGCAAGTACACGTACATGACTACAGTGACCGAAAATCAAATGTACAATGCTACCAGTCACGCGCTAAATAGCAGTGATGAAAGCGAGCGAGCACTTGCGGCAGCAGAGTTCGCCAATAAAGATGGCTGGTATTTGAACCTAACAACGAATGGTGAGAAAGTGCTGTCGTCTCCGCTTATCATCGACTACAAAGTATTCTTTACCACCTATGTTCCGGCTGCAAGCAGCACCAGTGCCTGTGCGCCGCCTACCGGAAACAGTCGGGCATATCTTGTTAGTATGTTTAATGGCAATGCTGTCACAGATGTGAATAACGACGGTGATGTGAATGGTGATGATCGCGTTGCTGAGTTGAAGCAAACCGGTATTGCACCTGAAACTAAGATACTTATTGAAGATATTGTTAGCCCGGTTGTATGTTTAGGTACTGAGTGTGTGTCTGCGGTAATAGAGGTCGATGAGGACGGCAATGACGAAGCTTGTAACAGTGCTTTTGAGTGTTTAGCTGAAAACATTTACGGGCGATTTGAACGTATTCAACGCGGTAGCTGGCATTCAGAAACTGAAAGGGAATAATCATGGAAGCAAAAAAACACGCTCAGGGCTTTTCACTTATTGAACTCATGATAGTGGTGGCTATCGTCGGCATAATCGCGGCTATTGCTTATCCGTCTTATCAGGGCGTTATTGCTGATGGATATCGCGGTACCGGCCAGGCTGACTTGTTAGGTCTAGCGTCAGCGATGGAGCGTCATCATAGTGGTTCTTTTAGCTACAAAGGTGCAGGCGCAAGCGGAGGCGATACCGGAGCGCCTTCTATTTTTGCAACACACTCACCTTCATCAGAGCCCGCGGCTAATCGTCGTTATAATCTAACTATTCAATCTGCCGGAGTGACTGATTACGAATTGAGAGCGACCCCTGTATCGGGAACTGGTCAAGCGGCAGATGGTACCCTTTACTACTTCAGCGATGGAAGAAAAGGGTGGGACAAAAATAATAATGGCTCTCTTGAAACTGATGAATATTGCTGGTCTTGTTAACGATTAACTGATTCACCTCATTATTGCACCTTAGCAAACTATAATACGCTAAGGTGTGATTGTCGGAATGCCAAACACGGCTATATCCTCCCAACGTTGATCTACGCTATCTTGTGTGAGTGCCAATCTTGTAGTATCTAACTGTTTTGTTTGTTCGTCTTGTGACTTTAACGTTGCCTGCCAAAGCACTCGCGTTTTAATATCGCTTGAAAGTAGGTAAGCACTAGAGGTCATAAAAACTAAAAGCGCTATGAGTACCTCTATTAACACTCCACCTCTATTCGCACCACTATAGTTTGAGCAAAGACGATTATCATCAGGTGTGCTTCTACGCATTATCGACAATACGCTTTTGAATTCTTTTTGTTGGGGTTTTTTAATTGATGTCATACCAGGTTCCAGGAACGGGAATTATTTTCGCTATATGAGTGCTAGCCTGTAGGTTGCTAAGTACTTGCGCTGAAGGCGTCAAAAGGCCATAAATTTGCTGTTGTAACTGTGTATTAGACACGAATGCACCCTTAATCGAACTGGAATATGTCAGGTGAAGTTCATGAGTAGCTGTGGTCGTTGAGAGCATGATGATCAGCCCAAAGAAGTGAGTGTTCGCACTTATAGTAAGATCTCCATCTACCACTATTAACAAGGCAGGCGCTGAACTTGATGTATGAGTTAGATCACTATGGCTTAGAACGCAGTCACCATTTATCCAATAGACTGTGGCATTCACCAAGTTGTAGCAATGAGAAGCTGTCGCGCTGTTGGGAAAAAATGCTGCACTTAGCTCGGCTTCACTTCGATTGAACAACCAATGAGTAAGCTGGTTATCCCATGAAAATAGCTGTGCTGCGGTGGGCAATCTAAGAAGGGCAGGGTAACGAAGAAAATTAGCTTTATATTGAATGTTTTCTGCATTGTGAGAAACGCTTACTTCGTAGTGGGTGAGAGACTGCTGACCAACACCCGATAGGCTTTCTTGGTTTACTGTGGTTGATAGAAAAGGCTGACTTGTCGTGTTTAGTGCCGCTGAAATACTTTTCGTTCTAAGCGCTGTCGCCACTTCTTTAAGATGTTGTTTTAATTGTATTCGAGAGCTTACCGTCTCTTGCCTGATTTTCTGTATGGCATAGTACTGCTGAACGCTTTGCGAGGTAATTATGGTCGTAAACGTCACGACACTCAGAAGGATGGCGACAATCGCGAGGAGTGCCATACCTTGTTGTTTCCCTGTCGAAAAGTAAGGCTTACACGTAAATGTTTGTGTGTATGAGGTAATAGACTTCTGTTTTACTCTCTCTTTATCTCTCATTGGTCGCCTCCACCACAAACGTTTTGCTGACAACAAGGCTGGGGTCTATCACACTTTGTAGGCTTAATTTAATTTCATAAGCGGCACCCCAGCTGCTTTTGTGCAGTACCATTACGGAAAATTGTGTTACTTCGACAGTATTTGGGTCGGTCAAGTCAAACCATCCCCCTTGCGTACAGGTTTTTCCTCCAACCCTGTATTCAATTGCCTTATCGTGTAGTCGATATCCAAACATTTCGTCTTGCGCTGTAGAAATAACGCCACTGCGATTTTTGTCGTAGGAAAACGTGATGCAGCTATTTGCTGTTTCACCAGTTTGGTGACCAAGGGTCACGTTGGCCACTATTTGAGGGATGCTTGCAAGTGTTAAAAATGGCGTAAGCGTGCTGCTATTTTCAATAAACCCGGCTCTGCTTAAATGCCGTGAAATAGTATCTTGGAGTGCTCGGGCGTCTTCTTCTATTGCGGTAGCATGTTGTAGTGACGATAAACTAACGTAAGACTGCACATTGTAAGTCGTTATCGCTGCTATCAGTATGCCCGATAAAGTGCAGGCCACCATAAGCTCTGAAATACTATAGCCGCCAGTTTTATTTGTACTTAAATCGTTCAATGTTTTTGGAAAAGCTAGCACAGCGTAATGCCTGTAATGCGTTGTTCGCTACACAATTTCACTCGACCCAGCGGGCTGACCGTGACTTTGGCAGCAAAATGGTCACTGGAAAGCTTGAATGTGGTGGCACTGCCGAAATTAAGTGTACCCTGTTGGTTGAAGGCTACGGTTTTGTCTTTTGCGTTTAACGTGGTTAGCTTTGAATTCCATTTAGCTGGAGGCTCCCAAAACGCGGCCTCATTTAACGCACAGTTTTGGTATGTTGAACAGGTGCAGTTTTCATCGTCACTGATTATTATGCAGTTCGCATTTTCGAATTTTGCGATGAGGTAATAGGGCTTTTTTTGGGTAAGTGCATAAATACGTGCTTGCTTAGCTGAGTTGGCTAATTGCGACGCGAAATGTTTAAAACTGTTCCGTTCTAGCCACGTTTGAAATGACGGAACCGCGCTTACCGACAATATACTTGTAATACTTATCACGATAAGTAATTCAATGAGCGACATGCCTATTGCGCGCTTGTACCCATTATTTTCTCTTTTTTTATTTCTTCGTTCAGGAAAAGCCATGCGTAAGTCCAGTAATAGTGCCCGTGCTAAATTGATAGGCTTAATGTACTGAAAAACACAATGAGAGAAAGCTGTACCATGGAAGGGAATAGCGTTGGTTTAAACAATCGAGTTTCTAACACAGGATTTACGCTAGTTGAGGTATTGGCTGTGCTCGCTATCGTTAGTGTATTAGGTTTAGCAACTACAACAGCGATAATATCAAGTTGGCAATTAAGCCAAGTAAATCAAGTTAAAGCGTACTTATTATCAATACAGTCAATGCAGTCGAGAAGTTGGTTGGAGTCAGGTGTCTACCTACCGTTGACTGCTCTGCCTCAAGCCAATATCGACAAGGTCAGCATTGCACAGACGATGAGTCAAAGTGGTGAATATGAAGTGGCAGCTACGCTATTTTTTAAAAAGCAAAATGACAGTTGTAGGGTTTTAAAAATTAGTGAAACCTCATTGGCCCCGAAAGAATGCTGGTAATAGCGTTATCAACCCAGCTTATTAACTGCGTATACTAACTTCGGCTGGGAAGTGCGGCAAGCAACTACGGCTATGAACTACAAGATAGCGCATTACCATCTAAATCTTCTTTTTCACCATCGTCGTCACTGTCTACAGCTATCGAAATTCGCCCGTATAGCGAAAGTAATAGGGCAGAGGCATAGTCTGCATCGTTATCTTTGGGGCACAGCGTAATTGTCGCCGCCGTATCGATTGCGCCTTGCTCGTCAAAGGTTAAGCTGCCTGTTACACCGTAGATAGCGTTTGCGGAGTTAAGCGGATCGCTTGCGACAATAAGTGCCTCGCTATTGTCACGACTACCATTACCGTTTTTGTCCACAAATACCATTTTCGCCTTTTTCCAGCTGCTTGTGCAGGCGGTGTAATTTTCTGTTGGACACAAAACAACACTTGCTTGTTCGTCTACCGCGGTAAACCTGGCCCGCTGCACCACGGCACTTAAATTATTTATATCTGAGGTAATTCTATTTTTGATAAGCACGCTTTGTATACTAGGCGCGACAGTAGTAAGGATAATTGCTAGCACAGCAACAGCGACCAACATCTCCAGAAGTGTAAGACCTTTTTGTTTAACAAAGGCTTTTGGGTATTTTTTGAATCTTATTCTTATCATTGTGAGATTGCTATCTTCCGAACTTTTCTAAATCATTAACTAATGAAATGCGCCATACAAACCTCAGGTTAAAGCTATTGCTTTTAGGGTTTCTGAGCCTTCAGAGCTTGCCTTGAGCAAAAACCTTATTTACCTTCAATTTACTTTTTTATTCTATCTTCGATGTAATGATACTACGCGATAAATATGCATTACTCGCCTATTTTTTAGGGTAAACTAAAATACAGTAGCAAAGGTATGTTTTACCGTGATATCGCATAGTTGACCATACGCCTTACGGTTAACTGTTTCGCACAACCCATGCCTACGCTCAAAAATAATAAAATATACATACGATGCGTTTTCTTTTGCACAGTAAGTGCAAGGTAAATCAAATAGATGCGAGGATACCACTAACATCTGAAGTGATATTGTCGTAGAATCGAGTTCCAGGACGCCTCAAAAATACGTGGATATTACAATGCAAAAACAAGCAGTTATTGATGAAATGAAAGTGCTGCCTGAAATTGACGTCGAATATGAAGTTGCACGTCGAGTATCTTTTATCAAAAAGCAGTTGCTTACCTCAGGTTTGAATTCGCTGGTATTAGGTATTAGTGGGGGAATTGATTCATGTACTTTGGGTCGATTAGCACAGTTAGCTGTGAACGAGCTAAATGACGAACATCATGAAAACTATCAGTTCATCGCGGTTCGCTTACCTTATGACACTCAAGCTGACGAAGAAGATGCACAAAAATCTATCGATTTTATTCAGCCTTCACATTCGCTAGCAGTGAACGTTAAACCAGGTGCAGACGCAATTCACGCCTCTACTTCTCAAGCGCTTGCCAATGCCAACCTTCTTCCTGAAAGCGATGAGAAGCAGGACTTCGTTAAAGGCAACGTCAAAGCGCGTACTCGCATGGTTATTCAGTATGAAATTGCGGGGATGGTTGATGGGCTTGTTCTCGGTACAGACCATTCGGCTGAAAATATTACAGGGTTTTATACTAAGTACGGTGACGGAGCGTGTGATTTAGCCCCTTTATTTGGTCTAAGTAAGCGCCAAGTGCGTGCAGTGGCAGCCCATTTAGGTGCACCGCACAATGTAATCACTAAAGCCCCAACCGCTGATTTAGAAAGCCTTTCGCCACAAAAAGCTGACGAGCAAGCGCTGGGCATGTCCTACGACCAAATCGATGACTTTTTGGAAGGCAAGCCTGTTTCTGCAGAAGTGGAAGAGAAATTGCTCTATATTTATGAGCGTACACAACACAAACGTGTACCAATTCCAACAATTTACGATGAGTTGTAGTCATGAAAAAAATTGAAGCTATCATTAAACCGTTCAAAATGGACGACGTTAGGGAAGCGCTAGCTGAAGTCGGTATCGCAGGGATGACAGTATCAGAAGTGAAGGGGTTTGGCCGCCAGAAGGGTCATACCGAGCTTTATCGCGGTGCTGAATACCAAGTTGACTTCCTACCTAAAATCAAAATTGAGCTTGTGCTAGATGATGACCGCGTTGAACAAGCGGTAGAAGCCATTCAGTCATCTGCTAAAACGGGCAAAATAGGTGACGGCAAAATTTTCGTTTACAGCGTTGAAAGTGCTGTGCGTATTCGTACCGGTGAACAAAACGAAGACGCAATATAAATTAATCGTATTCTTCGAAAATAAAAAAGGGAGCCTTTGGCTCCCTTTTTGATACGTTCAACACAACTTAGTGCTTATCTTCTGAGCATTCGCCTGTTTTCGGGTCGCAACAGCTGCTTGCTTCCTGATGCACATGACCGTGCTCAAGCTCTTCTTGCGTCGCTTCACGCACGTCTACAACCGTTACATCGAACGTCAACGGAATACCTGCTAGCGGGTGGTTACCGTCAACAACAACTTCTTCGTCAGTTGTTTCGATAATGATTACAGACTGCTCACCCTGCGGAGTAGTGGCGCGGAAAGACATACCAACTTCAACATCCATACCGTCGAACATTGAACGAGGTACGGTTTGAACTAGTTCGTCAGAACGTTCACCGTAAGCCTTCTCAGGGTTTACAGAAACGTTGAAGCTATCATCTTTCGATTTACCGATAAGAGCATCTTCTAGTCCTTCAATTAAGAAGCGACGGCCTAGAAGTACAACTAGCGGCGATTTACCTTCTGAAGAGTCTAGCGTTGTGCCGTCTTCGGTAGATACGGTGTAGTGTAGCGTTACAACGCTGTCAGAAGTAATTGTCATAACAAATCCTATCTTGGCCCTATGATTAAAAAAAGGGCAATAAATTTAATGCAGCAGTAAACTGCTTATCGACGTTTTTTCACAATATTGCTTGCTTGTTGCTCAATACTGTACGGCAAGCTATTAGGGTAACAGGTAATGGCATTGTTATCAGCCAGTCTGTGTAAATCTTCGGGGGTAGTGTCGTTATTTAACACAGCGATAAACCAGGTTTCGTTATCAAGCGACGCAACATTGAGTACTTTGCCCGCTATACGCCAATTTTCACCTAATTGCTTTTCAAGGCTATCGCCAGGTTTGATATCTACTTTTTCTTCAAGCTTAAAGCTATAGGCGGCACGTTTGTTTTTGCCCAAAAAGCGTGTTCGTGCAACCACTTCTTGCCCCATATAACAGCCTTTATCAAAGTCGATACCGTGAAGCGCATGTACATTAATCATTTGTGGTACATATTCCGCTACAGCTTCACCTTGTACTAAGGCGTGTACGCTTTCAATCTGAATGGCGTCAAACACAACGTGGGAATAACACGCTACAGCTTTTGTTTCAATTAACGTGTTTAATTGCTTTGTGCCGTTTTCATTTAAAAGAACAACAATGCCTTTGCGAGTAGTGTTAGCTACAAATGCCACGCCATGCTCGCTTTCTATTTTCGGCAGCATACCTTTGTCTGCAGTATCGCCGTCAACGAGTTGTGCGACTTTATCGCTCGAAAAAAGTTGCTCTAATAGGGCTTTAATCTCATCTAACTTGGTTGCATCAAGTGAAATGAAGTGAGCGCTGTACGCCTGCGAATCGTCAACAATATCGACCTTAGAAAATACGCCATACTTATTGAGCTGGGCTAACGAATGGCTGCCAGCATCGTCATTTGTAAGCAGCAATAATTTGTTTAAGTGGCGGGTCACGTACCCCGTAGCCCACGTCTTGCCTTTATTGTCACAATGCGCAAAATGCCTTGCCGTATTTTCATCAAGTTTATTGATATTGACCGTGATCTGACCATGAAGGTAGCTGTCAGCCTGTTCTCCTACCAATGAAATAGTCATGGTGTTTGAAAGCTTGACCATAAACTCATGAGGAAGATCTTGTAATGCTGCGATAGATGTCATATTCACCACTGTAAAGTTCGCTGTATGTACTCAAGGTATGGTAAAACCAGCAATATTCAAGGGTAGTACACACTAATGTGTGCAGATTAAGTTCTATTTAGTTTGCCTATCCGACCAAAAGAGCAGTGATCCCCGGCCGCAGGGCATGGTATTATTGCTAGCGAATAAAAAACGGTATAAAAGACATATGTTTGAACCAAAAAGACTAGCCCGATTAAAATGGGCCTGCCGCAGAGGCATGCTGGAGTTAGATGTACTATTGCTTCCTTTCGTGGAAGAAGCCTTTGACTCACTAAGTTACGAAGACCAAGAAACATTTGAACGTTTACTTACCAGTGATGACCCTGATTTGTTTGCTTGGATAATGGGACATCAAAAGTGCGAAGATCCTGAATTAGCCGCCATGGTGGCGACTATTGTTAATCGTGTCAAAGTATAGAGTTAGCATAAAGCACAATAGATTTAGAAAAGTATTTGGGGAATTATGCGTAGCCGTTTGCCTTATGGCAGCACTATGCAGCCTTCCTCAATACCTATGGTCTTGGCTGAGCTTCACCGGGGAACTAGTGTGCATAGTTGCCGTGGCTGCGTTAATGATAGTCTGGCGTCTTTATGACGCGTTTAGTAACAATATTTCTACTACTCAATATGCACTCTCTTTGACCAGCGATGGTATTATTCGCGCTATTGACGATAGTGCGCTTCTTTTAGATCCATCAAGCAGGACCATGCCCAGAGTGTTAGCCGATGCTTTATCTGATGGCACATCTATGAAGATTCATCAGTCTTCCCAGTTATTTACTTGGGGAATGTGCATTAACGTGTTGCGTCATAAACGGCATTGGTTCGAAAAAGGTCATAGCCATTTGACGTGGGTCTTAAAAGGTGAGTGCTGTGAGGCAGACTACCGCAGGTTGGCAAGAGCCATTATCTTCGCAAGAAAAGCGACGCCTTAAAGGAATTTAACAGATGTTTCGTGAGTATACTAAAGCGTTATTCAAACGCGTTGACGCCAGGCAACTTATGCAATTTAAGCCGCCTACGTTGCCGCAGCGCATATACACAAAAACGCTCAATGTCGATAACGTGCACTATACTTCTTTTTGTCAAGAAGTTGATTGGCCGGCGAATGAGCATGCTCATCCTCTTTATTTGCAAATGCTTTCGTTACCGTTACAGATGCAGTGCTTGCTAGACAAGCAAAGCCCATTTCCTTTACTCGGTTTGATTCACGCTGCGAACAAAGTGTTTGTGCTAGAGCATTGTGATTTAAGCGAGCCATTTGAATGTCGTGTGCGCTTTCACGACGTGAGACCCCATAGCCGTGGGTGGGAAGTGGACGTTATGCTAGAAGCACTTCAGTCGGGGAATCTGGTCTATAGGGCGATAAGTAGCTATTTGGTGAAAGTTAAAGCCGTTCACGTTGCACCACGTGGCCCAAAAAACGACCTAAGTGACGAATGTAACCTTGAAGATAGAGCGCTAATTGCTGAAATTAATGCTTCGGCAAATACTGGACGACGCTACGCTAAGCTTTCTGGCGACTATAATCCTATTCACTTGTCTGCTATATCTGCCAAAGCCTTTGGGTTCAAACAGCCCATAGCACATGGGATGTGGACCTTATCTTGTGCGGTGTCAGCGTTTGTAAGTCACCAAGAGGACAGTCAATCTATAACCGTGAAAGAAGTAAATTGTCGCTTTAAAAAGCCAGTTTTCTTGCCTAATAACATTCATATTCAACAACACTGTAAAACGGATACTAGTGCGCTGTTAGACGTAACCGATAGTGACGATAGCCTTGTACATTTATCAGCGAGCGTGGCGTTTAATCAGTGTGGTATTTAATCAAAGAATAGCTTTAAAAGAAAATAGCCCTGAATTGAATATTGAATCCAGGGTTAATAAAAGGCATCTGAAAGAGTGATTGAGAGAGCATACAAGTATGCTCTCTTTTTTGTTTGGGCGTTTTTAAATAGCACAGTCTGTTTGCGAGTGCTGTAATTTAAAGCATCCGCTTGCTTTAGCAGGCGCTTTTAATTTAAACGTAAGCCCTAAATTAGCTCTACATTAGCAAGCGTGAATCGTTATGTGTTAGCCAGCGCCAGAAAAGCTGTCTTGGGTAATTAATAAACCTACGTCAGAACCCGACAATTGCTTTCTTGGTGTAAGAATTGTGGGGGCTGGATTGTCCAATTGTTCAGGGTGGTCCAAGTTGAAATGTAGCCCTCTACTTTCTTTTCGTTCCATCGCGCACCGCACAATGAGCTCTGCAACCGTAACGAGGTTTCGAAGTTCTAGCAGGTTATTACTTACTCTGAAATGTGAGTAATACTCAGTAATTTCTTGCTCTAACAGTTTGATACGGCGCATGGCCCGTTCAAGGCGCTTGTCAGTGCGTACAATACCTACGTAGTCCCACATAAATAGTCTAAGTTCGTGCCAGTTATGTTGAATGATAACTTCTTCATCTGAGTTTGATACCTGGCTTTCATCCCACGGCGCTATAGCCTCTTCACATTCTGCGCTGTGAAGGTTTTTAATTATATCGTCAGCAGCGGCGCTGGCGAACACCACGCATTCAAGTAGGGAATTAGAAGCCATACGGTTAGCGCCGTGTAGACCTGTGTAGGCAACTTCGCCAATTGCGTAGACATTATTTAAATCGGTCTTAGCATTAAAGTCGGTCATTACCCCGCCACAGCTATAATGCGCAGCCGGTACTACTGGAATAGGCTCGCGGGTAATATCTATACCAAGAGAGCGGCACTTGCGATAAATATTAGGGAAGTGCTTAACGATAAAATCAGCAGGCTTGTGACTAATATCTAAATACATACAGTCAGCACCTAAACGCTTCATTTCATAGTCAATAGCCCGGGCTACTACGTCACGAGGCGCCAAATCGCCTCGTTCGTCAAATTTGTGCATAAAGCGGGTGCCATCAGCGTGGCAGAGGTTTGCTCCTTCACCGCGTAGTGCTTCAGTAATTAAGAAATTACGTGCCTGCGGGTGGAATAAACAGGTAGGGTGGAATTGGTTAAACTCCATATTCGCTACACGGCAGCCTGCGCGCCATGCCATAGCAATTCCGTCACCGCTTGATACATCAGGGTTAGATGTATATTGATAGACTTTGCTGCCACCGCCAGTGGCCAACGCTACGAAAGGCGCGCGTATCACTTCCACATGTTCTTGCTGTCTATTCCACACGTAGGCACCTACAACACTTTTTTTCTCTTCTTTTGAAGGAATAAGGTCAATAGCATTGTAGCGCTCGAAAACGTGGATATTCGGATGTGTCGATACCGCGTCATTTAGTGTAATCTGAAGTGCTTCACCTGTGGCGTCAGCGGCATGAAGAATACGGCGATGGCTGTGCCCACCTTCGCGGGTAAGGTGAAAGCGTTCCTCGCCAGATTCGCTTTTTTCTGTATCAAAGGGTACGCCGTAGCCGATAAGCCATTCAAGGCATGCCTTTGCTCGCTCCGCAGTAAACCTCACGGCAGGCTCTTCACAAAGCCCTGCGCCTGCTGCTAACGTATCTGTTACGTGAGCATCTATGGAGTCTTGTTCATCGAATACGGCAGCTATACCACCTTGTGCATAGCGGGTAGAGCCTTCATTGCGATCACTTTTACTTAGTACAATAACCTGGCAATGGTCGGCGAGTTTAAGCGCCAAGCTTAATCCCGCCGCGCCACTACCAATAATCAATACATCACAACGGTGTTCTATTGCATTTGAAGTGGAAGTTAGTGAAGACGATGCAGATTTCATGTATTTTTATATCAATTCAAACGAGCAAAGGTCCGGCAAGTCTAAAGGATGAATAGCAAAACACAATCATTCTTGCCTGCTGACCTAAGCATTTTTTAAAAAATTTAATGCTTTTACAGAACTTTTGTAAAAAGAGCGCGTCTATACACATGCTTGTTAGAGCTATTGTGTAGTTGAAGTAGGGAGTAATGGCTCGAATGAGCGAGCAGATAACCGACCAACAACTGGTCGAAAAAGTACAGCGTGGCGATAAAAATGCGTTCAACTTGTTGGTAACTCGTTATCAACACAAGGTAATGCATCTCGTTTCTCGCTATGTGAAAAATACCGGTGACGTAGCTGATGTAACGCAAGAAGCGTTTATCAAAGCATACCGCGCCTTACCTAATTTTCGTGGCGACAGTGCATTTTATACTTGGCTTTATCGCATTGCGGTGAACAGTGCCAAGAACTATCTTGTATCTCAAGGTCGCAAACCACCTGCAAGCGATGTAGATGCCGATGAAGCGGATTTTTACGAAGGAAGTGATGCTTTAAAAGAGCAATCCACCCCTGAGCGAAGCCTGCTATCTGAGGAAATCGAAGAAACCCTCTTCAAGGTGGTTGAAAAGCTACCAGACGATTTGCGTATGGCAATTACACTACGTGAAATTGAAGGGTTGAGCTATGAAGAAATTGCCAACGTAATGTCTTGTCCTGTTGGTACGGTAAGGTCCCGTATTTTTAGGGCTCGTGAGGCAATTGATAAAGTTATTCAACCGTTGTTAGAAAATTAAAAAGAAATAAAATCAAAAAAAGATGAACTTTCTTTTTTCCACGATGACTAACAGCTGTGTTAGGGTAGTTAATGATCACTTTGATCTGGAAATGAATATATGACGCAACAGCAAGAAAAATTGTCCGCATTCATGGATGGTGAGATAGAAGGCAATGAAATCATCGACGCTATTAAGCAAGATGAAGCGCTTCAAGCCAAATGGCAACGTTACCACGTGTATCGCGGTGCAATGCGAAAAGAGGCAAGCGTAGCCCCTCAGTTGGATATCACAGCAAGCGTAGCAGCTGCGCTTGAAAATGAACCGGCGATAGTCGCACCTAAACGCTCGCGTTGGCAGTCAATTCCATTAATTGGCAGTGTCGTTCCTTTTGCGAAGCAGTCAGGTCAGTTTGCAGTGGCAGCGTCTGTGGCGGTGGCAGTTATTTTTGGTGTTCAATACACCAATCAAGAAGCGCCGACCGAGCCATTTATGACAGCGCCAACAATTGCGCCTCAAGGCGGATTGTCTCCAGTAAGTTTGGAGCAGACCCGAACTTTACCGCGTAACGATATGAATGAAATGCTTGAGAAAAAGCGCAAAATAAATGCGCTGATTGCTGACCACGAACAGCAAATAAAACTCAAGCAAGCGCAAGAAGAAAGTGAAAGCGAGACAAGCGGACCAGAGCGCCCATAGATTATCGTTGAGCTATTAAAAATGAGTTGAAATGTGTCTTTGCACTTAAGTGCGGTCAAGATGCATTTCATATTTTAACCATACCAGCATATACTGCTGGTATGTTTGTTTTAAGGCGGGAATAATGCGCTGTAGTTCTATCCTTGCACTTTTTTTCATTTCGGGCGGGGCTATCAATCCCACGTTTTCTCATGCAACGGCACCCAGCGAAGTGGCGATTTCTTCTGGTGCAAAATTTCAAGCGAATAGCGATATTGATGCTAAATCAGAAGATAACGCTGGTAATGACACAAACGCTCCAAAAGAGGAAGGTGCTGGAAAGGGAGATGGCTTTCAAATACAAGCTGAAGAAAGTCGTAATGAGGAAAACACGTCTACTTCACGTACGCCACAGCTTCAGTCAGCGAATCAGTGGCTGGCCGAACTACAAAACATTATCACCAACGCCAATTTTCAAGTGTCTTTTGTGCAAACTGTCGCAGGAAAGGAAACGGTTCCTTACCTGTGGCGTCATGGGATAATGGAAGATGGTTCTGAACTAGAGCAATTAAACCTTCAAAATGGGCCCGGTCGCGAGCTTATTCGCGTTAATGATGTAGTGAGCGTATTTGAACCAGACGTTCAACCTTACAGCTTACGGTCAAAGCATATAAATGGTCCGATCCCTAGTGCACTGCTTTACCACCCAGAACAACTCAGTTCAGCCTATGAGTTTGTCGCCGTGGGTCGAGCGCGAGTAGCAGGACGTTCGGCACAGCAAATTCGTATAGTTAGCCGAGATAACACACGGTTCGGCTATCAACTGTGGCTCGATGAGTCCTCTGGCATGTTGCTGAAGCTGAATATGCTTGATTTGCAAGGGGCGTTGTTAGAGCAAATTCAAGTCACCGCTTTTGCCATATCGCCTGAACCTGCGGAATACTTTTCGCGAATAAACTCAGCATCTTTACCAGCGCCTATGGCTTTGAGTAATACCCCAAGTCGAGCACATAAGTGGGATGTCACATATTTGCCAGCGGGCATGCGAGAAATAAAGCAAGATACAAGACGCTTAGCATTAACAGGGCAGGTCGTAGAATATAAACTCTTTTCAGACGGCCTAGTGGACGTATCTGTTTATGTTCAGCCAGCCGAAGATGCGCTCGGCGAAACCCTTGCGTTACGAAACGAAGTTAGCACCTTTTTAACGCTAACCGACGGGAAGGCCCAAGTGACGGTAGTGGGGGAAATTCCACTGCAGACTGCTAATGCTATTGCTACGTCTTTACGACCTGTTGCTAATAAAGGGCGATAGAGAGCTAAGGTTAAGCAGCACTAAAACACGGTAAAAAGAGCAAATATGATTAAAGAAACCGCCACTGTAGTTGCCGTAGATGGTGATACGGTAACAGTTGAAGCGGCCATTAAATCCACCTGTAATGCATGCCAGGCCCAAAGTGATTGTGGCACCGGTGTCATCTCCCGTGCAATTGCACCTAAAACCCAGCAATTGACCTTACGCACGCCTATGCCTGTTCAAGTCGGTCAGCAGGTGACTGTGGGTATACCCGAAGCGGGTATTTTAAGCGCTTCGGCTTTCTTATATTTGCTACCGCTTATTGCTTTTATTGGCGCGTATTCAGTTTTTATATCACTGCTTAGCTCAACAGGTTTTAGTCATGAATTGTGGGCTCTAGGACCAAGTGCTTTGGTTACTTTCATAACATATAAGCTCATTGCTTATAAGTTACATCGAGTTGAGCGCACGAAATATCAACCTGTTTTATTAGGCCAGCAAGGCCTGAATTGAGTGAAGTGCCTGCTTATAAGTAGGTTTTGTCTTTTTGACTTGTTCATTTAATCTGTAGAAGCCCAAATTAGCAGAGCTTCACGTGTTTTAAACTTCTGGGCAAGAGAGCAAAGTCACGCCAAGTTGCCACTTTTATGCGCTTTGCGTTCTATGTGTATTAAAATTTCCGCCATGCCAATTCGCTTTTCGTGCCAGAAATGGGTAAAATCCGCTCGCGCTGCGTATAAGCCTGAACTCAAGGCAAGCAGCATATTTTGTTTAATGAATTTTTCTGCAGGTAATTTCCAGCATTATGCAACAATCGCACATTCGTAACTTCAGTATTATCGCCCACATTGACCACGGTAAGTCTACGCTATCAGACCGTCTAATCCAGCACTGTGGAGGGCTAACCGATCGCGAAATGGCCGAGCAGGTTCTCGACTCAATGGATCTGGAAAAAGAGCGCGGTATTACCATTAAAGCGCAAAGCGTGACACTGAACTATGAAGCGCGCGATGGTGAAACCTATCAGCTAAACTTCATTGATACGCCAGGACACGTTGACTTCACTTACGAGGTGTCTCGTTCATTGGCAGCTTGTGAAGGTGCACTACTTGTTGTTGATGCCGGCCAGGGCGTTGAAGCACAGACGCTAGCAAACTGCTACACCGCTATCGAGATGGATATGGAAGTGGTGCCAGTGTTGAATAAAATCGACTTGCCGCAGGCTGAACCAGACCGTGTTGCAGAAGAAATTGAAGACATTGTCGGTATTGATGCACTTGACGCTGTGCGCTGCTCAGCGAAAACAGGTATTGGTATTGAAGACGTACTTGAAGTCATCGTAAATAAAATTCCACCACCAGAAGGTGACCGCGAAGCGCCACTTAAAGCACTGATCATCGATTCGTGGTTCGACAACTACCAAGGCGTTGTTTCATTAGTACGAATCGTTGAAGGTCAGCTTAGCAAGAAAGACAAAATCCAGATAATGTCTAACGGACAAACTCACCAAGTAGATAAAATTGGTGTGTTTACGCCGAAACCATTAGACACAGGTACGTTAAAAGCCGGTGAAGTAGGTTTTATCATTGCTGGTATTAAAGACATTCAAGGCGCACCAGTAGGTGATACCATTACCTTGGCTCGTGAGCCAGCTGAAGCTATGCTGCCAGGCTTTAAAAAGGTTAAACCTCAGGTTTATGCCGGTATTTTCCCAATAAGCTCAGATGACTACGAAGACTTCCGCGATGCCCTCGCTAAACTAAGCCTGAACGACGCTTCACTATTCTATGAGCCAGAAAGCTCAGCAGCGCTTGGCTTTGGTTTTAGAATTGGTTTCCTTGGCATGCTGCACATGGAAATTATCCAAGAGCGTTTAGAGCGTGAATATGACCTTGGTCTTATAACCACAGCACCTACAGTAATTTATGAAGTAGAAACGACGAAGGGCGAGACGCTTACCGTAGATAGCCCAGCTAAACTGCCGCCGGTAAATGATATAGCAGAAATTCGTGAGCCTATGGTTGAAGCTAACATTCTTGTTCCTCAAGAATACTTAGGTAACGTAATTACGCTTTGCGTTGAAAAGCGTGGTATGCAAACCAACATGACATACCACGGCAAGCAAGTAGCAGTAACTTACGAGCTGCCGATGGCCGAAGTGGTGCTTGATTTCTTTGACCGTTTGAAATCTACCAGCCGTGGATTTGCGTCTCTTGACTACAACTTTAAGCGTTTCCAAAGCTCAGATATGGTACGCGTAGATATTCTGATTAATGGTGAGCGTGTAGATGCACTTGCAGTCATCACTCATAGAGATAATTCACAAGGTCGCGGTCGTGAACTGGTAGAGAAACTTCGCGAGCTTATCCCACGCCAGATGTTCGATATCGCTATTCAGGCGGCTATCGGTAACCATATTGTTGCAAGAAGTACGGTGAAGCAGCTGCGCAAAAACGTAATCGCGAAATGTTACGGCGGTGACGTAAGCCGTAAGAAGAAGCTACTTCAAAAGCAAAAAGAAGGTAAAAAGCGAATGAAGCAAGTGGGTAATGTTGAATTGCCACAAGATGCGTTCCTTGCAGTACTTAAGGTGGGCAAATAATGGCAAATTATTTCTCCTTAATTTTGGTGGCACTCACCTTAATAACAGGACTAGTCTGGCTAGTGGATAGCCTGGTGTTTGCTCCGAAGCGAAAAGCGCGTTTACAGGCTGCAGCGACTGCAGAAGGGGCGGGCTATGGAGAAGACCCTCAGCTGCCGTACCTGGTTGACACCTCACAACAGATATTTCCTGTTATTGCATTCGTTTTGGTATTGCGCTCGTTTTTATATGAGCCGTTCCAGATTCCATCAGGTTCAATGATGCCCACGTTATTGGTGGGTGACTTCATTTTAGTTGAGAAGTTTGCGTACGGCGTAAAAGACCCTGTTTTCAGAAGTAAGTTAATTGAAACGCGTGTGCCAGAACGCGGTGATGTGGTGGTTTTCAAATACCCTGAAGAACCGTCAATAGATTACATCAAGCGCGTAATTGGTTTACCGGGCGATACCGTGGTTTATCAAAATAAGCAGGTTTACATCAAACCTAAGTGCGAATCTGGTAGCAATTGTCCAAAATTAAAAGCAGTGCCATTAACGTTCCAAGAGCGCGGTGAGTTTGTGCAAGACATGGCGCAACTTATGCGCTATACCGAAGATCTCGGCACAGTAGAGCATGATATCCTACGCCACCCCGTTCGTGAAATTTCACCGGTTAACTTCTATACCCAGCCGGGAACCCGCAGTAACGAGTGGATAGTGCCAGAAGGTCAGTATTTCGTATTGGGCGATAATCGCGATAATAGCCGCGATAGTCGTTTTTGGGGTTTTGTCCCGGATGCAAACTTGGTTGGAAAAGCCGTAGCAATTTGGATTTCTTTTGAGTTCGAGCGTAGCCCTTCTGACTTTCTTCCTACGTGGGTTCCAACAGGTATTCGGTTTGAGCGTGCAGGTGGCATTCATTAATGCAGGGAATTGATAAATATCGTCGTCTTTACAAGGCGATAGGCTACACGTTTACCAATGAGGCGTTATTGGAACAAGCGCTCACTCACCGCAGTGCAGCTAAACAGCACAATGAGCGCTTAGAGTTTCTGGGCGACGCTATTTTAGGCATGATTGTGGGAGAAACACTGTTTAAGCGTTTTCCAACAGTACCTGAAGGCAAGCTTACCCGGATGCGCTCTACATTGGTTAAAGGCGAGACGTTGGCTGAGCTTGCTAAAGAAGCCAGCGTGGGCGAATTACTCAACTTGGGGCCAGGTGAGCTTAAAAGTGGCGGTCATCGCAGAAGCTCGATTTTGGCTGACGCAGTTGAAGCTATCTTAGGTGCTATCTATCTTGACTCAGGTATGGACGAGGTCCGTGGCGTTATCGACCGTTTGTGGGAGACTCGCATAAACAAGCTCGACCCTAATGCCCACCCTAAAGATAGTAAAACACGTCTTCAGGAATTTCTGCAAGGTCGCAAGCAGGCACTGCCAACGTACGAGGTGCTGTCTATTTCCGGTAAAGACCATGCCCAAACATTCGAAGTGAGCTGCAAGGTAGAAAGCCTACCAAAAGCAGTAGTGGCGTCTGGCAATAGCCGTCGTAAAGCAGAACAAGAAGCTGCTCGTTTAACATTGGAGAAGCTTGATGACAACGCATGATGAGTCGAATTTGCCAGAAATGCCAGATATTCAAACTCGCTGCGGCCTAGTTGCCATAGTCGGGCGCCCTAACGTGGGCAAGTCGACGCTACTTAACCGTTTACTAGGTCAAAAGGTAAGTATTACCTCACGTAAGCCTCAGACCACGCGTCACCGTATTCTAGGTATAGATACTGACGGCGACTATCAAGCGATTTACGTTGATACACCAGGGCTTCACCAAGACGAAAAACGCGCGATTAATCGCTACATGAACCGCGCCGCGTCTAGCTCATTAGCTGAAGTTGGCCTTGTGCTGTTTGTCGTGGAAGGCGATCGCTTTAATGCTGAAGATGAAATGGTGTTAAGTAAAGTTAAGCAGGCAAACCTTCCTTGCTACCTTATCGTAAACAAAATGGATAAGGTGGAAGATAAAGAAAACTTTATGGTTCACCTACAAAAGCTTGGTGAGAAACACCCGTTTGAGCACATGATCCCTATCAGCGCTAAACAGGGCAAAATGGTAGACGATATTAGAGACTTAGTGGCTAAGTCTTTACCTAAGAGTGAATTTTTCTTCCCAGAAGATTATATCACTGACCGTTCAAGCCGCTTTATGGCTGCTGAAATCATCCGTGAAAAGCTGATGCGCTTTACTGGCGATGAGTTGCCTTACTCTACTACGGTAGAAATTGAGCAGTTCAAAATGGCAGACAATGGTGTTTATCGTATTAGTGGCTTAATTTTGGTTGAGCGAGAAACGCAAAAACGCATGATCATTGGTAAAGGCGGTAAGCATTTGAAAACCATTGGTGAGCAAGCGCGTAAAGATATGGAAAACTTGTTCGACAATAAAGTATTTTTGGAACTTTGGGTTAAAGTGAAACAAGGCTGGGCAGACGATGAGCGCGCTTTGCGTTCACTAGGCTACGGTGACGACAGCAACTTTTAGCCTACATCGTTGTTAGCATTAGTACGTTGAGCCTTGTTCTAATGCTAATTAGCGCTTCATTCTAAAGTGCTTTTGGTGAACATGAAGTCAGAAGCGTTCGCGTAAAGGTATGCACAAGCACCTACAATAAGCACTGGCACGTATAGTAATCTCTTTTCAGGAGCGGTATATGGCAATTTCAGATATGCGCAGACAGTACTCGAAAGGCAGTTTGAGCGAGACTGATATTACTTCAAGCCCATTTGATTTGTTCGATAAATGGCTGAAAGACGCCATTGAAGCTGGTATCCCAGATCCTACAGCGATGACGGTTGCTACCGTTGACGCTAATGGGCAACCTTCTCAACGTATTGTTCTGTTAAAAGATGTCAGTGAAGAAGGCTTTGTATTTTTCACAAATCTCGGCAGTCGAAAAGCGCAAGAACTTTCGGTTAACCCAAAAGTATCCTGTCACTTCCCATGGTTCTTTATGGAGCGCCAAATTCGCGTCTGTGGCAGCGTTGAAAAGCTTTCTGTTTCTGAAAATGCAGCCTATTTTTTCTCTCGCCCTAAAGACAGTCAGTTGGCAGCCTATGCGTCTAAACAAAGTAAGCCAATTGGCAGTAGAGAGCTTTTGCTTACCCAATTCAAGCAGCTAAAAGATAAGTTTGCGAACAAAGAACTTCCTGTACCGGACTTTTGGGGAGGCTTTCGCATTGTACCTCATCAAATTGAATTTTGGCAGGGCGGAGAAGATAGACTTCACGACCGTTTTGAGTATAACAAAACCGAAGATGGTGCATGGGCAACACAGCGCTTAATGCCATAAAAGCGCATATTGACTGCATAGGGTAGCGAGTCTTATGCAGCCGCTAGACATTTTAAGTACTTAGCATTTGATTGAGCGTAAAGCGAGAAAGGAGCAACGCCATGATTGATAGTCATTGCCACCTCGACTTGCTTGCATCAAAAGTAGACCTTCATACTTCGCTGGAAAGTGCCAAGGCTGCTGGGCTTACTCGCATAATGGCACCAAGTATTAACCCACGGTCTTGGGAAGCGCTTCAAGCGCTTAGTGAGCAATACTGCAGCATTCTGCCTATCGATACCGCGCTAGGTCTTCATCCCTATTTTTTGACCGATAGCAACCAAGCTAATACAGCTTCGACCACTGACTTACCTGAGCAGGCAATTGATGAAAATCTTGAGCAGCTTGAAGCTGCTGCTGCCACTTTACACCCTTCGGTAAAAGCGGTGGGCGAAACCGGTATTGATGGGCACATCAATGTGCCATTAACGCTTCAAAAGAAAGTGCTACATGCCCATTTGAAACTCGCAGATACAAAAGCGCTCCCTGTTATTCTGCATCACCGAAAAAGTCATCATTTGCTACTTGAAGCTTTCAAGCAAGCTAAGTATCAAGGTGTTGGGGTAGTGCATGCTTTTTCTGGCAGTGTGGAGGCGGCTAAAGCCTATATTGAGCGAGGCTTTTACTTAGGAATAGGTGGTACCATAACCTATGAAAGAGCAGGAAAGACGCGAGACACCCTTAGGTATTTGCTAGAAAACAATTTCGATAAGATACTACTAGAGACTGATGCCCCTGATATGCCCATGTACGGCAGGCAGGGTGCGCCCAATGAACCACAGTATCTATCTGATGTTGTTGACGTTATACACGAGCTTTTCGCTATATCGCCTGAACAAACAATATCTATTACAACACAAAACTATTTACGCTTGTTTAAAACAGCTTAGAATTGCGATCTCGTGTAAAAGTATCGTGGATACCTGCTTACGTATCTTTGTTCTTTCTCATAGATTCGATGGCTTGTATAAACCAAGGGCGAGACTTATAAAACGCCCGCGTCAGGTAAATGCCTAACATTAAAGCCAAAAACACTAAAATACACGCAATAAAGGTAAGTTGATAACGCAGGGCAAGGGGACTTTCTAATATCGTCTGCGTATCCATATGAATGTTCACATAGCCTAAGACATTATCATTGTTGTCGGTGATCACGCCTACATAGGTAAGCGGCGTCACGCCTTGGGACTGGCTCATTGACACAACGCTATCTATTTGAGGTAAAGGCGCAATGTACCTTCCGTCTTTATCAAACACTGATAAAGCAAGAATATGAGGCTCGTTAACCAAAATAGTAGCAACACTTTCAATGTAGTTTCGTTGGGCAAGGGTACTCGATAGCGTCGAGTCAGCTCCTACTTCGGTTCCTTGATTGGCTGCTTGATCAGCTTCAAATGCGGGGCGAAGTAGTTTAGCGTACTGCCTTGCGATGCTCTCCCCAGAAAAACGAGTTTGAACCGTTAGCCAGTCACTTTGGTACTGCTGCAGCAAAAGTATCAATACAATCACCAGCGCAAACACCGTACTTACAATCAGCGTATGAAATAGTCTTTTCAACGCCGTATAAAGTGAGTGCGAATTGCTTTTTGATTGTGAAGGGGCTTTGCTCAGCACGTTTAACAAAACGTAATTCCATAATTGCTATGAGTTGCCTAACAGTAGGTGAAATCTAAATAATTTTAAAGGGGATATTTTATTAGTTAGCCTAATTGGTTAGCATTAGAGCATCATTTGCCAATCACCACAGATTCTGTGTGCGTTATGAAAGACATATTCACCATCGAAATCAACAATGACGATAGTCATCTAGCTTCATATCTGGCAAACATTGTCAGCAGAGAACACAATACAAAAGCGTATTCGCATACGCTAACTGTAATCGGGCAGGCTATAACCCCGTATTTATTAAAAGGCGTATTAGATAAACTCAAAAACGTATTTTCGCCAGTAAGTGCTGCGTTTCATCATTTGCATCAGCAAATGGGAGATGATGCTATCGAAATAAGAGGGCAGGTAATTAACGCAAAGCCTGAGCAAATAAAGTCTTTACTTGGTGATGTCAGTGATGCTTACAACCTTGATGTTGGACTGCAGACCTCGCGACCGTCTTTGTCTGAACCTGGTCTTCTGGTTATGGATATGGACAGCACCGTTATTGCCATAGAATGTATTGATGAAATAGCAAAACTGGCTGGTGTTGGTGAACAGGTTGCCGAAGTGACCGCAAGAGCAATGCGCGGAGAAATTGCCTTTAACGATAGCTTAAAGCATAGGGTAGCGTGTTTAGAGGGGGTACCCATTGACCACCTTAATCAAATTCGTGACAGCATTCCTATTATGCCTGGTATTCAGACACTGCTTAAACATTTAAAAGCGAATAACTGGAAACTCGCTATTGCATCAGGTGGCTTTACTTTCTTTGCTGACCATTTAAAAGCAAGGCTGGGACTGGACTATGCGATATCAAACACGCTTTCGGTAAAAGACGGGCACTTAACAGGGAAAGTGGAAGGCGAAATTATTAATGCTGATGTAAAAGCGCGCACGTTAAAAGCGCTGTCTGAAAAGTGGCAAATACCATCGAGCCAAACCGTCGCTATGGGCGATGGGGCGAACGACTTGGTGATGATGGCTGAATCAGCCTTGGGCGTTGCGTGTCACGGCAAACCTTTAGTGAATGAGAAAGCGGATGTAGCCGTACGCGTTGGTAGTCTGCACAGTCTTCTTTATTTCTTAGATAAATAGACGCTAGAGGAATTTAAAAGGGAACAGCCATTCCAGCATTCCCTCGCTTTGCTAGGAAACTTGCTAGCGCCTTCGGAATGCACAATTATCTGTACGTACTTGTATAGAGGCGCCAGTTATTAAAACAATTGGCGCATAAATAAGGGGCCTGAGCTTAGTTTTTTCTAAGCGCAGGCCTGAATAGGTACGTTAAAATACTGTCTCTTACTTACGCGTTGTTAACCATGGCTCTAGGTTGTACTGCACTTTTTAGCGTTTTATTCGCCGTAATGTCTTGCATAGTAAAGCCGTATCTTATGAGCACCTCGTCCGTGACATCGACAAGGTGGGAACAGGCAGCAATACTCCACATTTTCTTTTCTAACTCACGAGCTCTGTGCATGGCGTACATGGTGACGTAGTTAATTTCTGTTTGGAGCATGGTTAAGTCAGGCTTGCCAGTTGTGGTTAGCATAACGTGTATAGCGACAAACTGACCACGCACCATGGCTTCTCTGATAAATGCACGGCGTTGTTCATTGCTTTCAAACTTATGTGAATAACGGGGGATGATCGCCATTCGCGGCTCTTTTTGAGACGCATCGAAAGATATGAATAGCTCTTGTCGTAAGGGCATGTTTTCAAGCTTAACTGCTTTGATACCACTTTGTACGAAAGGAGAATCTTGCTTTCTATCTCTAAACAAAAATTCCAAATTTACTTTACCGCGCTCTGCGTATTGCGTGGTAAGGGTAGTGATGCGTTCGTCTTGTTTTCCAACGATACACGCCTGCGGAGTATAGCGAACACCTTCTTTACTCATCAGGAAAGATAAGGAGGTCGCGTTTCTTGCATTTATACAACGCAGCGCTTGCCCCATGCCCTCTACTTCTTCTTCATCGTTATCGACTTTAAGATTGGCCTTGTTCTTTTTGATTAATTCTTCAAAAAAGTTGCGAGCGCTTTTGCCCTCTTCGCCAGTAGCTGTCTTCAGGTGAAGGATATTCTTCTCGACATTATGATAAATAATTTCATACTGAAGGTGCATTACGTCAAAGTTGTTCGCTATTTCCTGAAGCCGAGGAAAGGCAACTTCTACTCTTCCTTCCAAACTACCTTTATAATCTTTTGCCAGCTCTACTCGAAGGCCTAATCCGTGAACTGAGATGTCTTCGCTGATCCCTCGATGAACCGTCGATTCGCCATTAAACCTCGCTTCAATTTGCGTTCTTAGCTGGTAACGGCTTTCAATGCGCTGCTCTTCGTACTTAAAGCGTACAATATGAATGTTAGATGCTGCACGATTCCTTGGGTGGCCGAAAACCCTTAAATGCGCAAGGTTGTCGCGATTAAACTTAAGTTCGTTGTACGTCTCTTGCCCTGTTACTGAGGTCACGTCTGTAACATGAGCGAGATAACGCAGGTTTTTAAGCTTTGACATCAAGCGAGCCGAAGGCGGTGTATTAAGCTTTTTTACTTTATTGCCAACAGAGTCTGGGATAGAAAGCGGAATATGCGCTTGCTCTGGGTCCATGTCTGTTAGAGTTATTTTAAACACTCGCCAACTCGCTTTTCTTGAGCCAAAACCCAAAAATACACGGTATAAGACCTCTTTCTGCAGTAACTCTTCATAAGAGGCTGAATAAAAATAAACTTTATCTGTGTGCAAATGGGTAAAGCTGAAGACAAATATTTCACGAACTTCATCAGATTTGTTTAGTAACCGAGTGAGTCTTTCTTGCGATAGCAAGAAATTCAAACGACAGTTTTCTTCTTCGTCTTGCCAATACTGTACCGTTTCTCGGTTTACTTCATTTACCATCGCATAGCGAGGCACTAAAGTTTCGTTGACGACATCGATAAAAACAGGAAGCGTAGGGCTACGAGGTGAAAAATATTGTTCACAGGTTTTACTGGTTATCGCTTCGATGGTGTTCGTCATATTCACTTTATAGCGGCGTTTATTGCCGTGGATAAAGCTTTCTAGAAACTTATCGAATGCTGGGCTTGGATGACTCTTATCGCGCTGTAAGGCTAAATAGTTAACATCATTTTTCGTAATGATTTTTACTAGTTTGTAAGCAATGCCATTTTTTTTATCCATGGCAAACTCGTTTTCTAGCCCTCTGAAGTAAATAAATAGCGTTTCGCCTTTTTTGAAAAAGGCGTCTTTAGACAATTTTATCTGAAGGCCTTCAAGAGAAATATCTACGCTTAAGCCTCGCACTGAGCGATTCTCAGAGTTAAATATTTCTACGGCAACCGCGAAGTTCATGCGCTCTGTATTGCGCTGCCTGTAATCGAGGAGGTTTACTGTAGGAACTTTGAACTGTTCTAAAACGGCTGAACGCTTTTTAAGTTCTGGGTTTTCTTTATCAGCTCTTTCTTGTGCGAGTTCTTTTTCACGCATTAACCGAAAGTTGTTTTCAGTGTTTTGAACGGCTTCATATACACCGTAGGTGTAGCGGCCGAATACGCGCAGTTGTTCTTCAAACTTATCAACAGCCACGTCGTCCATGTAGTGGCTACGTCCTTCGTGGACATATTTCTTGCATTTGCCATCTACATGACCGCGCAAATCTATAGTACGCATACAAGGTTTAGCTAAACGCTTCACTTCCATTTTAATAAGAAAGCGCTTTTCTTTAGGTACGTCAGAAGCAGTTTGAAGCAATACTTGGTTAAATTCAGGCTCATTAACCATGGGCTTTAGCTGTTCAATAATATCAGCATATTGCTTTAAATCTTGACTCATGAATGCGCAACTTTGTTGTTAAGTATCAATTATTTTAGTTGTTATCGGCAAATCAGCAAAACTCATTAACCCCTTAATTTTTATGCTTTGGAAGTATATTCCTGAATGAAAACTGACCGTGGGTTTGTGCTTAATTCACCGTTATTAAGTGTTAGAATACTCTTTTTAAGCAATGGATAAAACTGGAATATGGCAAAACGTAAAACTGCTTATGTGTGTTCTGACTGCGGGGCCGAGTTCCCACGTTGGCAAGGACAATGCTCTGAGTGTAAAGCGTGGAACACGATAAGTGAGTTTGTGGTAGCGAGTGCCAAAAGTGTAGCTCGACAAACTACTTCAGGGTATGCAGGGCAAACCGCAGCCAAAATCGAGACGCTAAACGCAATAGATTTAGAATCACTGCCACGATTTTCGTCAACGTTTAAGGAACTAGATAGAGTGCTTGGCGGAGGGATAGTACCGGGCGCTGCAATGTTAATTGGAGGTTCGCCTGGCGCCGGAAAAAGTACACTTTTGCTACAGGTAATGTGTCAGATGGCGAAAAGCGAAACCGCCCTTTATGTTACCGGGGAAGAGTCTCTCCAACAGGTGGCAATGCGTGCCAAGCGCTTAAACCTTCCTGACGACAAGTTGATGATGCTCGCCGAAACTAATGTGGAAACTATTTGCGACCTAGCGCTGACCCAAAAACCTAAAATAATGGTTATCGACTCTATTCAGGTTATGCATGTATCAGATGTTCAATCTGCACCGGGCAGTGTGTCGCAAGTAAGGGAAAGCGCGGCGTATTTGACGCGCTTTGCCAAGCAAAATCACATTGCCATGTTTATTGTTGGCCACGTAACGAAAGACGGTAACTTAGCGGGCCCTAAAGTACTTGAGCACTGTATCGATAGTTCTATGATGCTGGAAGGGGAAAGTGACGGTCGGTACCGTACTTTGCGCAGCCACAAAAACCGCTTCGGTGCAGTCAACGAGTTGGGTGTATTTGCCATGACGGAAAAAGGGTTGAAAGAGGTCAGTAACCCTTCAGCTATTTTCTTAAGCCGAGGGGAAAATGAAACGCCAGGGTCTAGTGTTATGGTCATTTGGGAGGGCACCCGGCCGCTACTTGTGGAAATACAAGCGCTGGTGGATTATTCACAGATGTCTAACCCAAGACGGATAGCTGTGGGCTTAGATCAAAATCGTTTGTCCATGCTGTTAGCAGTACTTCACCGGCACGGTAATGTACAAATGAACGACCAAGACGTATTTGTGAACGTTGTTGGCGGTGTACGCGTCTCTGAAACCAGTGCTGACTTGGCGTTATTACTGGCGATGATTTCCAGCTTCAGAAACCGTTCATTACCGCGGGACTTGATTGTGTTTGGTGAAGTAGGCCTTGCAGGTGAAATTCGTCCGGTTCCCAATGGAACAGAGCGCATAATAGAAGCGGCAAAACATGGCTTTAAACGAGCTATTGTGCCTAAAGCCAACGCGCCCAAACAAGCTATTAATGGCATGAAAGTTGTGCCCGTGGCTCGCCTTTCTGAAGCGTTAGATGCCTTGGAATAAAGCGAAATGCATTAATGTTAAGCTGCCGGAAACGCGCAAGAAGACTTGTGAAGTACGTCTTTATGCGCAGTTTGAGGGTGGAGCCTTTTCTGAAGCTTTGCAGAGACTTGTCGTAATTTTTTGTTCTAATTTGGCGATTGATAAACAGCATTAACCAGCGCATTAAGATCTTTCTCTTCAATACTAGCATCATCGCTGTTTAGTAAGATTAAACGGCGAAGGGCGCTTATGCTTTCCACATCCATACGCTCTACTTTACACCCCAACGACACTAGCTCCTGTCTACTGTCCGCGTGGCGATATAACTGTGAGATTGAAAGGGTGATAACTGGGCTGTCTTCATTTGCTTGGAAGGTAGCAACATAAGGTTCATGGCTGTCAAAAGGTAAATTTGACAATGCGGTTTCCGTTGCCTGTAGTTTTATGCCTTGCAGTGACACGTCGCTAACTACTACATCGATACTGTTGTCGTTATGTGCCAGCTTGCCGTGTACATTCAGCGGGACTCGTTGGAATTGACGCTTATCTGTCATCACTCAAATACCTAGTTATCATTGACGACCTCAGTATTGGCTAATTTTCTCCCGTTCGCAACGAAAAGCAAACAAATAAAAAAGCCGCTATCGATGACAGCGGCTCTCGGGCTTTTAAGGTAAGGAAATCTTTATCCCCAATTCCCTTTATTTAGACATACGCTTATATTTAAGGCGATGCGGTTCAACCACATCTTGTCCAAATTCCTGCTTCAACCAGCTTTCGTAGTCTGAGTAGTTACCTTCGAAGAAGTTAATGTTACCTTCATCGCGGTAATCCATGATGTGCGTTGCCACGCGGTCTAGGAACCAACGGTCGTGCGAGATAACCATGGCGCAGCCAGGGAATTCCAGCAACGCATTCTCTAGTGCGCGAAGGGTTTCTACGTCTAGGTCGTTGGTAGGCTCATCCAGTAGCAATACGTTACCGCCTGCTTTAAGCAGTTTCGCTAGGTGAACACGGTTACGCTCACCACCTGACAAGTCCTTAATAAATTTCTGCTGGTCGGTGCCTTTAAAGTTAAAACGGCTGCAGTAGGCGCGGCTGTTAATTTCAAAGTTACCAATGCGGATAATGTCTTGCTCGTCAGAAATTTCTTTCCATACGGTGTTGTTTTCGTCCATGTGGTCGCGAAACTGTTCTACCGCAGCAATTTGAACGGTTTCACCTAAATCGATGGTGCCTGAATCAGGTTGTTCTGCACCGGTAAGCATTCTGAACAAGGTTGATTTACCCGCGCCGTTAGGACCAACGATACCTACAATGGCGCCCTTTGGTACTTTAAACGTTAAGTCGTCAATAAGTACGCGGTCTCCATACGACTTTTTAAGGTTGCTTACTTCAATAACCTTGTCACCTAAGCGCTCACCTGGTGGGATGAAAAGCTCGTTAGTTTCGTTACGCTTTTGGTAATCGCTGGTAGATAGTTCTTCAAAGCGGGCCATACGAGCTTTACTTTTAGCATGACGACCTTTCGGGTTTGAACGTACCCACTCAAGTTCCTGTTTCATGCTCTTCATACGCGCCGTTTCGGTACGCTCTTCTTGCTCTAGTCGGTTCTCTTTTTGCTCCAACCAAGAAGAGTAATTACCTTCCCATGGAATACCTTCACCTCGGTCAAGCTCTAAAATCCAACCCGCAACGTTATCAAGGAAATATCTATCGTGGGTAATAGCTACCACTGTACCTTCATAATCGTGAAGGAAGCGCTCTAGCCATGCCACTGACTCCGCGTCCAAGTGGTTGGTCGGTTCGTCAAGAAGCAACATTTCAGGCTTTTCTAAAAGTAAGCGGCAAAGCGCAACACGGCGACGCTCACCACCAGATAGTTTGCTTACGTCCGCATCCCACGCTGGTAGGCGAAGGGCATCTGCTGCACGCTCTAAGGCATTTTCCAAATTGTGGCCATCTTTCGCTTGAATGATTGCTTCTAGCTCACCTTGCTCTTTAGCAAGGGCGTCGAAATCAGCGTCTGCTTCTGCATAAGCGGCATAGACTTCATCAAGGCGAGTCAGTGCATGTTTAACATCGGCTACGGCTTCTTCGATATTACCACGAACATCTTTGGTTTCATCAAGCTGGGGTTCCTGTGGAAGGTAGCCCACCTTCAAACCTGGTTGAGGACGCGCTTCACCTTCGATGTCGGTGTCTACGCCGGCCATAATGCGAAGTAAAGTAGATTTACCTGCACCGTTTAGACCTAGCACACCAATTTTGGCGCCTGGGAAAAAGCTAAGTGAGATATTTTTTAGAATGTGTCTATTAGGTGGGACGATTTTGCCCACGCGATGCATACTGTAAACGTATTGCGCCATGCTCTATCCTCGCTGAATAAGCGGTGAAAAATAAAAAAGTGATTGTGGTCTATTCTACTCGTAACAGGGTAGTTTGTGCCAGTTACTTACGCTTAGTGTATTAGTGCTTGGCGATATTTTAATCACTCATGCCAAAAAGTTTGATTTATGCATCGGTTGGCGAGTTGATTTAAGGTAAACTTGCTTTTTATAAGCATGAGTAAACATGGGCTTTAGGGTGAGCTACTGATCTAGTAAAAAGCAATAAAGAACCCAAAGCGATAGACTCAATACTATTCATATTTCTGAACAGGCAATTAAGATGACCGCTATGAATAAACGCATATATAGTCTGGATGAGCTCGCCAAGCATGTAGGTGGGGAAGTGCAGGGCGATGGCAATATCACTATTTCCGCGGTTGGCACACTTTCTGGTGCAGCATCGCATCAAATTTCGTTTCTGACCAACCCTAAATATAAACCACAGTTGAAAGATACAAATGCCGGTGCGGTTATTCTGCACGAGAGCCTAAAAAGTGACAGCCCAGTTCCTGCACTAGTTGTGGCAAACCCTCATGCAGCCTTTGCGCTTATCGCTCAACTATTCGATACTACACCAGCGGTTGCTACAGGCATTTCTGAGTCAGCGGTTATTGCGCCGTCTGCGCGTATTGGCAGTGATGTGTCGCTAGGACACAACGTTATTATTGAAGATAATGTGGTGCTGGGCGATAGAGTTACGGTTGGCGCTAATACCGTTATCCGAAGAGGCACTCACATTGGTGAAGGCTGTACTATCCATCCAAATGTGACCATTTATCACGACGTGGTTATTGGAAAGCGCGTGACTATTCATAGTCAAACTGTAATTGGTGCAGCGGGCTTTGGCTATGCAAATGATAAAGGCGTGTGGATCCCTATTCCGCAAACCGGCTCAGTACGTATTGGTGACGACAGTCAAATTGGTGCGAGCAGCAGCATCGACCGCGGTGCTATGGAAGATACGGTGTTAGGCACTAACGTTATTATCGACAATCAAGTACAAATTGGTCATAACTGTATTATTGGCGATCATTCCTGCATTTGCGGCGCTACCGGTATCGCCGGCAGTTGCCATATTGGCAAACACGTAATTATTGGCGGAGGAGTTGGCATCAACGGTCACATTAGCATTTGTGATAACGTCCAGGTGACCGGCTATACCATGATTGTGCAAGATATCACTGAGCCCGGCGTTTATTCTTCTGGTCAGCCAGCACAAACCAACCGTGATTGGCGTAAAAACACAGTTCGCCTTGCTAAAATTGGCAGTTTATTTGACCGTGTTAAAGCCCTTGAGAAACAGGTCTGATCTCGCGCTGGCGCAGGTATTACGTTAAACCTGCGCCATTTATATTAATTTGGTCATAAAGCGGTATACAAGTAACCGAAAATGACTAGAATATGGCTCGAATTTGAGCAATCAGTGCGTAACGCCATATAAAAACCGCAGTTAAGGAGCCCCCATGTTTTCTCGCGAAATGAATATAGCCGACTTCGATCCTGAATTAGCCGATGCAATGTCTAAAGAGGTTGAGCGTCAAGAACATCACATTGAGCTAATTGCCTCTGAGAACTACTGTAGCCCACGTGTAATGGAAGCACAGGGTTCGCAGCTTACTAACAAATACGCTGAAGGCTACCCAGGCAAGCGTTACTACGGTGGTTGTGAGCACGTAGACGTTGTTGAGCAACTAGCTATCGACCGTGCAAAAGCGCTATTTGGTGCAGACTACGCAAACGTTCAGCCACACGCTGGTTCACAAGCAAACTCAGCTGTTTTCATGGCATTACTTGACGCGGGCGATACGGTATTGGGTATGAGCCTTTCTGAAGGTGGTCACCTGACTCACGGTTCGCATGTAAACTTCTCTGGTAAAACTTACAACGCTGTACAATACGGTTTAAACAAAGAAACCGGTGAAATCGATTACGCTCAAGTAGAAGCGCTGGCCAAAGAGCACAAGCCTAAAATGATTATCGGTGGTTTCTCTGCGTATTCAGGTGTTGTTGATTGGGCTAAATTCCGCGAAATCGCAGATAGCGTAGGCGCATACTTGCTTGTAGATATGGCGCACGTTGCAGGTCTTGTAGCGGCTGGCGTTTATCCTAACCCACTTCCTCATGCACACGTGGTAACAACGACAACGCACAAAACCCTTGCAGGCCCGCGTAGTGGTCTAATCTTGTCAGCATGTGGCGACGAAGCAATTTACAAAAAGCTTAACAGTTCGGTATTCCCAGGTAACCAAGGTGGCCCTCTATGCCATGTTATTGCAGCTAAAGCGGTGGCTTTCAAAGAAGCACTACAGCCAGAATTTAAAGTGTATCAGCAGCAGGTTGTTGCGAATGCGAAAGCTATGGTTTCTGTAATGCAAGAGCGTGGCTTTAATATTGTTTCTGGCGGTACCGACAACCACTTGTTCCTTCTTGATCTCATCGACAAGGATATTACGGGTAAAGATGCAGACGCAGCCTTAGGCGCAGCAAACATCACCGTTAATAAAAACTCGGTTCCAAATGACCCACGTTCACCGTTTGTAACCAGTGGTCTTCGTATCGGTAGCCCAGCGATCACTCGCCGTGGTTTTAAAGAAGAACAAGCTAAGCAAGTTGCTACTTGGATTTGCGACATTCTAGATAACATGGGCGATGAGTCAGTTATTAAGCGTGTTCAAGATGAAGTGGTTGCTCTTTGCGCACAATTCCCTGTTTATAAGTAAATAGGATTGTGTTTTATTGCGTACTTTGGTACTAATGCTGGACTAACTAGTCTAGGTTTGATCAACAAGCCTAAGTACGCAATATTTAAGGAATATTCATGTTTTGCCCGTTTTGTTCAGAACAAGAAACAAAAGTTATTGATTCTCGTTTGGTTGCAGAAGGGCAGCAAGTGCGTAGGCGCCGTGAATGTATGGTGTGTCACGAGCGCTTCACGACCTTTGAAAGTGCTGAGCTCGTTATGCCCCGCGTGATAAAGCGCGACGGTTCACGTGAACCGTTTAACGAAGATAAACTTCGTGCAGGCTTGCAACGCGCACTTGAAAAGCGTCCTGTTAGCACTGAAAAAGTTGAACAGTGTGTCCTTTCACTGAAGTCACAGTTGCGTGCAACAGGTGAGCGTGAGGTGAGTAGCGAACTGCTCGGCAACCTAATAATGAAAGCCCTAAAAGAACTCGACAAAGTTGCCTATGTCAGGTTCGCTTCTGTCTATCGTTCCTTCGAAGACATTCGTGAATTTGGAGAAGAAATTGCGCGATTAGGGGACTAGGTCGGGCACACCCAAAACCTCAGACACTTAGGGCTACAACAGGAATCCAAGTGAACCACGAAACGGTTAAAAACGATTATCATTGGATGGCAAAAGCCATTCAGCTTGCCCAACAAGGGCGCTATACCACTTCTCCTAATCCTCGCGTTGGTTGCGTAATTGTTGATGAAAATAATCAACTAATAGGTCAGGGATATCATATCCAAGCTGGCACCCCTCATGCCGAAGTACATGCATTAAGACAAGCTGCTAGCACAAGAGAAGGCGGAGCAAAAGGCGCGACGGCTTATGTAACCCTTGAGCCCTGCAGTCATTTTGGCCGCACGCCGCCTTGTGCGGTGGCTTTGGTTGAAGCAAAAGTGGCGCGAGTGGTTATTGCCATGACCGACCCTAACCCAAACGTATGCGGTAACGGTATCAGCATCCTGCAAGAAGCTGGTATTGAAGTGGTCAGCGATGTGATGGCCGCAGAAGCTGCAGCATTAAACCCCGGGTTCATCAAGCGCATGCTTACTGGCAAGCCTTTCGTTCGCGTGAAATTAGGCATTAGCCTAGACGGAAAAATAGCCCTTCAAAATGGTGTAAGTCAATGGATCACTGGACCTGAGGCAAGACGCGATGTACAGCGCTATCGCGCGCAAAGTTGCGCGGTACTTACAGGTTCAGGTACGGTAAAAGCTGATAACCCTAGTTTGTTGGTTAGAGAACAAGAAGCACAGCTCACTGATTATCCTCTTGAACAAATTCGCCAGCCTGCTCGAGTTGTCGTTGATGGCAAAAGCAAGCTCAGTCGAGACTACGCGTTGTTTAACGACGGCAATATTACCTTAACGGCTACTTCCCATTCCCATCCTGATACGGCAACACAGCACTACCTAGTGGTAGATGAAAAAGACGGTAAACTCAACTTACATACACTAATGTTGGCATTAGGCGATAAGCAATATAATGAAGTATGGGTGGAAGCGGGCCCAGGCTTAGCCGGTGCATTGTTGCAAGAGGGGCTGGTGGATGAGCTAATTTGCTACCAAGCGCCTAAGCTTTTAGGTGAAAAGGGTATAAGTATGGTTAATTTGCCAGCGTTTACGTCATTAAATGAATGTATTTCGCTTTCGCTTATTGAAAATCGTCAGGTGGGGAACGATATTAAGCTTATCTTTCGCCCTGATGTTGGCAACACTCGTGGTTAACGCGATTAAAGAGGAACTTTATGTTTACTGGAATTATTCAAGCGCTCGGTACTATTAAAAAGCTTGATAACCGTGGCAACGATATTCGCCTAACCGTTGCGTCACCTACGCTTGATATGTCTGATGTCGCACTTGGAGACAGTATCGCGACTAATGGTGTTTGCTTAACAGTGACTGATATGGGCCCCGATTATTACTGCGCGGATGTATCGGCAGAAACCATCAAATTGACTGGGTTTGCACATTATAGTGCAGGCTCAACCGTTAACCTTGAAAAAGCTATGCGTCCTAGCGACCGTTTAGGCGGTCATATCGTGTCAGGTCACGTGGACGGCGTGGGCGAGGTTACGCAAATTATCAAGCACTCAGACTATGTAGAGTTCTGGGTAAAAGCGCCTGAAGCACTAGCGAAATACATTGCGCACAAGGGCAGTATCACCGTTGATGGTATCAGTTTGACTGTGAACGAAGTCAACGGTGCGGAATTCATGCTTTGGATTATTCCTCATACGTTGCAAGAAACGATTATGGGAAGCTATAAAGTGGGCACAGCGGTAAACCTAGAGGTTGATGTTATTGCGCGCTATTTAGAGCGATTAATGCTAGGCGATAAAGCCGCCGAGCCTACAAGCAAAGGCATCGACATGGCATTTCTTGCCGAGAACGGATTTTTAAGAAAATAACCCTACAAGAAGCACACAACATGGCATTTAACACTACACAAGAAATAATTGAAGACATTCGCCAAGGTAAAATGGTTATCTTGATGGATGATGAAGATAGGGAAAACGAAGGTGATTTAATCATGGCGGCGGAGCATGTCACGCCTGAAGCCATAAACTTTATGGTTACTCACGCTCGCGGCTTGGTGTGCTTACCTATGACTCAAGAGCGCTGCCGCACGCTAAATCTTCCTTTAATGGTTGATAAAAACGAAGCGCAGTTTTCTACCAACTTCACCGTTTCTATTGAAGCAGCAACAGGCGTGACAACCGGAATCTCAGCTGCCGACCGTGCGACAACAATCAAAGCGGCTGTATCCAAAGATGCGAAAGCGACAGACATCGTTCAGCCTGGCCATATTTTTCCATTAATTGCTAAAGAGGGCGGTGTGTTAAATCGCGCAGGCCACACCGAAGCAGGTGTAGACTTGCCACGTTTGGCCGGCTTAGAGCCAGCTGGGGTTATTGTAGAAATTCTTAATGAAGACGGCACTATGGCTCGCCGCCCAGAGTTAGAAAAGTTCGCGGCCAAGCACAACCTTAAAATTGGTACCATTGCTGATTTAATTGAATATCGCAACTTAAACGAAACGACAATCCAAAAAGTTGCGCAGTGTAACATGCCAACAGAATACGGTGATTTTGAGCTGCACACGTTTAAAGACAGCATCGACAACCAGTTGCACTATGCGCTTAAAAAAGGCGACATTAGAGAGGATGATCCGACACTTGTTCGAGTTCACCTTCACAATACTTTTAGTGATCTTCTTGGCTCGACGCGCGGTATTCAACGCTCAATGACGTTAGCAGATGGCATGCGCAAAATTTCACAAGAAGGTGGTGTGCTAGTGCTATTAGGCAAAGAAGAGCATATTGAGAGCCAAGTACGCCGCTTTGCAGCCGAAGACAGAGGCGAACGCCCAGCTGGCGCTGACTGGCAGGGGTCGTCACGCACTATTGGTGTGGGTAGCCAAATTCTTGCCTCTATGGGCGTTCACAAAATGCGTCTTCTTAGTAAGCCAATTAAATATCATGCACTTTCAGGCTACGGCCTTGAAGTTGTTGAGTACGTGCACGACTAGCTCTGGGGTGTAGGCCACAGTGAAAGTGGAGAGGGAATGCTCGTCGCAAACACGCGGTGAATACATCCCTGTACGCTCCGCCACCGCATCCATGCGGTGGAGGGTTTGCGACGAGCATTCCCTCACCACATTTTGTTAAGCATAAAGTGGCCGTTTACGAATAGTTGAAGTTAAAGAAACAATCGATTTAGTTTGGGCGCAGTTGTGGTATACTTCGCGCCGTTTTTTCTCGAGGAATGAATCCATGCAGGTAATTGAAGGTAATATCAGAGCAACCGGTAAGAAGTTTGCTATCGTTGTATCACGCTTTAATAGCTTTGTTGTTGAAAGCTTACTAGAAGGCGCATTAGATACACTAGAGCGTCACGGTGAAGTAAGCGATGACGATATCACGGTAGTACGTGTACCTGGTGCTTACGAGTTACCTGTAATTGCTAAGAAATTAGCTGAGAAGAAGTCATTTGACGCCATCATCGCTCTTGGTGCAGTTATTCGTGGCGGCACGCCACACTTTGATTTTGTAGCAGGCGAGAGCAATAAAGGTCTTGCGCAAGTATCACTTGAATACGGCGTACCTGTATCATTTGGCGTAATCACAACAGATTCAATTGAACAAGCTATCGAGCGTTCGGGAACCAAAGCGGGCAATAAGGGTGCAGAAGCTGCACTAGGCGCGCTAGAAATGGTTAACGTTATCGATGCTGTTGAAAAGCTTTAAGGTAAACATTAAGTGAAAGTTTCAGCTCGTCGTAAAGCCCGTGAACTCGCCCTTCAAGGTGTGTATTCATGGCAAATGAGTCACAACGATATTCAGCAGGTTGAACTGGCGCTAGCCACCAGTAACGACATGCAAAAGGTAGACATGGCGTATTTCCAAGCCTTGCTTCGCGGTGTTGCACACAACGCAAGCAACCTTGATGCAACCATTAAACCTTACCTTGGCCGTTTGCCAGAAGAGTTAGACGCTATCGAAAAAGCCATCTTGCGCATTGCGACGCTGGAACTCACTGAGCGTATCGACGTACCTTACCGCGTAATTATTAATGAAGCGATTGAGCTAGCTAAGGCATTTGGTGCTGAAGAAAGCCATAAATTCATTAATGGTGCACTGGATAAAGCAGTGCGCACGTTGCGTAAAGACGAGCGCGACTAACCTTACCGTGGCGGCATGGATTGCCGCTAAAAGGGTTTAAAAATTACCGTGAAAGAATTTGATCTTATCGGCCGCTATTTTTCAAACAGCGGCCACAAACGCAAAGACGTTGTTATTGGTATTGGTGATGACTGTGCAGTAACAACGGTTCCTGAAAACCAACAACTTGCCGTTACTACAGATACTCTCGTTGCAGGAGTGCACTTTTTAAAAGATGCACCGGCTAAGTCTGTAGCATACAAAACCGTTGCTGTTAACTTAAGTGACCTTGCCGCTATGGGGGCTGAGCCCGCGTGGATAAGCTTGTCTTTGTCACTGCCTGAAGTAGATGAAGCCTGGTTAGATGACTTTGTATCTGGTTTATACGAGCTTACTCAGTACTATTCTGTCCAGCTTATCGGTGGCGATACAGTAAAAGGCCCTATGGCGTTTACTATTACCGCACAAGGTTTTATACCGCCGGGTTCCGAATTAACGCGCAGTGGCGCGAAGCCGGGTGATTGGCTTTATGTTACCGGAACACTAGGTGATGCAGGAGCGGGCTTAGATATTCTGCAAAAAAATCTCAGCGTAAGTGGTGAAGCGAAAGACGTTTTGGTTAATCGCCATTACTTCCCAACGCCTCGTGTTGCGGTAGGTACGGCAATACGTCGTATTGCAACATCGTGCATTGATATCTCTGATGGCTTGATTTCAGATTTAGGGCACATTTTAAAAGCGTCTAATTGCGGTGCGAATGTTCATGTAGATCGTTTACCGCTATCACGAGCTCTAACAAGTGCAGTCACACCTGAACAAGCTATTGAATATGCACTATCCGCTGGCGATGACTACGAACTTATTTTCACTGTAAGTGAAGAGCAGCGCGGTAGCCTTGAAACTTCGTTGGCAAGTACGAATGTAAAAGCCACGTGTATTGGCCAATTAACCGGGCATAGCGGCACACTTTCGTTGCTAAAAGATAACGAAAAGTATACGCCAGCTAATGCATCTGGCTATGAGCACGCCTTTTAGGCAAACCACATCTTACAAGAGTAAATAAAGGAAGAAGCATGCAGGCGGAATATCGCGCTAGAGTGAGTATGAAAAATCCAGTTCATTTTCTCGCACTCGGTTTTGGTAGCGGGCTTGTTCCTTTTATGCCAGGTACATTTGGCTCGCTTGCTGCACTACCGCTACTTGTAGCGTGCAGCCAGATCTCTGTGGTTTCCTTCATCGCGCTTACGCTGATATTCTCAGTGGTAGGTATCTATCTGTGTGGCAAGACTGCAGACGATATGCAGGTACACGATCACGGCTCTATTGTGTGGGATGAAATAGCGGGCATGTTTATCACCTTTCTATTTGTACCTATCTCAGCGTCATCTTTACTCGTGGGCTTTGTTCTGTTCAGACTTTTTGACATCTTAAAGCCTTGGCCAATAGGTATTATCGACAAGCGCTTACACGGCGGTACAGGCATTATGCTGGATGATATTCTTGCTGGAGCCATGGCGTGTGGCTGTTTACATTTATTAATGGTGTTCTGGCCTGCAGCACTGGCGTTGTTCTAGCTAAAAGTAAAGATTCAGGGCCGCTCTCATAGATTGGCGACTGAGAACGATTAGGCAATGAAAAGTTAGGCAGTGAGAAATCAGGCAATGAAAACTCAGGTAATAAAGAGTCAGGCAATAGCGAAAATACATAACTAAAAAGCCCGCAGTTTGCGGGCTTTTTGATCTCTGGCTTAAACGAAAAGCATAGTAGTCGCTTTTACTAAGCTAGTTTTGTAACGAATTAGATAACTGATTAGCTAGCTGTAAACCTATTTGCCGCAGCAATAATACCTTCAGCATCTAAGCCGTGCTCTTTGTACATTTCCTGTTGCGTACCTTGCAGAATAAAGCTATCAGGCAGCCCTAACATTTTGACTGCCTTTAGTACGCCGTTTTGCTGCAAGTGTTCTAGTACGGCACTACCTGCACCACCCATAATACAGCCGTCTTCTAACGTGATAAGTGCGCTGTGTTCATTTGCAGCTTTTAAAACGGCATCGCCATCTAATGGTTTTATAAAGCGCATGTCGATAACCGTTGCATCAATAGCTTCTGCTGCTTCTAGTGCATAGGGCAATAAACAGCCGAAGTTCAAAATAGCAACGCTTTCAGATTTATCTTTAGAGGTTTCTCGACAGGTACGTGATTTACCTATTTCAAGTGCCGTCATCGCCTCATCTGGTGTAACCCCCATGCCTGCACCACGAGGGTAGCGCACTGCAGCAGGCTTTTGTAGCTTATGACCGGTGTAGAGCATTTGACGACATTCATTTTCGTCTGACGGTGCCATAACGACCATATTGGGAATGCAGCGAAGGAAAGCAATATCAAACGCGCCTTGGTGAGTAGGGCCGTCGGCGCCCACAATACCCGCTCTGTCTACAGCAAATAATACCGGCAAGTCTTGAATTGCCACATCGTGAATAAGCTGATCGTAAGCGCGCTGAAGGAACGATGAATAAATCGCAACAACCGCATTCATCCCGTCTTTGGCAAGACCGGCACCAAAGGTCACAGCATGCTGCTCGGCAATAGCAACATCGAAGTACTGATCTGGAAAGCGTTGAGAAAACTCAACCATACCAGAACCTTCACGCATAGCAGGTGTCACAGCCATTAATTTTGGGTCTTGCGCGGCCATATCACATAGCCATTTTCCAAAAATAGCAGAGTAGGTTGGGGCAGAGGGCTTCGACTTTGGCAAAGCGTTATCTGCTGGGTTAAATTTTGGCACCGCGTGAAACTTAATTGGGTCTTCTTCAGCAACGGCGTAGCCCTTACCTTTCTTTGTCACAACATGTAAAAGCTGAGGACCTTCAAAGTTACGCATATTGCGAAGGGTATCGACTACAGCGTTCACATCGTGACCATCGATAGGACCAATATAATTAAAGCCCAACTCTTCGAAGATAGTACCGGGCACAACCATACCTTTAAGGTGCTCTTCTGCACGGCTAGCGAACTCTTTAATAGGTGGTACATTGCTTAACAGCTTTTTGCCGCCATCCCGAATTGAATTGAAAAAATTACCTGTTAGCAAGCGGGCTAGGTGGCTGTTTAACGCCCCTACGTTTTCAGATATGGACATTTCGTTGTCGTTAAGTACAACCACCATGTCTTTTTTGATGTCACCTGCGTGGTTAAGGGCTTCAAACGCCATACCTGCGGTCATTGCGCCATCGCCGATAACGGCAACCACTTTGCGATCTTCACCTTCTTTTTCTGCCGCTACGGCCATACCCAGCGCCGCGCTAATCGATGTAGAAGAATGGCCCACAGCAAAGGTGTCATAGTCGCTCTCAGGCGGCCATGGGAAAGGGTGCAGACCATTCTTTTGACGAATGGTACTCATGCGCTCTGCACGGCCAGTAAGAATCTTATGAGGATAGGCTTGATGCCCTACATCCCACAATAAACGGTCAAAAGGTGTGTTGTACACATAGTGTAACGCGACTGTGAGCTCTACTGTGCCTAAGCCCGAAGCGAAGTGACCACTCGTTTGACTTACACTGTTAAGTAAATACTCACGTAATTCATCGGCGAGCTCGCGTAATTTATCCTGGGGCAGTTGCCTCAATTTTTCAGGTGTTTGCGCAAGCGCAAGCGTTGGGTAATGTTGGAGATCTAAACTCATGTACTTATTATCTTTTTCAACATGGCGCGTGGCTAATGGTCGCGTTTTACCAAAAGCTCGCTAAACGCAATTAAACTGTCAGTATTGTAGGGTAAACGCGTCAATGCTTGAAGTGCATTATTGTGAAGCATTTCTAATTCTTGTTTAGCGCCAGCCATTCCAAGCTTGGCGGGAAACGTGTTTTTACCCAATGCTTCATCTGACCCTGCCGGTTTACCTAATTTCTCGCTGCTGCCTTCAACGTCTAAAATGTCGTCTTGAACTTGAAAAGCTAGCCCGATATCGGCGGCATAAGCCATTAAGTCAGTTTTAGTTTGTGGCAATAAGCCTTCACTGACAATAGCAACCATTTCAACACAGGCTTTTAGCAATGCTCCGGTTTTTAATCTATGGAGCTGTTTTAGTTCTTCTAACGAGATGGCCTCACCTGTACTGGCCAAATCAATTGCCTGGCCACCACACATTCCTACATATCCTGCACTTTTAGCAAGTACAGACAACAGTTGTCCGCGCTTGGTTTCGGCAAATACGCTTAAAGGAGCATCAGCTAGTACAGTAAATGCAAGAGATTGCAGAGCATCCCCCGCTAAAATAGCCGTAGCTTCATCGAAGGCGATATGACACGTTGGCATTCCACGACGTAAATCATCATCGTCCATGGCTGGTAAATCGTCATGAACTAACGAGTAGGCGTGCACACACTCAATAGCCATGCTTATAGCCATCTGATCTTTTTTGGGCACGTCTAGCGTGTTTCCTACAACCTGTACTAGTAGAGGACGCATACGCTTACCACCCGCAAGCAATGCGTGACGCATCGCATCTTTAAGGCGCGGTGCGTAATCGGGTAAATCATCAATTAAGGTAAGAAGGGATGCATCAGTTTGCTGTTTTACTTGCTGATGCAAAGCAGAAAAATTCATAGGTCGCCTGTAAGTTAAAAATGAACGTTTTACGGCTGTTCACTTTCAGGAAGAGTTTGAAGCGTTTCTTCGCCTTGTTCACTAAGCAGTATTTTCACCTTTTGCTCGGCGTTTTCAAGTGATTGCTGGCCTTGACGAGATAATGCTATACCTCGTTCAAATTTTTCCAGTGCTTTATTAAGCGGCAGATCACCGTTTTCCATTTCGTTAACGATAGCTTCTAGTTCTGATAAAGTTTCTTCAAAAGACGCTGATGCTTTTTCTGTCGTCATAAAAACACTCAATACATTGGCCAAAATACGTGTACCGCGCACATTAACCGAGGGCCGCACAAGGGTCAAATGGTTTGTCCGTATATCGCCTATATCACAGCAATATAGCTTTTTTTTCATGCAGTTGACCACGTTGAATATGAAGATATTGTGCTATATTCGAAATAAGTGGCTACATTACTTTAAATAAAAGAATGCATGCGTGTTCTGATAGGTAGGCGAACGCTATAAGCATGGTCGATATATAGAAGACTGAACAAGGTTTTTTAAAGTCACACTTAATAAAAAACAAATAAATATGATATTTTTCAATAATGTCGTTTTAGTATTTTTATCCGTTGCCGATAGAATATTTGTACATTAACAGCACTGACTGCGCATAAATGGGGAAGAGTGAGTGGATTTAGCAACCGTCATAGGTATGTTGGGCGCCATTGGTTTCATAGTTATGGCTATGATTCTAGGCGGCAGCTTAGGCATGTTCATCGACGTCCAATCGATATTGATCGTGTTTGGTGGGACTTTGTTTGTTGTCTTGTCACAATTTACTTTAGGTCAATTCTTCGGTGCGGGTAAGATTGCTGGTAAAGCTTTCATGTTTAAGATTGAATCGCCAGAAGAGCTTATTGAGAAAATCGTAGAGATGGCGGATGCGGCGCGAAAAGGTGGCTTCTTGGCTTTAGAGGAAGCGGAAATCTCGAACGAATTTATGCAAAAAGGCGTAGACATGCTGGTTGATGGCCACGATATCGAGGTGGTTAGAGAGACACTTGCTAAAGATATTTCTATGACGTCAGAGCGACATGATTTCGGCGCCTCGTTTTTTAAAGGTATGGGCGATATTGCACCCGCCATGGGTATGATCGGCACCTTGATTGGTTTGGTTGCCATGCTATCAAACATGGATGACCCCAAAGCTATCGGCCCCGCAATGGCGGTAGCACTACTCACAACGCTTTATGGTGCCTTTTTCGCCAACGTTATCTGTTTGCCAATTGCATTCAAGCTGTCTGTGCGAGCGGGGGAAGAAAAGCTAAATCAGAGCCTTGTTCTAGATGGTATTGTCGGTATAGCTGACGGTCAAAACCCGCGAGTTATTGAAGGCGTATTGAAAAACTACCTGGCGGCGAGTAAACGCGGAAGCGCAGAGGAAGAATAATGGCAGAAGAAGAATGCCCAAAATGCCCCCCCGAGGGGCTTCCAGCTTGGATGGGAACCTTCGCAGACTTAATGTCACTGCTTATGTGCTTCTTTGTACTTCTGCTTTCATTTTCAGAGATGGACGTACTTAAATTTAAGCAAATAGCGGGTTCGATGAAGTTCGCTTTCGGTGTACAAAATAAAATTGAAGTAAAAGATATTCCAAAGGGTACCAGTGTAATAGCTATGGAGTTTCGACCTGGTAAGCCTGATCCTACGCCAATTGAATCTATACAACAGCAAACCAACGAAATGACACAGCAAATGCTAGAGTTTCAGGCAGGAAACGAGGACTCGGCCGGCGGAAGGCAAAAACAGCGTGGCGAACAACGCGGCGGTCAGTCTCAACAAACGGCTACTGAGTCATCTTCATCTGCTGAGCAAAGCACTGATCAATCTCAAATGGCTGAGTTGATGAAAAAGGTGGCCCAACAATTGGAAAAGCAAATTTTAGATGGCTCGGTTGAGATGGAGTCGCTGGGGCAGCAGCTTACCATTCGTATTCGAGAGAATGGCTCTTTCTCAGCAGGGTCTGCTTTCTTGCAGCCACAATTTCAGCCTGTATTAAGAAAAATTGGTTCATTGTTAGCGGATGTGCCTGGTGAAATTGAGATTTCTGGCCATAGTGACGGACAGCATATTGCCAATGAGCTCTATCGTTCGAACTGGGATCTATCGTCGCAACGTGCTGTTGCGGTGGCCGAAGCCATGCGCTCAGCGCCTGGATTTGATGAAAGCCGTATGTCTGTTGTAGGCAAAGCAGATACTAATCCTATTGTCGAAAATGCCACGACTGCAAGTGATAGAGCTAAGAATCGCCGAGTGGAAATTAATATTAACCAAGGTAAACCAATGATATCTAAACCTATATCAGTGGTAGACGATTAAGCGTTACGCCTTTGAAATGCAATATCCTCAAAAAAGCGGTGCCATATGGCACCGCTTTTTGGTTTCAAAGTGCTTGCTGGTATCACCCAACAACGAGAATCAAACTCTGGCTAAATCCCCTCTGTATTGAGGTTTAGATATAACAAGTTGTACAGTACTTATAGTTCTTTCTAGAAAGCCACCTTCGCAGTATTTCAGGTAGTAGGTCCACATACGCATAAAGCGTTCGTCGTAACCATCATTTAATAATTCATCTTTCGCCGCGATAAATGTTTCATACCAGTGGTTAAGGGTTTTTGCATAGTCCACACCAATATCGTGTAAATCACGGATCATCATGTTCGTGTATTTTTTAAGATGAGCATTTAGCTGGTATTGCGATGGTAAAAAACCACCCGGAAAAATGTATTTCTGTATGAAGTCTACGCTGTTTGAGTAGCTATCATAACGTCTATCATCAATGGTTATCGACTGAAGTAACATAAGACCGTCGTCTTTTAAAAGAGAAGCACATTTTTCGAAAAAGTTACCTAAATACTGTTTGCCAACCGCTTCAATCATTTCAATGGAAACCAGTTTGTCGTATTTACCGTCAAGTAGACGATAATCTTTTTTAAGTAACGTAATTTTACTTTCTAGACCTTCTCGCTCAATCCAGTCCTTTGCCCAGGCGTGCTGTTCTTCTGAAATGGTGGTTGTTGTTACGTTGCAGCCGTAATGTTTTGCCGCAAAAACAGCTAGGCCGCCCCAGCCAGTGCCTATTTCTAAAAGGTGGTCTGCTTCAGAAAGTTGTAATTTGTCACAAATGGCTTTTAATTTGTAATTCTGCGCGTCGTTTAGCGTTGCATTTGCATCTGGGTATATTGCTGATGAATACATCATTGTTGGATCAAGAAAGCGGGTGTAAAGCTTATTGCCCAAGTCATAATGCGCTTCAATGTTCTTTTTAGCTTGGTCTTTTGTGTTTCGACGCGCAAAATGTTGAATTTTATTGATGGGCATGGTCAGCCACTTGAACTTATTTTCCCACTCATCTAGGGTGGGTAAGTTCCGTGCGAAAATCCTTACTACGGCTGTTACATCGTCACTGTCCCACAACCCATCCATGTACGCCTCGCCAGCCCCCACACTGCCGCCAAGTAACAACTTTCGATAGGCTTGCACATCTTTGATATTTACCGTAGCGCGCAAGTCGCTTTCGTCGGTGCCGAACCGCGCAACGACATCGCCGTTTTCTTGGATAGTTAAGCGACCAAATGGAAGCTGATTTAAACACTTCAAAAATAGTGTTCTACAAGTTTTATCTACAAAAGAGACCTCTGAGGTGGTCAGTAGTACAGATTCACCGAAAGACATTGTTATTGTTCCTGACTCTTTTCTGGGTGTGTATATAGTGGCGTTCGTTTTAGCAATAGCTTAAGCGCGTGCCAATAAATTCCGGCCACGGTTTTTATTGTCATACTGGGTATACGTTTAAGTGCAGCAGATAGATTCGCATTATCTAAAGTAAATTTGGTCAAATTAATCCCAGCGCTAAATTCTTTGTCTTCTCTTACGCAATCCATCGCTAAAGAAAGTCTAGACGAAGGCTGGGAAATCGACCATTTATAGGTCATATCCATAGGGTTAAAAGGCGACACGTGAAAAGCCTTAGGCGTATCGGCTTGGCTGTCTAGATTTACAAGATAGTGATGGCGCTCATTCCAAGGAGTATTGCTAACCTCGGCAAGCATATGGGTGTATTTACCCTCTGCGTTGCGAAGGTAATAAAAATTTACCGGGCTAAAATAAAGCCCCCACATGCGTAATTGGCCAAGCATAAAAACGTCGCCGCTTAGCGCTTTACCATCATTTAATTCGGTCATTCTTTGCAACACGGCTTGTTTCAAGGGAATAGAAGCGTCGCCTAAATAGTCTTCTCGCTTGAATCGAACTCGTGCTTTGGTATGCGCGCTAAAATACATCAGCGTATCGGATAGCTCGTTAAGTTCGTCGCTTTCAAGCTTTAACCAAAACAGATAAATGTCGTAGTCAAACTTGTGTTGGGTAGGCTTGAAACGTTGATGATATACCTTGCCCTTATATATCGCGCTTTCTATCACAGGGCTTCACCAAAACGAGCACAAACGTCTAGTGCACTGGTAACGCCGTCTTCATGGAAACCGTTGTACCAGTAGGCACCACAGAAATGTAAGTTATCCACTCCGCAAATCTCATTTCTTCGTGACTGCGCTTCAACCATGTTGGCACTATACTGCGGGTGCGCGTATTGGTAGCTTCGCAAAATACTCTTTTCGTCGATTTCAGGCGTATTATTCAGCGTTACACAATAAGTATTCTCTGCTTCTAATCGCTGGAGAATGTTCATATTGTAGGTGACAGAAGCGGGGCGGGCCTCCTCGCTTGAGTCTTCTTTTAAGCTGTAATTCCAACTAGCCCACGCCAACTTCCTTTTAGGTAATTGATCAGTGTCTTTGTGCATTACTACATCATTTTCCGCATAGGGAATATTGCCTAGAATATCTTTGTGCAGTGAAGTAGGAGAATGAATCATTTTTAGCGCTTGGTCACTGTGACACGCAAACACGACATGATCGAAGGTCACAACTGCACCAGATGAATCGGTAACTTCCCACTTATCATCGCTTTTGGCCACAGAAACTACCGCCGTAGATAATTTAATTTTAGACTCAAATGGCGCAATCAGTGGGGGGATATATTGGCTTGAGCCACCTTTAATTGTGTACCACTGTGGTCGGTCAGTAATATTGAGCAGGCCATGGTTATTAAAAAACTGCAGGAAGAAGGTTAACGGAAACTTCCTCGTCTGTTCGAGGCTACTAGACCAAATTGCTGCGCACATAGGTAGTATATAGTAGCGCGCGAAATCGTCGCTTAGCCCTAATTCTTTAATAATATCTTCCAGCGTTAACGAAGACGTGTCGCGCTTATCAGCCACCATGGCTTTACACGCTTTATTGAACGTCAGTATGTCTCTAACAATGCGCCAAAACTTAGGTCGAAGAATGTTACGTCGCTGTGCAAATAAGCTGTTTAAGTTATTACCGTTGTATTCTAGGTTTGCTTTTTTACTCATAACAGAGAAGCTCATCTCTGTTGGTTGGTAGTCAACGTTTAGCTGAGTAATAAGCTTTATGAAGTTCGGGTAAGTCCAGTCATTAAAGACGATAAAACCCGTATCAATATGATGTGTCTGGCCGTTATCATCGATTTTCTTTGTTGCCGTGTGACCGCCAATGTAGTCATTCGCTTCGTAAACGGTGATGTCATGCTGTCTATTTAAAAGGTGTGCGCAGGTCAACCCTGAAATACCTGTGCCTATTATGGCAATCTTATTATTCATTCTTACTTCTCTTATTGTTTTTTTCGCATGGCCACGGATAAGCGCTTTTGAATTGGCGTCGGCAATATGTGCATAAATCGCAGAATAAACCCAAAGAAGCGAGGAAAGAAAACGGTTTGCTTATTACTTTCTATTCCTTTGAGCATGGCCTCAGCGGCTTCCTCAGCGCTAATTTTCATCGGCATTTCAAAGTCGTTCTTGTCGGTTAAAGGTGTTTCAACGAAACCGGGCGATACTGCCTGTACTTTCACACCTCTATGGTGAAGATCGACTTCTAAAGACTTCGTAAAATAATGAAGGGCAGCTTTACTAGAGCCATAAGCTTGCGTGCGTGTGAAAGGCAATAGACGGGCCATACTGTCGACTATCACTAGCTTGTCGCCATCTTTTAATCTCGGGAGAAGCGCATCAACACAGTGGACTACTCCGAAAAAATTAGGCTCGAAAACGCGGCGGAACATGTCTGGTTCGAAATCTTCAAGGTCGACATACTCACAAGTACCAGCATTAAGTACAGCAATATCGAACTTAACATTTGCTAATGCTCGCTTTGTATCTTCCACATCTGACACATCAAACTGACAAGCGCTAATATTACTATGTTTGCTAAGCTCATCGAGGGCATCTTGGTTTCGTCCACAGGCAATGACATTATACCCATTATCTGCACACTTGATTGCTAATGCCTTACCTATTCCAGATGTTGCGCCAGTAATTAAGATACTCTTCATTTTGCCAGCTTCCCTTTTATCTTTTTGATTATAAAACCTAAGATAGGTACGTGCTCGTAAACCATTTCGCCCAAGTCGTAATAATCTTTGTGGTAAATGATGATGTCATCGGCAACGCCAAGTTGCGTTGTACCGTCTAGCGTTATCTTTTTAGTCTTGTTTTTGAGGACGAGGGTCATTGTCCAGTTTATGACGTGAGTCACCTCGGATTGACTTTGGTTATTTTGTACAGAGCACTGGAAAATGTTTGCTATATCGAACTTGCACGTTTCGGCCTGGGTAAGAAGGTTAGAAAAGTAGCTTTTAACTTCGTCTATTCCGTTATGCACAGTGATGGGATCGATAAATGTAATATCGCTGGCATAGATGTCTTCCAAGTCATCTGGAGATATCTGACATATATCTGTGTAAATTTTACAAAAGCGCGCGATGACATCCATATAGCATCCTTCACGTTAAAATATTAGGTACCGGTTGACAGATAAGTTGTGACTTTCTTTTAATCTCTCGACCATTTTTTGATTATCGATTGCAAGTCTCTGATATCAAATCTGTTAGTATTTTTATACAAAATCTAAATTACATTAATTGCTGAACTTAAGATCATGTTTTTCAGTTTATCTGTGAAAAATTTTCCCATTCGATCCTATTTGTACTCGGTCGCGTAAGTATTTTCGTGTTTTCGGAAGTGTTGAGTATGAGTGTAGAACGTTTTCCCTTATTTCCTTTATCTGCGCATCTTTTGCCTGAAGGCAGAATGGCGTTGCGTATTTTTGAGCCTAGGTATGTGCGTATGGTTAAGCAGGCATGTGCCGAAAATAAAGGCTTTGTGATGTGTATGCTAAATGCAAACGGTGACAAAGATTCAAATGAACATATCCATAAAATAGGGACATACGCACAGGTTGTTGACTTTGATATGCTCGACGATGGGTTGCTTGGCATAAAGGTTGCTGGTTCTCACTTAGTTGAGGTAAGTAGCATTGAAGTCGAAAAAGACGGTCTTCGCACTGGAAGTTGTAAGGTGTTAGCGCCTTGGAAATGCGATTTGGCCCCTCAACAAATAGCGCCTATGGACGAGCGGCTTAAAGAAATATTTGGAAATTACGAAGAACTGGCGTCGTTATACGACTCACCAAAATTTGATTGTCCCAACTGGGTATTAAATAGATGGTTGGAGTTACTGCCAGTGGATGGCTCGCAAAAACAGCATTTTTTAGCACAAAGAGAATGTACTAGTTTGGTAAATTATCTTTCTGCACTGATTGCCTAGTTTTGAGAGTTGAAGTTGACATTACAAATTCGTAATCCAACATTTGCGTTTTTCGCAAACGTTTTAAGTCAGAACGTCGTAGAATGATACAACCAAAACGGAAAAGCGGACGAATCTTATGTTAGTTGGAATTCCTTTGGAACAAAGCAACAGCACAATCAAACCTAAAGAATGTGCTACTGAAATGTCTGATTACCTAGTGGCGGTTGCTGACGCCAGATGCAAACGCTCCTTTGCTAGAGTATTTAATTACTTCGCACCTCGCTTACGTTCATATGCTTTAAAACAAATGGGTAATGAAGCGTTAGCTATGGAGCTTGTGCAAGATACTATGTCAAATGTTTGGCAAAAAGCGCACCTTTTCAACGCTGAGAAAGGGTCTCCATCGACATGGATATTCACAATTGCGCGTAACATACGCTTTGATATGTTGCGTAAGTTGCAGAACCGAAAAGAAGATGTATGCTCTGATGACCTGTGGCCAGTGCTTTGTGAGCAAACTGCAGATGCTAATGAGGCGCCACTTGACGAGCAAGTTACTTTAGAGCAAATTGGTCACTTGTTTGAATCACTGCCGGTAAAACAAAAAGCGGTAGTTGAAGCTATCTACATTGATGGCAAGTCTCAACAGGAAGTTGCCGATGAACTTTCCATTCCGTTAGGAACGGTAAAGTCACGCACGCGTTTGGCGCTTCAACGATTAAAGGTCATGTTAAACGATAATGATTAGGTTTCATCCCAGTGCCCAACAACTTAAAGATTTCGTTGAGGGCACGCTGTCACCTGCTATATCTTTAATGGTTTCAGCACATTGTGATATGTGTCCGAAATGCCAACGATTCGTTGAGATTGAGACAGAAAGCTTAGCTGCACAAATGGTGTCATCTGTAAGCGAAAATGCTTTCGCGACTTCTGATGCTTCCCTTCAGTTTGGCGATATGTTTTCACAAATTACACAACTCCCACAAACCCCTGACGGCAGTGTCGAAACTGTTGGTGTTTCTGAGTATCGAGAATCTTTTAAAAAGCCTCTTGCACCATCTAAATCAGAAAAATTAAATACTATTGAATTGGATGGCAGGACGTTTACTTTGCCTAGAACCCTTCACCGGTATATCGACAAGACCGGGAACTGGTCTAGTTTAGTCGGTAAGCTATGGCAGGCCCCAGTTGATTTAGGTAATCAGGGTGTAGCCAATTTTATATTTATGGGCGGTGGCGGTAGTGTGCCAGAGCATACTCACCGAGGAACCGAATACACGCTAGTTATTGATGGTGAGTTTAGCGATGGACTTAGCCGCTATGATACCGGCGACTTTATTTTCATGGATGGTGAAAAGACCCATACGCCCAAAGCTGAAGGAAAAGAAGGTTGCTTAGTATTTAGCATTGTAGATCAGCCATTACACTTTACTTCCGGTTTAGCGAGACTATTAAATCCATTTAGCCATCTCTTCTTCCGCTAAGGTTTAAAACGGTTGCTTGTCTGCTTCTTTGCTTACAATCGCTAAATAACAAAAAACGCACTTAAGTGCGTTTTTTCGTTTTAAATATTAATGTTCAATAGTCGTTCGCGCTTCGAACTTGCTTAGACTAGCTAATAAACTCGCTATCCGGATAGTTAAGTCTAAGTGTCTTCATGGCGTTATCACGAAGCTCAGTTAGACCAAGCTGTTCGTAGCTTGAAACCATAATTTCCAGGGCTTGTCGGACCTGCGTAGTGTTCGGGAAGTGCTCAATAACATAGCGACCACGGTTGGCAGCAGCAACATACGCCTCCCTTCTCATGTAGAAACGTGCAATTGCAATTTCATAACGCGCCAAGCGGTCTTTAATATGAACCATACGCTGCTTCGCATCAGCCGCATACTTGCTGTCAGGATACTGCTGAATCAAACGACGAAAGTCTTCAAACGCTGCGCGAGATTTTGATGGGTCTCTATCCGTACGATCGATGTTCATTAACTCTTGGAATAGGTTACTGTCTGATTCCATGTTAGTTAAACCACGCATGTAATATGCGTAGTCAACATCCGAATGATTAGGGTTAAGACGGATAAATCTGTCGATGGTGGCAAGTGTTTCTTCATTCTTACCCGACTTGTAGTAGCTGTAAATAAGATCTAGCTGTACTTGGTGAGACAGTGGTCCAAACGGGTAACGGGAATCTAGCGCACTTAACGTTTGAGCAGCAGCGCTAAAGTTACCGACTTCCATGCTTTGCTTTGCTCTGTCATACAGTTGCTGTGCACCCATGTTAGCTAAAACGGCTTTCTCTTCTTTATCTGAAGAACTACATCCTGCGACAGATACCATAGCGCCCAATAAAACGGGAGCCAGTAGACGAAATGATTTCATAATAATTCTATTTTCCTGCTAAACAGTTTAATACTTCGCTGTCTAAGCTCATGTGTTAAACAACAACACTTTAATTGCATTCTAACGTACTAACGACGAGAAAAACCATACAAAAACGTAAACAAGGCAGTGTACAGCGTGAATACTTGTTATAATACCCTTTTTTAGACGTAATCAATGGTGTTATGACACAGTCGCCGAACACAATACAATTAGAAGCTTCAACGGAAGCTGCGCATTTTGGTTTACGCTTAGATCAGGTTTTGGCTGATTTGTTCCCTGAATATTCTCGTTCTAAGTTAAAAACTTGGATTCAAGACGGGAATGTTTCGGTAAATGGTGAAGTAATCACCGTTCCACGACACAAAATGCAAATGGATGAACTCATTACTGTACAAGCCGAAATGGACGTGCAGGTAACAAGTGTTGCGCAAGACATTGCGCTAGATATTGTTTACGAAGATGAGCATATTTTAGTTATAAATAAACCTGCTGATTTAGTCGTGCATCCTGGTGCGGGAAATCCAAGCGGTACAGTGCTTAATGCATTGCTAAATCACTATCCTGAAATTGACAAAGTTCCCCGAGCAGGCATTGTCCACCGTCTTGACAAAGACACTACGGGTCTGATGGTAGTAGCAAAAACAATACCTGCGCAAACGCACCTTGTGGATCAGCTACAGCGCCGTGAGATGAGCCGTGAATATGAAGCCATCGCTTTAGGTACTATGGTTGCGGGTGGTATTGTAGATGAACCTATCGGCAGGCATGCCACAAAGCGCACGCACATGGCAGTTCGCGAAATGGGTAAACCAGCAGTAACGCATTATCGCGTTATTGAAAAGTTCCGCGCTTATACTCACTTGCGTTTGAAACTTGAAACCGGTCGTACGCACCAAATCCGCGTGCATATGGCGCATATAAAGCATCCGCTGTTAGGCGATCAGGTGTACGGCGGGCGTCCGCGTTTACCTAAAGGTGCGTCTGAGGAATTTATTGCTGCACTTCGCGGATTCCAGCGCCAAGCGTTACATGCCGCTCAGCTATCGCTATTCCATCCTGAGACCGAAGAGTGGATGACCTGGAAGGCACCTCTGCCTCAAGATATGCAAGACTTGCTTAAGGCGGTGAAGAAAGACTCTGCAGACAACCCGCAAGATATGCTTTAAGCAGATGACACTATGACATTTTCAGCTGCAAATTCACCTATTACGTCATCGTTGGATTTAATCAGTCCGGCATGGTCATGCCCCTCTAACATTGTCGCATATACAACGACAAGATTGGGGGGCGGTAGTATGGGGGATTTTGCAGGTCTAAATGTTGGTGCACACGTGGGGGATGACCTTTTATTAGTTAAAGCCAATAGAAGCCTGATCCCACACAGCGAAAAAATAACGTGGCTAGAGCAAGTACACGGTAATCGGGTGGTGTCACTGCCAAGCGTGGATACCACTGCGGATGCAGCGTACTCTTCTTCCAAGTCACACTTTTGTGCGGTGATGACCGCAGACTGTGTGCCCATCTTGTTGTGTGATGAAAGTGGTGAACTAGTAGCTGCAGTGCATGCCGGCTGGAAAGGTCTCGAAACAAACATTATCGCCAATGCAGTTGGACACTTTAGCTGTAATGCTAATAAGCTCATAGCATGGATAGGACCTGCAATTAGCGGCGCTTGCTATGAAGTAGATGCACAGTTGGCAAGTAAATTTAGCCACATAGATGGCGCTATTGCCAATAGTACTAATAAAGGGAAGTACTTATTAGATTTACCTCTAGTAGCACAGATGCAATTGCAGCAAACTGGCGTTGAAGATATTACGCAAAGTAACCTGTGTACTTACACTGACGAGCGACGCTTCTATTCGCATCGAAGAGCTACTCACCAAAACAAACGCACAACTGGGCGAATGGTTAGCGTAATAGGTATGCTTTAGATACCCGGCCCTAAGGGCAGTAGTTCTTAATCCCATCATTTATTTGCGCTACATCAAAATTCCTACAGTATTTGTTATTTTTTGGCTAACTTTTCAATCTCGTACTTGAATCGCAATTGAGCAGCCTACATAACTAGAACATAAAGAATACCATTCCGCACAGATCATTACCCACTCAGCGAGAGTTAAAATGTTCGTAATCGCGGCGTGTTATCGCAGGTATAGTTGTTTATTCATTAGGTTGAGAATATGAGACTAGATAGATTTACCAGTAAATTTCAGCTCGCGATATCCGATGCTCAATCACTCGCATTGGGGCGAGACCATCAATATATTGAACCTGTCCATTTAATGACCGCCATGCTAAACCAGCAAGGTGGTTCAGTTCGTCCGCTACTTGATCAAGCAAACATCAATGTTAATGCGCTACGCTCTGCATTGAGTCAGGCTATTGAACGCTTACCTAGAATTGAAGGCATTGGTGGCGATGTTCAGTTGAGCAAGGATAGTGGTATTCTGCTGAACCTTTGCGACAAAATAGCTCAGCAGCGAAAAGACGAATATATAACGTCGGAAATTTTCGTGTTAGCTGCCCTTGAAGATAAAGGGCGATTAGGTGAAATTCTTAAAAGTTTGAATATCACCAAAGACGCCATTGAAGGCGCTATCGATGATATGCGTGGCGGACAGAAGGTGACAGACCCCAACGCTGAAGACGTGCGCCAGGCACTTGAAAAGTACACCACAGACTTAACTGAGCGAGCGGAGCAAGGCAAGCTCGACCCGGTAATTGGGCGTGATGACGAAATTCGACGTACCGTTCAGGTGCTACAGCGCAGAACCAAAAACAACCCCGTGCTTATTGGTGAGCCAGGTGTGGGTAAAACGGCCATCGTTGAAGGGTTAGCGCAGCGCATCATTAACGGCGAAGTGCCTGAAGGTTTGAAGAACAAGCGCGTTCTTGCCTTAGATATGGGCGCGTTAGTGGCGGGAGCTAAATACCGTGGTGAGTTTGAAGAACGTTTGAAGGCAGTACTAAACGAATTGGCTAAAGAAGAAGGCCGTGTCATTCTATTTGTTGATGAACTGCACACCATGGTAGGGGCAGGGAAGGGCGATGGCGCCATGGACGCCGGGAATATGCTCAAACCAGCACTGGCACGCGGTGAGCTTCACTGTGTGGGAGCAACCACGTTAGACGAATATCGTCAGTACATTGAAAAAGACGCTGCGCTTGAGCGTCGTTTCCAAAAAGTATTGGTTGAAGAGCCAAGCGTAGAAGACACTATTGCTATTCTTCGAGGCTTAAAAGAGCGTTATGAGCTCCATCACTCGGTAGATATTACTGACCCTGCTATTGTCGCAGCGGCAAGTTTGTCGCATCGTTATATTAGTGACCGTCAATTGCCCGATAAAGCCATCGACCTTATTGATGAAGCGGCCTCTAGCATTCGTTTGCAAATAGACTCTAAGCCAGAGGATATGGACCGTTTGGAGCGCAGGATTATTCAGCTTAAGTTGGAAGAGCAAGCGCTTGCTAAAGAAACAGATGATGCGAGCCATAAGCGCCTTGAAATGATTGAACTTGAGCGCGAGCAGGCAGAAACCAAGTACGCAGAGCTTGAAAAAGTGTGGGTGGATGAAAAAGATGCCATGCAGGGCACCCAAACTATCAAAGGGGAGCTTGAACAAGCAAAGCTAGATTTAGAAATTGCCCGTCGAGCATCTGATTTGAATCGTATGTCGGAACTTCAGTACGGCCGTATCCCTGAGCTTGAAGCAAAGTTAGAGCAAGCGGCTGAAAATGAGACCCGAGAGACCACGTTGCTTAAAAACAAAGTAACAGACATTGAAATTGCTGATGTTCTCTCTCGATGGACAGGTATACCTGTAGCGCGAATGCTTGAGGGCGAGCGAGAGAAGCTGTTACGCATGGAAGACGTACTTCATAAACGGGTAGTTGGGCAAGAAGAAGCTGTTGAAGCAGTCTCAAATGCTATTCGCCGTTCACGGGCGGGGCTTGCCGATCCAAACCGTCCTATTGGCTCTTTCTTATTTTTAGGGCCAACTGGCGTGGGTAAGACGGAGTTGTGTAAAGCTTTGGCTGGCTTCATGTTCGACACTGAAGACGCCATGGTGCGTATCGATATGTCTGAGTTTATGGAAAAACACTCGGTAGCACGCTTAGTCGGGGCGCCTCCTGGCTATGTTGGCTATGAGGAAGGTGGCTACCTAACCGAAGCGGTACGTCGCAAACCTTACTCGGTTATTTTATTGGATGAGGTTGAAAAGGCACATCCAGACGTATTTAACATTCTGCTTCAAGTGTTGGATGACGGCCGTTTAACTGATGGCCAAGGTCGCACGGTAGACTTTAAAAATACCGTGGTGATCATGACGTCTAATTTAGGCTCAGACATCATCCAAGATAAACACAACGAAAGTCAGTATGACGATATGAAAGCGTCGGTAATGAACGTTGTAGGGCAGCATTTTAGACCTGAATTTATTAACCGCGTCGATGATATAGTGGTATTCCATCCGTTAGGTAAAGAGCAAATTAAGTCTATTGCTAAAATTCAGCTTGCTTCCTTAAGAGCACGACTAGCGGAAAAAGGTTACAAACTTACTCTTTCTGCTGCGGCAATGGATAAGTTAGCAGACGCAGGTTTCGACCCTGTGTTTGGTGCACGGCCACTTAAGCGAGCGATACAAGTGCAGGTGGAAAATCCACTCGCACAGCAACTGCTAGCGGGTGAATTAATACCGGAATCAACCATTCGTATTGATGCTGACGAAAGCGGTCTATTTGTAGTAAGCAGTTAATCATCAAGCCAAATCTTTAATTTGAAGGCACTGGAGACAGTGCCTTTTTTATTGCTTTATTATTGCCTTGGCACTGTCTTTTCCTTTAGTTTACTTGCTAGAGCAATTTCAGCATGAGTGTTAGGAGTCATACATGGAAACAGCCCCAATTATTAACGCATTTAAACGCGTACTAGGGGAAAGCAACCTTGCCGTTGGAAAACGTGAGACTGAACATTACAGAAAAGGGTGGCGCTCGGGCGAAGGTAAGGCATTGGCCGTGCTGTTTCCAAACACGCTAATGCAATATTGGGAAGTGCTTAAGGTTTGCGTTGAATATAACTGCATCATCATTATGCAGGCAGCCAAAACCGGGTTAACGGAAGGTTCTACACCAAGCGGAGACGATTACGATAGACCTGTGGTAGTTATTAACACCCTAGCAATGGATGATATTGTTCTAATAAACGATGGAAACCAGGTATTGAGTTTTCCTGGGGCAACCTTGTTTAAGCTTGAAAAAATGTTAAAGCCCCTTGACCGCGCGCCACATTCGGTTATTGGCTCGTCCTGTTTGGGGGCGTCTATCGTTGGTGGTGTAGCTAATAATTCTGGTGGCGCATTGGTTAAACGAGGCCCCGCTTATACGGAGTTGTCGCTATTCGCTCAAGTAGATGCTAACGGTGACTTAAAGCTGGCGAATCACTTAGGGATAGACTTGGGTGAATCACCTGAAGAAATTATCGGTAATCTCGCATCAGGCAACTTTCCAAAATCACTCCCAGAAACGAGTGAAAAAGCGTCAGCTAGTGACTATGAAGAGCTCGTTCGAGATGTAAATGCTAGTTCGCCTAGTCGCTTCAATGCTGACCCATCAAGACTATATGAAGCCAGCGGTTGCGCGGGTAAAATTGCCGTTTTTGCCGTTCGCTTAGATACATTCGAAGTACCAAAAAAAGAACAAACGTTTTATATCGGTACAAACGATGCTGGTGTACTTACCCGTATACGCAGAGACATTTTGTCGACGTTTGAAAATATTCCTGAAGTAGGTGAATACCTGCATAGAGAAATGTTTGATATTGCAGATGTGTATGGCAAAGACACGATATTGAGTATTGAACGTTTGGGTACAGATTCACTACCTAAAATGTTTGCACTTAAAGGGCGGGTGGATGCTGTGCTTAACAAACTACCTTTTATGCCTCGTTACCTAAGCGACAACATTATGCAGTTTGTGAGTAAGTTTTTCCCTGACCAAATTCCTACAAGTTTGAGAGCCTACCGCGACAAGTACGAACACCACCTTATTCTTAAGATGAGCGATGGTGGTATTGAAGAGGCAAAGACTCTTTTAGCCAAACTGTTTGCTGAAGAGAAGCTAGATGGTGACTACATTACCTGTAATGAAGAGGAGGCGTCTAAAGCCTTTTTACTTCGCTTCGCAGCGGCAGGTGCCGCGGTGCGTTATCAAATGATGCATCACAAACAAGTAGGGGATATTTTGGCGTTAGATATTGCCCTGCGACGCAATGACAAGTTTTGGGTAGAAGAATTGCCTGAGCACATAGCCAAACATGTTGAAAAGCCGCTTTATTACGGACATTTCTTCTGTCATGTTTTTCATCAAGATTACATACTAAAGAAGGGAAGCGACGCTCACAAAGTCAAAGCAGACATGTTGGCACTATTAGATAGCCGAGGTGCTAAATATCCTGCCGAGCATAATGTTGGGCATCTGTATAAAGCAGAGAGTACTTTACAGCAGTTTTACAGAGAGCTAGACCCTACCAATACCTTTAATCCAGGCATTGGTAAGATGGAGAAGCACAAACGCAATTGTTCGTGCTGTTTATAGCTATATGTGAAGAGAGCCTTAAAGGCTCTCTAATAATGCTCTAGCCTGCGGACGCCTGAAGAAAGGTCGCTCTACATTTACTGCATACTCTAGCTCTTTCTTCGCTTCCTCAGTTCTATTCAATTTTGCTAGCGTGTACCCCAAATGATAGCGAATGTTGGGGTCATTAGCGTCTCTTGCGAAAGCGTCTCTAAGCATTTTAAGACTACCCTCATAATCTCCCTGTAGCGCTTTAATGTGTCCAAATGTGTCTAGTATTTTAGAAGAGTTAGGCTGTAGCTCATAAGCTTGTCGCGCATAGTTTTTCGCGGTAATTAGCGATTTTTCAATATGCATGATAGCTAAGCGATTAAAGGCTTCTGCTGGATTAAGTAGGTTGGGCTCTTCAATAAGTTCTTTATAGAGTGCTGTTGATTCCTCGAACTCTTGTATAAAGAAAAGGTACTGAGCCAGCAGATTTTTCGCCAGCAGGTTATTTTCATTTTCACGAACAAGTTTTCGCGCGGTTTTCAAAAAAACATCAACAAATTGTTCGTTTAATGCGTAGTTGTAGATCGCAATAAATGCCTGTGCAAAAGCAGCATCCACGTCTAGCGCTTTTTCGAAAGCGTTAATCGCACTTTCATCATTACCCTTATTCGCAGCTAATCTTCCCTTCAGAAAGTGATAGACCGGATTTTCTTGCTGGTTTGCTGGAATGGTCGCTAATAGCGACTGTGCGTTATCGTTTTTTTGTAAATCTAACAATAAGCTGGTATAACGCAAAGTTACAAAAGTACTCGTTTTGGCTATGTCGTGTGCGCGAGCCATGGCGTTTAACGCGCCCTCGCTATCACCAATGTTTCGGGCTTGGTCGGCATAGGCAATTAATTTACCCGCGTCGTCGTTAATAAAGTTTCTTACAATGCTTAGCGTTTTTTCGGCATCTGCACGCTGGTTATTCCCTAACTGAAGGGCAGCTTTACGAAGAAGGTAGTCAGCATTGTCGAAATCATCTTTTATAAGCAAATCTAAATGATACAGTGCGTTCTTGATGTCGCCTTGTTGCTGGTATAAAGATGAAATGCGCTCTCTAGCACCGATATTCGAAGGATTGAGCGTTAATATATCGAGGTAAATTTGCTTCGCGTCTTCTACGGCGCCCGCTTTGGTTAAATTAAACGCCTTTAGCATTAAAGTTTCGTTATGCTGAGGGGACAAAGCAAGTAGCTCTTCTACAAGTTGGTTAGATTTATCTACATTCCCTAAACGACTCTCTGTAGCTGCTAAATTGAATTTTGCTGGAAAGAGGGTAGGGTTCTGTGCCAGCGCCTTTTCGATATTGGTTTTAGCTTCTTCTAACTGACCTTGTCTTATCAAGATGCCGGCTTTTAAGTTGTACACTTCAGCTTCGTCAGGATAAAGTTCACTTAGCAGGTTTGCGCCTTTTAAAGCATTATCAAACTGCTGGGCTTGTAAATTCATTAATGAATAAGTGAATAGAAAACCCGCGTTATCTTTGTAGGTCGGCAAATTCTTTTCAAGAATCGATAGCGCTTCGTCCTGCTTACCTCTGGCAGCCATTAATTTAATCTTGAAAAGCTGAAGCTTGTTCTCATTAGGGTATTTGTATTCAAGATTTTGCAGTAGGCGTTCAGCTTTGAACGCTTTGTTTTGGCGAATAAATAAGTCACCTAGAAGAAGTGCTGAGTCAGGGTCTTCCATTAACGCATCTTGATGGCGTTCAAGCAGCGCAAGCGCTTGTTTGTCTTGCTGTGTTGCCATATAGACTTGGCTTAGCATTAATACAGCCTGTAAGTCATCAGGCTCTTGTTGCAAATAGCCATTAAAGTCTTTCGCAGCTGTTTCCATGTTGTTATTAAAGAAGTTTGTTAAACCACTGATATATAGCAACATAGGTTGCGAAGTTATGAGCTCAGGGTCAAGCTGCGCCATAAAATCATTAAGCTCTTTTAGCTTCTCGTTATCAATAGCTTGTTGGTTGTCTCTGCTTTGCAACCAGCTATTGAGTAAAATGGCCAGAGGATCATTAGGCGTGTCTTCAATGATCTCATCAACGAATAGCTTTGCTGTATCGTAGTCTTTCGCTTCTAAATACAAATCTACTAAATTACGCAGGGCAATAGGGTCGTCCCGGTTGAACGTAAGGGCTTTTTGTAAATGCGCGGTTGCTGCGTCAGTATCTCCCTGCCGGTAAGCAAGCTGGCCCTTCAATCGCCATGTTATTGCGTTTTCTGGTTCTAACGACATGGCTTTATTGATAAGAGAGTTTGCTTTAGATAAATCTTCGTTTTGAAGGGCAATAGACGCTAGACCATTAATGGCAGGTACGAAGTCTGGCGAAAGGGAAACGATGCTGTTGTAGTCGCGTAAGGCGCACTGCTCGTCTTCCAATCTAATACACGCGGTTGCACGAATCATCAACCATTCACGCTCTGCTTCACCTGACAGCTTGTCTGAGTCTAAAAAGTCCACAATCTTTTGATACTTGTTTAGAAATAGCCATGTGTTGCCAAGCGGTTCTGCCAGAAGGTTAATGTCAGCACCCATTTCAAGTGCTTCTACAAACTCCATTTCGGCCGCGGTTAAGTAGCCGTTTATAAGCAACATTTCGCCCATAAGAATTTTTGCAGCTAGATTCTCAGGGTCTTTCTGTAAGCTGTTTTTAAGGTGGATATAGGCTTCGTCATACTCGTTTTGGTTAAACGCGGTGAGCGCTTTTTCGTAATCTTCAGATGTAGTAGCAAAACTGTTGAAAGTGATTAACGATGAGGCAACTGCAGAGATAATAGCGCGATGTACAATTCGCTTTTTATTATTAAAAAAATCCATATAAACCTTCGAAACTTAGCCTAGCCACTGGCTCAAAAATAGCATAAAAAAAGGTGGCCTAAGCCACCTTCTAAAGATACGTGTTTTCTAAGCGTTTTTAAACAATTAAACGCGACGCTTACGTCGATAAAGAACAAGACCCAAACCTAAGCTCATCAGTGCAAGGGCACCTGGCTCGCTGACTTCTGTTGAGGGAGGCTGCTGCGTGTTGTCTTTCAACCCAATATTTAAAGATGAGAGTTTTAAGCCTATTCCAGTGTGAGATGTATTGTTTTTGTCGAATACAGTATTGTAAGCACCCACTAACCAATACTGAGCTGTTCCAGAAATAGTGTTTGTGAAACTTGATTCAAATACACCATTAACCTTATTCCCCAAACTAAAATGGCCCAGTGTGTTCTCAACTATAGTACTATAAACATCGCTCCAAGTTGAGTTTACAGCATCCTGAAAGGCGTTAGCATTTTTAAGTCCTGCTACCGTTATTTCTCTTTCTCCATCACCACCATGTTTATAACTAAATGAAGCACTCGTTAACGTAACTTCTTCGCTAAACGAAATTAAAAACATATCAAAGTCTTGGGAGCCTTCATTTGTATAGTTATCTAGACTATGAGTGTCATAGGTTCCGTATTGCGAATTATGTCGAGTGTCATTGTTATAGAGACCATAGCCCCAGACGCCTTTGCTGTTTTCCCAACCTTTAATAGCGCCTTGTTCTAATACCAAGTCTGAACTACCGCCAGTATCGGCCCAACCGGTGATTCCAACATAGATTTTTTGGCCATCTATTTCGATGAAATTCGATGAAAGCGGGTTAAGAGATTCGCTTATATATTTAGTAGAACCCAACGAATAGGTTTCTTCATTTAAAGTGCTGTCATTTGCGAAAACTGTGCTGCTAAGAAGTGACATAGCGCAAAGAGCCGCTCTCTTTATATACTTCATGGATTATCCGTCACGTAATGCTAAAAACAAAATATGTTTTACGTGTAAGCATTAAGTGTGCCGCTTTGTATCCTATTGATTTTAAGATTGTATTTTAAGTTGTTGTCGTCGTGAGTAAAAAAAACTGACAGGTTGTACCACCTGTCAGTGATCTAAAGTCTAATTTTCTTAAATGGCTTTTTTACGGCGCCACATGACGAATAGAGAGCAAGCCATTAACAAGCCGATAGTACCAGGCTCAGACACTTCTGTAGTATCCGGTGTTCCTGTCGTTTCTGTAATTGAGAAACCAACATTAGCAAGTTTGAAAGCATCGTTGCCAATGTACCCACCAATATTGCCAAATACTGTGTTGTATGCCCCTACGAGCCAATATTGCGCAGATTCAGTGAATGCGAAATCTGCACGGTGTTCTAGGTAGTCGCAGTTCTCGATATCATAAGATGCAGAAGTAAGCGCGTCTGCAACAATATCACTCCATGTATTTACACCAGAGGTCAAAGCAGAGGTGTCATTTAAGGCAGCTACTGAAACTTGACTATCATTACTGCTATATAACCATGAAAAGCTCGCGCCAGTTAGCGTCACTGCAGAGTCAAATGAAAGCAGTACAAAGTCATAATCACGCTCAACATTGGTCACTCCGCTTTTATATGCAGCCTTACTACCTTCATAATAATAGTTTAGGTTGTCGATAGCATGGTCAGAACTACCGTTGTAGTAAGCTTCGTCATTATTGGTAACTCCATAAGCCCAAGTATTTGAGATTTTTTGTAGGCTAGCGGCAACCACTGTTTCGCCAGTCACATTATTAGTATCTGAAAATGCGGACAAAGAAATGTTTACGCCATCAATCTCCACAGGAGAGTTAACAGGGTTAACACTATTGTAAACACCATCGTCGACTAGATCATAGGTATACTCACCAAGCGGCGAGTTACACTGTTTACTCTGGGTGTTGCTGCTACCCGATGAGCCGCAGTAAGAGTAATCATGCTTTTTATAATAGGTAGCAAATGCAGAATTGGCGCTCAGCGTCGATACTAACGCCATCGAAAGCAATAGCAAGGTCTTGGAAGAAAGGGTTTTGTCTAGTAATCGCATCATTACTTTCCTATATAAAAAGCGCATAGCGCTTCAAGTACAATCCTTCCAAGCGTTGTACTATTTATATACACACACTTTTTTGGAAAGTACTTAGTTTCAACATGGAGTTGTATGATATATAAACGGTGACCTGTTTAAGGTATGTGACCGTATACCTAGTTATTACTGATTGGCGAGGTAAGTAAGGTAGCAGGTTCTAAATTATTAGCCTTTGTGCGTTGTCCTTATTTGATAAAGTGGACTCATCTAAATGTATTGCAAAGCTTTTTGAATATGTCATCGCAGAAATTTATGTATGGAAGCTGGCTGTATCTTTACTTTGCTATGCCTTCTTGCATATCTATGAAATAATTAACTCAATTACATGTAGAAGTACGAGGACATATGTCTGAACAAAAACGTAAAGGGATATACTTACTTCCCAACTTATTAACAACAGCAGGTTTGTTTTCTGGTTTCTTTGCTGTTGTATCATCAATGAACGGCCGCTTTGAAGCTGCAGCGGTTGCTATATTTGTCGCGATGATTTTTGATGGACTGGACGGACGCGTAGCTCGAATGACAAATACGCAAAGTGATTTCGGCGCAGAGTATGACTCTATGGCCGATATGGTCTCTTTTGGTATGGCACCTGCGCTTGTTGCTTATAATTGGGGATTAACAGAACTAGGCAAGTTAGGTTGGTTAGCTGCATTTGTATATGTAGCCGGTGCAGCATTGCGTCTAGCTCGCTTCAATACACAGGTTGGCATCGCTGATAAGCGTTTCTTCCAAGGTCTTGCTAGTCCAGCGGCAGCGGCAGTTGTATCCGGTCTTGTTTGGGTTGGTGTCGAGTATGATGCAGTAGGGACTGACTACGGATTAATTGTGGCCGCAGTAACTGGTTTAGCTGGCTTACTTATGGTGAGTAACTTTAAGTATAATTCTTTCAAAGAAGTTAACTGGCATGGCAAGGTTCCATTCGTTGGCCTTCTATTAGTGCTTTTAATATTCGTTGTTGTTGCAACAGAGCCAGCGCTTGTACTATTTTTAGTATTTGCCTTGTATGCACTGGCAGGGCCTATCAATACTTTCCGCACGGTAGAGAAAGTGACTTTAGATGACGTGGTAGGCGATCACGAAGAAGACGCGGACTTCAATGCTGATAAAAAGAACCAAAGCGAAAGTGAAGACGTTTCTAAGCAGTAAGTAGGCAGTTCTAGTCTTTATGAAAAGAGGGAAACCTCTTTTAGTGTTATTAGACAGAGCTCTTTTCCATAATTCTGCCTGCATAATAAACGAATAGAGTGAAAAGCGACCGAATGGTCGCTTTTTTTGTATTTATTTAAAATAAGTGTTGACGTGAGCGCTCATTTCCCTAAAATGCGCATCCGCTTCGGGGGAAAAGCAAAACGGCAACCCTCCTGAAGTAAGTCTCTACTACCTACATAGGCCAGTAAAGACGGGAGTTTAGAAGAAACGCTTCAGAAAATAAATTTTCAAAAAGTGTTGACAACGAAAACTTCCAGCGTATAATGCGCACCTCACTCGAACAGGGTGGGTCACTAAGAAGCAACGGCTTCTGGTGAATTGCGACGAAGTCGCAACGTTCTTTAACAATTTAGACAAGACAATCTGTGTGGGCACTCGTTAAGAGTGTCACAACGACGATTCATATTTCGATATATTTAATTGAAGAGTTTGATCATGGCTCAGATTGAACGCTGGCGGCAGGCCTAACACAT
>NZ_JADOEK010000035.1:0-1248 GCF_027563165.1 Alteromonas sp. PRIM-21 | reverse complement strand
TTATAGTCCTAGGCATCTAGTAGAAATAGAAGTTATTGCATTCAGTGATAAAACATAACAACCCAATTAACACACTCACTGCGTTCGCTGGGACGCATACACGCGGGGCGGCTGCGCCATTATGCCCTACGTGCCTGCGCCCGTTATTGAAAAGTTAGGCGTCATTTACTTACAGCATTTAAAAGTAGGTTCAACCGTGACATTACAGCATCAAGGTTGTTTCGCTAGGTTGTCTTTGCGGCTTACTTTTTCGGTAGTTTCAACGGCTTTAGCAACGCGCTTTTAATCAACATCACAACGCCAACATTCTGCATCACCAGCTTTCTAAACTCGCTCTTTTATCCAGCAATGTCCTTAACATCTGGCATTTCGTACAGGGTTGTTTTATCTTAATTTCAACAATTTAAATAAGTGGCCTTATCGGCTAGTGGTGGCAGCAAAGCTGCGTACTTTCAGTTGTACGCCTAACAAAACGCTGTTGGCACTCCCTTCGGTCGCTGGGACGCTAACACGTGGGCTGGCTCGCTTCGCTCGGATTTTAGCCCACGCGCTAGCGCCCCAAAGCTTAGCGTTATACGTCATGGAGGATGAGTGAAACACTCTTTTTATTTTAAGTCTTCGGAAATCAAAATTATTGATGGAGAGGATGACGAAACTAATCCAATGCGATACGGAAAATCCTTAGCAGAATGGATCTCCAATAATTTGAATGATGTTGGATTTACAACAAAAGCATTTCCAGAAGATTGGGGATGGCGAATCGACTGTATGGAAAAACCTTGTCCAATTTGGATTGGTTGCGGTAACGTCGATGAAATAGATAGCAATAATGAACTAAAGCCCCCCACAAACGAATCAGTTGTATGGCACTGCTTTATCGAGGCCGACATTCCATTTTTCAGAAATTTGTTTAACAAAATAAACCCGACTGAATCGAAAGAAAAAGTTGCAACTGCGTTGGCAAAATTATTAAGTTCAGCTGGCCACATAAAGGAAGTATCAGAGCCGTGACGTATAACAAACCACTTAAGGCACTCGCTTCGCTCGCTGGGACGCTAACACATGGGCTGCGTCACTTCGTTCCTAAATTTAGCCCATGTGTTATCGCCCCTTAGTGGGGCGTTATAAGCCTTAACAGAAGTGAGCTATGGAAATTGAAATCTCGTCTGATAAAACGAAGCTCGACGTTGAGTTCATTCATCGTTTCTTGTCTCAAGAGTCGTATTGGGCGAAAGGTCGTTCCCTAGA